>JAOPZB010000033.1 GCA_025964355.1 Solirubrobacterales bacterium | reverse complement strand
CGCAAGGGGCTTCGTCCTCGCCCTCACCCGTACCCAGGCAGGACCAGGCGGAGTGGGTGGTGGCAGTCGACTGCAACGGCGCGGACCTCGGCGCGTCCGAGGTGGCGGCCGGAGCGGCGATCGCCGCCGCGGAGGGGGTGCGGATGATCCTGTTCGGCCCGGCCGAGGAGCTGGGCGATGCGCCGGATGGCGTGAAGATCGTCGACGCGCCGGTGTCGGTCGCCAAGGCGGCGGACCCTGTCGCCGCGGTGCGCGGCACTCCGGAGGCCTCGATCGTGCAGGCCGCCAGGGCGGTCGCCGACGGCAGGGCGCACGTCCTGGTGTGCGCGGGCGCCACGGGCGCCGCGCTGGCGGCGGGGACCTTGAACATCAAGCGCGCCGCCGGCATCTACCGCCCGGCGCTGGCGCTGCCCCTGCCGGTCCCGCAACGACCGGTCACGCTGCTCGACGTCGGCGCCAACGCGGAGGCCAGGCGTGAGCACCTCGTTCAGTTCGCCTTCATGGGCGCGGCTCTGTCGCGCTTGTTGCTCGACGTGGAGCGCCCGCGGGTGGGACTGCTGTCCAACGGCGAGGAGTCGACGCGCGGCAGCGAGCTCGTCCTGGAGGTCAATGCGGAGCTCGCACAGCGCGCCGCCGCCGGTCTCGAGGCATTCGAGTTCGTCGGCAACGTCGAGGGCGGCGATGTGCTCGCCGGCGCGGCGGACGTGATCGTGACGGACGGCTTCACCGGGAACATCGCGCTTAAGCTGATCGAGGGCGCCTCGCAGACGATCCTCGGCGCAGTCAGGGACGCAGCGACGTCCTCGGTTCGCGGAAAGCTCGGAGGGATGCTGCTGCGCGGGGCGCTGCGCTCGTTTCGCGAGGAGATCGACCCGGAGTCCAGCGGGGGCGCTTATCTGCTGGGCCTGCGCCGGCTCGGCGTGATCCCGCACGGACGCTTCACGAGAGTCGGCTTCGCGAGGGCGATCATGCGCGCCGAGCGGGGGGCGCGAGAGGACCTCGTGGGTCAGACGCAGCTGGCGCTGAGCGATGCGGGCGCGTTGCGCCAGCCCCCTGTGTCCGCGCCGGCCGCTAGCCTCAGCGACACAAGATGAGAAGTTCGATCTCGCCCACCACAGCGCCGGGTCCGTCGGTGCGCGGCGCCGTGCGACGGCGCGGGCGATGACGGGACTGGGCCGCGAGCAGGTGCTCGGGCTGATCCAGGCCCATCTCGCCGATGAGCTGGACGTCGAGTCCGGCGCGATCTCCGAGGCGACCCGGTTCAAGGAGGACCTCGAGGCCGACTCGCTCGACCTCTACACGCTCGTGCAGGAGCTCGAGGACACCTACGGCGTGAAGATGTCCGACGAGCAGGCGGCCGAGATACTGACGGTCGGCCAGGCGGTGGATTTCGTGCTGGCGCATAACGGGACGGCCGATGTCGGGCGATGATGCTGCTCGCCGACCTCTTGGACGAGCTGCCCGAGGATCTCGAGCGCCAGGTGTTTACGCATGCTTCTTGGAGCGAGCGGCGCAGCGACTCCTACGCCCGCCTGGCGTTCCTCGGCGACAGCGTGCTCGGGCTGGCGGTCACCGCGTACCTGTATCCGCGCCTGGAGGCCGAGCGCTTCGGGGCCGGCAGGCTCACGAAGATCAGGGCGCAGGCTGTCTCCGGCGTGTCGTGCCGCGCGGTCGCGGTGCGGCTTGCGCTGCCCGAACGCCTGCGGGAGGCGGCGCCGCCCGGCGTCCGCGAGAACGCCACGGCGCTGCTCGAGACCGAGCGGGTGCTCGCGTCGGTGATCGAGGCGGTGATCGGCGCCTGCTATCTGCACGCGGGCTACGAGCGCACGGCGGAGGCCGTCGTGGAGGCCTTCGCACCGGAGATCGAGCAGGCGCTGGAGCACCCCGTGGACTTCAAGTCGGCGTTGCAGGAGCTGCTCGCGCGGCGCGGCGCGGAGGTCAGCTACGAGGTGACCGGCGAGCAGGGTCCGCCGCACGAGCGCACCTATGTCGTCGTGGCGCGGGTGGACGGCGAGCAGCTCGGCAGCGGCAGCGGCAGGAGCAAGAAGCACGCCGAGCAGGAGGCCGCGCGCGTGGCGGTCGAGGGTCTCGAGGCCGGATGAGCGTGGAGGAGGCGATTCGGCGGTGCGCCTGAAGTCGGTGACGTTGAAGGGGTTCAAGTCGTTTCCCGACCGCACGCACCTGGCGTTCGGTCCGGGCGTGAGCGTCGTCGTCGGCCCCAACGGGTCGGGCAAGTCAAACGTGACCGACGCCGTGCTGTGGGCCATGGGCGAGCAGTCGCCGTTGGCGGTTCGGGGCCAGTCGATGCAGGACGTGATCTTCGGCGGCGGACGCGGCGTGCAGGCGCGCAGCGAGGCGGAGGTCGAGATCGTGCTCGACAACTCCGACGGGACGGTGGACCTTCCGCTGAGCGAGATCTCGATCGCCCGGCGCCTGGACCGCACCGGTGACGGCGGCTACCGCCTCAACGGGGCGCGCTGCCGGTTGACGGATGTGATCGAGGTCCTTTCCGACACGGGCCTGGGCAAGGAGACGCACTCGATCATGTCGCAGGGGAGGGTGGATGCGATCGTCATCTCCAAGCCGCGTGACCGGCGCCTGCTGATCGAGGAGGCCGCGGGGCTCGGCAAGCACCGCAAGCGCCGCCGTCGCGCTGCGCTGAAGCTGGAGCGGACCCAGGACAACCTCGACCGCGCCCTCGACGTGGAGCGCGAGGCGCGGACTCGCCTGCGACCGCTCAAGCGCCAGGCGGAGGCGGCCGAGCTGCACGAGCGTCTGGAGCGCCAGACCCTCGAAGCTCGCCTGGAGCTCGTGCGCGACGCCTCGCGTGGCTGGCGGGCACAGCTCGAGGGCGCCGAGCGCCGCGTCGCGCAGGCGCGCGACGAGCGCGCGCAGACGGAGCGCCTGCTGCAGGAGACGATCGACCGGCGCGGGCGTGCCGAGCGCGCTCTCGCGGAGCGCGCCGAGCGCCATGACGCGCTGTCGCGCCTGGTGTACGAGGCACGCTCGGCGCGCGAGCGGCTCGCCCTGCGCGCCGAGCAGGCGAGCGCGAGCGCGCAGGGGCTCGCGCGGCGAATCGAGCGGGTGGAGCTCGAGCTGGGCGCTCTCGGCGAGAGCGAGCCCGCAGTCGGCGAGGACGGATCGAGCGTCGGCCAGCAATCGAGTGCGAGCGCCGATCGGATCGGCACGCTCGAGGCCGAGCTGGCCGTGCTCGAGGCCGGGCGCGCACAGGACATCGAGCGCGAGACGGCCGAGCTCACGCTCGACCTCGAGCGCCAGACCGCGCAGCTGGAGGAGCTCGAGCAGCTGCTCGTCGCGGCACGCGCCGCTCGCGACACGGCCGACGCGCAGGTCGAGCAGGCGCGCACGGCGCTGTCGGCCGCAGAGCGCCAGGCTCAGGAGGGACGGCGCCAGTCCGAGCAGGTCGGCGCCGAGCTCGCCGCCGCCAACCAGTTCCTGCGCAGCCACCTGCGCGTCAGCGCGGACGGGGCCGACGCCCCGTCGGCGCTCAGCGACGAGCTGCGGGTGCAGGACGGCTATGAGCTGGCGCTCGCCGCCGCGCTCGCCGGCCGCCTGGACGCAGCGCTGGTGAAGGACGTCGCCGGTGCCCAGGAGCTGCTCGACCGGGCCGGCCCGGATGGCGGGACGGCGCTGCTTGCGGATTCGCGAGTCGCACCGCCCGGCCCGGCCGAGGCGCCGGTCGCCGGAGCCCGCAGGCTGCTCGACCTTCTCAGCGGCCCCGCCGGCGTGCTCGACCTCGCCGGGCGGCTGCTGGCCGAGGCATGGGTGGTCGACCGCCTCGAGGACCTGCCGCACGACTTCGACGGAATAGCCGCCACACGCGAGGGGCGCGTGTGGTTCGGCGCCTGGGGTGAGGTGCGCCAGCTGACCGAGGGCGGCAGCGAGCGCGTGCTCGCGCGGCGCAACGAGCGCGATCGGCTGCTCGCGGCCGCCGAGCGGGCGGTGAACGTCGAGCAGGACGCGCGAGGGGCGTGCGAGCAGGCCCGAGCGCAGCTCGGCCACGTCGAGGAGGCCTGCTCGAGCGCGGAGCGTGCGCTGCGCGAGGCACAGCGCCGGCAGACCGAGGCGAGCGAGGTCAGGCGACGCACTCAATGGCTGATCGAGCAGCGGTCCTCCGCGCCGGCTCAGGGCCCGCTGGCGGTGCGCAAAGCCGAGCTCGAGGGTGAGCTCGCCGCCGAGCGTCGCCAGTCCGAGCGGCTGGAACGCGAGCGGTCCGAACGCCAGGCGCGCGTGCAGCGGCTGCGGGCACAGCGGGAGGCGGACGTCACGGCGGCGCCCCTGGCCGAGCGACTGGCGGCGGCCGTTCAGAACGCAGGCGAGGCCGTGCAGGCACGGATGACGGGGCTCGAGGAGGCGCTCGACGGCGACCGCCTCGCCGGCGAGGAGATGGCATCCGAGCTTGGAGCATGCGCGGCGAAGGAGGCCGAGATCCAGGCCACGCTCCGCGGGGCCGGCGAGATCGTCACCGAGGCCGAGGTCGCGGCCCAGCGACTGCGCGACCAGGTCGTCGAGGCGGAGCTCGACCTCAAGGGCGTGGCCGAGAGGCTCGGGCTCGACTCAGCGCAGGGCGGCGAGGATCGTCCGGCTGGCGAGCAGGCGCTTTCAGAGGAGCAGCGGCTGGAGCTGACGACGCGCGTTGAGCGCCTGGAGCGCCGGCGCGAACTGCTCGGGCCAGTCAATCCCCTGGCGCAGCAGGAGTACGGAGAGGCCGTGGAGCACGTCGAGGAGCTGGAGAGCCAGCGGTCGGATCTCGAGACCGCGCTGCGCGAGCTGCGCACGGTGATCAGGGATACCGACCGCCAGATACAGCAGACGTTCGAGGAGACATTCGCCGCCGCCGCGCGGAACTTCGAAGAGCTCGTCGGCGACGTCTTCCCGGGCGGCACCGGACGGCTGCGGCTTGTCGCCGAAGAGCACGCGCCGCGTCCCGTGCTCGGTGGCCAGCCGCTGCACGAGGATGGGGGCGAAGGTCGCAACGGCGACGCCGCCGAGGCGGCCGCCGAGGCCGAGGCCGACGCCGAACGCGGCGAGCGCGACGGTGAGGAGGAGGACCTCCTCGGCGTGGAGATCGAGATCACGCCGGCCGGAAAGGCGACCAAGCGCCTGTCGCTGCTGTCCGGCGGCGAGAAGTCGATGACCGCGCTGGCGTTCCTGTTCGCGGTGTTCCTCGCCCGCCCGTGCCCGTTCTACATCCTCGACGAGGTCGAGGCGGCGTTGGACGACGCCAACCTGGACCGCTTCCTCGGCCTGCTGCGCCGCTACTCAGACCGCGCTCAGTTCATCGTCATCACCCACCAGAAGCGCACGATGGAGGCCGCCGACTGGCTCTATGGAGTCTCGATGGGCAGGGACGGGGTCTCGAAGGTGCTGTCGCGCAGGCTCCCCGCCGACGAGGCGCCGCCGCCGGAGGTTGCCGAGGTAGCCTGAGCCCTCGCTGCTACAGTCGCGCGGCCCGTGGCACGCGACTGGAGCGAACTCTTCATCACCGACCAGTCCGCCGGGGAGGGCGCCGCTGGCGGGGCGGCGCAGCCGGGCGACGCGGGGTCCGAAGCCACCAAGCGCGGCGGGCTGTTTCGCCGCTTGCGCCAGAGCATGGCGAAGACCCGCCAGGCGCTCGGCTCAGAGATCGCAGCGACCCTGTTCGGAGTGCTCGACGAGCACACGTGGGAACGCCTGGAGGAGGCGCTGATCATGGCCGACGTTGGCGCCGCCACGACCGCGTCCGTGGTCGGGGAGCTGGAGGCCGAGGCGGCCGGCGGGACGGTCGAGGGTGGTCAGGCGCTGAGGGAGCGGCTGATCGAGCTGCTCGCCGAGACCGCCCGCGTCGGAGACGGTCGGATCGACATTCGCGCCAACCCGACCGTGATCGTGGCCGTCGGGGTCAACGGCACAGGCAAGACCACGACGATCGGCAAGCTCGCATGGCACCTGCGAGAAGAGCTCGGCAAGAGCGTGCTGCTCGCCGCCGCGGATACGTTCAGGGCCGCCGCCGCCGAGCAGCTCGCGGGCTGGGCGGAGCGCGCCGGCGCCGAGATCGTGACCGGCCCCGAGGGTGCGGATCCGGGCGCCGTCGCGTTCGATGCGATCGCGCAGGCGCGCGCAAGGGGCATCGACGTGGTGATCGTGGACACGGCGGGACGGCTGCACACGCAGGACGACCTGATGGGGGAGCTCGGCAAGGTGCGAAGGGTTATTGCCAGGCAACTCGAGGGCGCTCCGCACGAGACACTGCTGACGCTCGACGCGACGACCGGGCAGAACGGGCTGCGCCAGGCGAAGCTGTTCGCCGAGACGGCAGACGTCACCGGCGTGGTGCTGACCAAGCTGGACGGCACCGCGCGCGGCGGGATCGCGCTGGCGATCGCACGCGAGCTCGCGCTGCCGGTGAAGCTGATCGGCGTCGGCGAGACGGTGGAGGACCTCCGACCGTTCGACGCCGAGGACTTCGCTCGCGCTCTCATCGCGGAGGACTGATCATCGTGCGGGAGTGATCCGCCGCGTACGCGAGAGGGATAATCTGGCTACATGGACAGTTGGATCATCTGGTTGGTCGCGGCATGCGTGCTCGGCATCGGGGAGATGCACCAGGGAGGCTTCTACCTGCTCCCGTTCGCCGTCGGGGCGGGATTGGCGGCGCTCGTCAGCCTGCTGGGCGTCGGTGCCCTGCTCTCGGCGATCCTGTTCGTCGTCGCCTCGGCGATCGTCTTCGGAGCGCTGCGCCCGGTCGCCCGTCGCCACCGGCGGCTGCCGCCCGCGATACGAACCGGCGCGGCGGCGCTCGTGGGCCGTCCCGCGATGGTCCTCGAGCGGATCGCCAATGACGAGGGCGTCGGCTGCGTGAAGATCGACGGCGGCGAGGTGTGGACCGCCCGCAGCTACGACGACGACGAGGTGATCGACGCGGGCGAGCGCGTGGAGGTCGTTGAGATAAGGGGCGCGACGGCGCTCGTCATGCACTAGAGAGGAACCCCGCCCCATGGCCGCCATCATCGTCATCGCAGTGGTCGTCGTGTTCGTGCTGATCGTGGCCGCACGGACGATCCGTGTGATCCCGCAGGCCAGGGCGGGCGTCGTCGAGCGCCTCGGCCGCTACAGCCGCACGCTCGAGCCGGGCCTCACGTTGGTCACGCCGTTCATCGACCGGGTCAAGCCGCTCGTCGACCTGCGCGAGCAGGTCGTCAACTTCGCCCCCCAGTCGGTGATCACCGAAGACAACGTCGTCGTCGGAATCGAGACGGTCCTCTACTTCACGATCACCGACCCGCGCTCGGCGACCTATGAAATCGCCAACCCGCTGCAGGCGATCGAGCAGCTGACGGTGACCACGCTGCGCAACGTGATCGGCGGCCTCACGCTCGAGGCGACGCTCACGGCGCGCGAGAACGTCAATACCGAGTTGCGCGTCGTGCTCGACGAGGCGACCGGCAAGTGGGGCATCAGGATCAACCGCGTGGAGATCAAGTCCGTCGACCCGCCGGCCGACATCAGGACGGCGATGGAGAAGCAGATGCGCGCCGAGCGCGATCGGCGCGCGGCGATCCTCACCGCAGAAGGCGAGAAGCAGTCGCAGATACTCACCGCCGAGGGCGCCAAGCAGGCCGCGGTGCTCAATGCCGAGGGCGCGCAGCAGGCGGCGGTGCTCGATGCCGAGGGTGAGCGCCAGGCCGCCATCCTTCGCGCCGAGGGCGAAGCCAAGGCGATCGACACGGTCTTCAGCGCCATCCACGCGGGCAAGCCCGATCGCGAGCTGCTGAGCTACGAATACCTGAAGATGCTGCCGCAGCTCGCCGAAGGCGACGCGAACAAGGTGTTCGTCGTTCCGTCGGAGTTCGCGGAGGCGTTCGGTGGCATCGGCGAGGCGCTGCGCGGACGTCTGGACGCGGGCGCCCCCGCCAAGGGCGCACCACCACCACCACCACCGCCACCGAGACACGAGTCCTAGAGCGTCGGGCCGCCGCCGGCGGAGCGCGCGAGGGCTGCGAGAATCAAGCTCATGTTCGACTCGCTCGCGGAGAAGCTCCAGGCAACGCTCGCCGAGGTGCGCCAGCACGGTGCTCTCAGCGAGCAGGACGTCGATGCGGCGATGCGCGAGATCCGACTCGCGCTGCTGGAGGCCGACGTCAACTTCAAGGTCGTCAGGCAGTTCACCTCGGATCTGAAGGAGCGCTGCCTCGGAGCCGAGGTGATCGGCAGGCTGAACCCGGGCCAGCAGGTTGTGAAGATCGTCGCCGAGGAGCTGACCGCGCTGATGGGCGGGTCCGCCGCGGGCCTGAGCTTCTCCGGGCGACCGCCGACGGTGATCCTGATGGCGGGGCTCCAGGGCTCGGGCAAGACCACGGCGACCGCCAAGCTCGCACGCTACCTGCGCGAGGAGCACTCCTCGTCGGTCGCCCTCGCCGCCTGCGACGTCTACCGCCCAGCCGCGGTCGAGCAGCTCGTCAAGGTCGGCGCACAGGCCGGGGCCGAGGTCTATGAGAAGGGCACCGACTCCGACCCTGTGGAGATCGCGACCTGGGCGCTGCAGCGCGCCACCCAGGACGGCAAGGACGTCCTGATCGTCGACACCAGCGGGCGCCTGCACGTCGACGACGAGCTGATGGCCGAGCTCGTGCGGATCAGAGCAGCCGTCAAACCGCACGACATCCTGCTGGTAGTCGACGCGATGACCGGGCAGGATGCCGTCAACGTCGCCGAGCGCTTCGCCGAGGCCGTGCAGTTCGACGGGGTAGTCATGACTAAGCTCGACGGCGACGCCCGCGGCGGCGCCGCGCTGTCGGTCAAGGCCATCACCGGCAAGCCGATCCTGTTCGCGTCCACCGGCGAGAAGCTCGAGCAGTTCGAGCGCTTCCACCCCGACCGGATGGCACAGCGCATCCTCGGCATGGGCGACGTGATGAGCCTGATCGAGAAGGCAGAGCGCCAGTTCGACGAGGACGATGCGGTCGCGCTCGAGCGCAAGCTGCGGCGCAACGAGTTCGGCTTGGACGACTTCCTCGAGCAGCTGAAGGTCGTGAGGAAAATGGGCCCCCTCACGAGCCTGCTCGGCATGATCCCCGGCTTCGGCGGCCAGCAGCTCCAGAACATGAAGGTCGACGAACGCGAGCTCGACCGCATCCAGGCGATCATCCTGTCGATGACGCCCGAGGAGCGGCGCAGGCCGGAGCTGATCAAGGGATCGCGGCGCCTGCGGATCGCGCAGGGGTCGGGCACGAGCGTCCAGCACGTGAACAAACTCGTCAAGCAGTTCGGCCAGATGCGCAAGGTGATGCGTCAGGTGGGCCGGGGCAACATGCCCGACATCGGCGCGTTGATGCGCGGCGCCCGTTGAGCGAACGCGCGGCTCCGCGCCTCGCCGTTGTGCACCGTCTAAGCTCTCCCGGCAGCATCGAAGCATCAACGCACCCGGCATCGAGAGGAAAACGTGGCAGTCAGGCTCAGGCTCACGCGAGTGGGCGCCAAGAAGGACCCCATGTGGCGCGTGGTCGTCGCCGACCAGCGCTCACCCCGTGACGGCCGCGTGATCGAGACGATCGGCCACTACAACCCGCAGACCGACCCCTCGACGATCGTGATCGACGAGGAGCGCGCGCGCAGCTGGCTGGCGCGGGGAGCCCAGCCGTCGGACACCGTGCGCAAGCTGCTGCGCATCCAGGGCATCGAGACCCGAACGGGCTAGCGGCCTGGCCAGCGCCCGCAGATGGCCACCGAGATCCCCAGGCGTCTACTCGAGTACCTCGCCGAAGGTCTCGTCGACGATCCTGACGCGGTGTCGGTCGAGCAGTTCGATGAGGATGACGGCACGATCGTCCTGGAGCTGTGCGTCGGCGCCGAGGACTACGGCCGGGTGATCGGACGCGGCGGCCGCACGGCGCATGCCCTGCGCACGGTCGTCAAAGCGGCCGCCGCCGGCGAGGGCGCTCACGTGCTCGTCGATATCGTCGATTGACGAAGTCCGAGCGAGCGATTCGGGAGGGACGCGACGTGGCAGGCACTCCGGCCAAGCTCTCGGCGGGCCGGGTCGGCCGGCCGCACGGCCTCGACGGCAGCTTCTATGTGACCGGTCCGACCTCGCGGCTTCTGGCGGTCGGCACCATCGTCACCGTCGCCGGCACCGCGGCGCTGGCGATCCGGCGTCGCGCGGGAACCGACGCCCGGCCGATAGTGCGCCTCGACGGCGTCGACGACCGCGCGGCCGCAGAGGCGCTGCGTGGCAGCGAGCTGACCGTCGATGCCGACGGGGCGCCGATGCTGGCCGAGGGCGAATGGTGGGCGAGCGAACTTCAGGGCTGCGAGGTGCGCGACGGCGATCGACAGCTCGGCACGGTCATCCGCCTGGTCGAGCTTCCGTCGTGCGAGGCGCTGGAGGTGCGCCCGGCCGCCGGCGGCGAGCCGCTGCTGGTGCCGATGGTCAAGGACGCCATTCGCAACGTGGATACGACCAGCCGGCGCATAGAGGTCGATCTCGACTTCCTCGGGCTAGCCGGCTCCTCGCGCCCCCCACGAGACGGCGACAGCGGTGGCGCTCCTTGAACATCGACGTCTTCACGCTGTTCCCGGAGTGGTTTGAATGGTTTGCCAAGCAGCGCCACGTCAGCAATCTGCTGAGCACCGGATCGCGCCTGGAGTACGTCAACTACCGCGATCACACGCCGCTGAGTGGACGCCAGGTCGACGACACGCCGTTCGGCGGAGGCGCCGGGATGGTGTTGCGCGTCGACGTTCTCGACAGCGCGCTGCGCGGCCACTACGGCGTCGACCCGGTCGTGCTGCGCACCCAGCGGCGGGTCATCGCGCTCGCCCCGGGCGGGCGCATGCTCGACGACCGGCTCGTCGACGAGCTCGCATCCGAGCCTGCGCTGACGCTGCTCTGCGGGCGCTATGAGGGCTTTGACGAGCGCATCATCGAGCACTTCACGAGCGACGTGATCTCGATCGGGCGCTACGTTCTAAGCGGCGGCGAGCTGGCGGCGATGGTGCTCTGCGACGCGGTCTCGCGCAAGCTTCCGGGAGCGCT
>JAOPZB010000012.1 GCA_025964355.1 Solirubrobacterales bacterium | reverse complement strand
ACTGGCTGCCGGGCACGCACGCGCTCGTCCTGGGAGTCGGCGTCGCGCTCGTCGCACCCCTGGGCGACCTATTCGAGTCGTTCGTCAAGCGAGAGGCCGGCGCGAAGGACTCGGGCAGCCTGTTCGGAGCCCACGGCGGAGCGCTGGACCGGCTCGATGCCGTGCTGTTCGCCGCCGTCGCCGGCTACTACATCTGGGCCGCCTACGTCTGAGGTTCGGTGCCAGGGCTGGCGGCGTGCCTGGTGGCGCGCCTGCCGACCCTGCGGAGCTGCAGCTTGGCGCGAACGCCGGTCACCGCGAGCGTCTGCTCGACCGGCCGCTGGGCGGGGGTCAGGCGATAGTCGCAATCGCGTGCTTCGCACACCGCTTTGCCACGGAGGATCGCTCTCAGCCCGGTCGAGTCCATGAACTCGATGCCGCCCATGTCGAGCACGAGCTCGGTGGCGCCGGCCGCGCACGCCTCGACGATGGCCTCTTCGAGCATCTGCGACGAGGACACGTCGACTTCTCCGCTCAGGAAGATCGTGTGGCGCTCGCCGTGGACCCTCGTGTAGATGCGAAGGCGCCCCATCGTGCCCCCGAAGACGGAAGACGGCTGATCGCTGACGGGGATCAGGGCGACGGCCTCGTCATCGCGCACGAGGCAGCGGGGACACAGGTCGCCCTCGGATCCCTTATAGGGCACGGTCAGCCCGCAGGCAAGACATCTCAGTCGCAGCACTTGCTTCCCCTTCTTCTCGCTTCCCGTCGGACGGCGTACCCGCTGGCCGCGCTGGAGAAACCGGCGCCATGCCTTTCGGCCCGCGAACCCTGAATCCTCCGCCCGCGAAGGCCGGGATGTCGCCCGGTGGACGAATGATGCTGGACAGGCCACAGGGCGTGCGTGTAGCGTTCTCAGTCGATTTCCGGGCATCGACGGGGTTGGAGGGGTCATGCTTCGAGTCTCGCGGCGCTGCGCCACGGTCACGCTGGTGGCCTGTTCGCTGCTGCTCGCGGGGGCGTCGAGCGCGCTCGCCGTGATCGTGCACCCGCAGCGCGGCAAGACGCTCAGCTACCAGCCGCTGCGCCGCCATGCGGCCACCAGGCAGTTCGACGAACTCTTCTCGAACCTCGACTACAACGGCGGGCCGGTGATGCCGTCGAACACCAACTACGCCGTGTACTGGGCGCCCTCCGCAGCGCCCGCCTATCCCGCGGACTACCAGCCGGGCCTGAATCGCTACTTCGAAGACCTCGCCCGCGACAGCGGCGCGAGCACGAACGTCGACTCTGTCGCCGCCCAGTACAACGACACCGCCGGCCAGTTCGCGAGCTACGACTCGCACTTCGGTGGCGCGCTGATCGACACCGATCCCTATCCGGTCAGCGGGTGCAAACAGGCCGCCATCTGCCTGACCGACAACCAGCTGCAGGTCGAGCTCAAGAGCTACGTCAAAGCACACGGCCTGCCGCATGACCTCAGCCACGAGTACTTCCTGCTCACGCCGCCCGGCGTCGAGAGCTGCTTCACCGCCGGCGGGCGACAGTGCTCGGCGGGCAGCGCCGCGCCGGCCTACTGCGCCTACCACGGCAACATCCCGCTCGCCGAAGGCCAGATCATCTACTCAAACGACCCGTATGTCAGCGAAAACCCCCTCTGCGATGACGGCAACCATCCCAACGGGAGCACGTCCGACGGCGCACTCCAGGGCGGGCTCAGCCACGAGCACAACGAGTCGACCACCGACCCCTTGCCCAACAGCGCCTGGACGGACTTCGCGACCGGCTTCGCGAGCGGCTATGAGATCGGCGACAAGTGCGGCGAAAGCAACGGCACGCCGCTAGGCACGGCTGCCAACGGCGCCAGCTACAACCAGCTCATCAACGGCGACCCCTACTGGTACCAGCAGGAGTGGAGCGACCAGGGCGGCAAATGCCGCCAGCGGCTGACCTTCTCCGGCTCCGAGCCAACCGCCACTTTCGCCAGCGCGCCGGTCGCCGGCAACGAAGTGACCTTCGACGCCACCGGCTCGACGGCTCCGAACGGCGTGAGCGCATACGACTGGCAGTTCAACGACGGCCCCGGCGCGACCGTCCCCACCGAGACCACGTCGCCGACGACGTCACATACCTTCCCCGCCGGCGGCGTCTACCTGGTGGCGCTCACCGTGTTCGCGAAAAACGGCACCGCCATCGGCACGTCGCGCACGCTCGTCGTCGGCAACGCGCCCGCCCCGACCGTGACGAAAGTGACGCCGGCCAAAGGGGCGGCCGGCGGCGGCACGAGCGTGACGATCAGCGGCACGAACTTCACGGGCACGACCGTCGTGGACTTCGGCTCGACGGCCGCGACGAGCTTCACCGTCAAGTCCTCCAAGACGATCCTCGCCACGTCACCGCCCGCGGCCGCCGGTCCGGTTGACGTGACCGTGACCTCGCCCGCCGGGACGAGCGCCGTCTCGCTCCCCGACCGCTTCACGTTCGGGCCTCCCACGATCACCGGGCTGAGCCCGAACGGTGGGCCCACGGCGGGCGGCAGCACCGTCACCGTCACCGGCACGGGATTCGCCCTGGGCAGCGCTGCGACGACCTTCAAATTCGCCACCACCTACATCACGTCGGTGCAATGCACGTCGATCACCTCCTGCACGATCGTGCTCCCGGCTCACAAAGCCGGGACCGTCGAGCTGCGCGCGACCGTCAGCAAACTGACCAGCCCCAAAGACCCGCCGGCCGATCAGTTCTCCTACTCCTAACGGCTGAGCACTGCGCGGGCGGCGGAGCCTGCCAGGGCCGAATCGCCCGCGCTCGCCCGGCGCATGGTGGCGCGCTCGCCCGTCGCGGCGGCCCACGGCCCGGGCGTCCCTATCATCGGCGCATGCCCGGTCCCCGACCGACGACCCGTCCGCCGCGGGCGATGGTGGGCCATGCCCGCGCGTAGGCGTCTGCTGATCCTCGGCTCGACCGGCTCGATCGGCACTCAGGCCCTGGACGTCTGCAGCCGCAGCGGCGAGCTCGAGCTGGTCGGGCTGTCGGCCGAGCGCTCCTGGGAGCCGCTCGTCGAGCAGGCGAGCGCGTATGGCGTCCCGCGGATCGCGCTTGCCGACGAGGACGCGGCGGCGCGCGCGGCGGAGGCATGGACCGACGGCGAGGTGCTCGCCGGCGCCGAGGGCCTCGTGCGGCTCGTCGTCGAGTCTGGAGCCGACCTCGTGCTGAACGCCCTCGTCGGCTCGGCCGGACTCGGCCCGACGGTGGCGACGCTCGGCGAGGGCATCGACCTCGCTCTCGCCAACAAGGAGTCGCTCGTCGTCGGCGGGGAGCTCGTGACCGCCCTGGCCGAGGCGACCGGCGCGCAGATCGTCCCCGTGGACTCCGAGCACACCGCCCTGCACCAGCTGCTCGCCGGGCAGCCGCCGGGAGCCGTCGAGCGGCTGACCATCACCGCCAGCGGAGGTCCCTTCCGCGGGCGCGGACGCGATGAGCTGCAGGACGTCACCGTCAAGCAGGCGCTCGCGCATCCGACGTGGGCGATGGGCGGCAAGATCACGATCGACTCGGCGACGCTCATGAACAAGGGGCTGGAGGTGATGGAGGCCCACCACCTGTTCGGGACGCCCTATGACCGGATCGACGTGGTCGTGCACCCGCAGTCGGTCGTCCATGGGCTGGTGCAGCTCGCCGACGGCGCGATGCTCGCGCATCTCGGGCCGCCCGACATGCGCATCGCGATCTCCTACGCCCTGCACGGCGGCGACAGCGTGGCGCTGCCGATCGCGCCGCTGGACCTTCCGTCGGTCGGCGCGCTCACGTTCGAGCCGGTCGACCTGGAGGCGTTCCCGTGCCTGCGCCTGGCGCTCGAGGCCGCGCGCGAGGGCGGCACCGCGCCATGCGTGCTCAACGCGGCCAACGAGGTGGCCGTGCACGCGTTCCTCGCCGGCCGCCTGCGCTTTCTCGACATACCGGACGTGATCGAGCAGACGCTCACGGAGCTCGCCGGCGAGCCCGTCCGCGCGTTCGAGACGCTCTATGAGGCCGACCGCCAGGCCCGCGACATCGCCGGCCGGACAGTCGCGGCCCTGCACTAGCGCCCGGCGAGCCTGCCCGGCAGGCGCCGCGAGCTTCCCAGCCGGCCTGCGAGACTGAGGCCATGAGCTGGTTCCTCACGCTGCTCGGGATCATCGCGCTGATAATCCTGCACGAGCTCGGGCACTTCACCGTCGCCAAGCTGGTCGGCATGCGCGTGGAGCGCTTCTCGCTGTTCTTCCCGCCGACGCTCCTGCGCGTACGCCGCGGCGAGACCGAGTATGCGATCGGCGCGATCCCGGCGGGCGGCTACGTGAAGATCACGGGCATGAACCCCGAAGAGCTGAAAGACCTCGACCCCGAGGTCGCGCGCCGCGCCTACTACTCCCAGCCGCCATGGAAGCGCATAGTCGTGATCCTGGCCGGGCCGGGGGTCAACATCGTGATCGCCTTCGTCCTCTTCTGGGCCGTCCTGTTCAGCGGCAACCTCAACGGGGCGATCGCCCTCGGAAACCTCAACCCGGCCGTCCCGACGCTGACCGCGACGACCAGCGTTCAGGCGATCGAGCGCGGCAAGCCGGCCGACGGCGTCCTGCGCCCGGGCGATCGCATCATCGCGGTGGAAGGACGTCCGGCGACGGTCGCCACGACGATGCAGGCCATCAACGCCCACCGCTGCCCCGGGCCGCTCGTCGAAGGCTGCCGGGCGGCGACCCCGGTGCACCTGACGGTCAGCCGCGCGGGACATCGGATCACGCTGTCGGTCTATCCGCGCTACAGCAAGGAAGCCCGGCGGATGCTGATCGGCTTCAACTTCACCACCGCCGCGAGGCATTTCAGCGCACCGGGCGCCGCGTCGGCGGCGCTCAAGGAGATGTGGCACAGCACCACCCAGACGCTCACCGGCTTCTTCAAGGCGCTGACCAACTCGAAAGTGCGACACGAAGTCTCGAGCATCGTCGGGATCACCCAGGTCGGGCACGAAACGGTCGCCGCGGGCGCCGGCTATGCGCTCGTGTTCCTCGGCTACCTGTCGCTGATCCTCGCCGTCATCAACCTGTTCCCGTTCCTGCCGCTCGACGGCGGGCATGTCGCCTGGTCGATCGCCGAGAAGCTCCGGGGCAAGCGCGTCTCGCTGCTGGCGATGTACCGCTACAGCTCCGTCGGGATCATCCTGCTGCTGTTCCTGGTCGTCAACGGCGTCAGCAACGACATCAGCCGCCTGACGGGCTGAGCCGCGAGCGGGCCGCGACCGCCTCCCGCGGCGTGCCCTGCGGCGCAGGGCATATGCACAGCCAGCTCTTGACGAGAGGGCCGAAGCGCTCGGCGCGGGCCGGCCCGAACAGCTCCTCCATCTCCGCGCGCCCCAGCAGCGAGATCTCCTCCCAGGCGGCGGCCGCGCCGAGGCGCCAGTAGGGGCGGCGCAGGGCGACCGGCAGCCAGTGGGCGCCCGGCAGCAGGGAATGCGGCTCTATCGGGAACGAGCGCGCCGGCGTCTGCACGAACCAGCCGCGCCCGACGCGGCGCAGCTCCGCCGCGAACGCTCGACGGCGTCCGGGCGCGACGTGCTCGATCACGCTCGAGCAGTAGACGAGGTCGAACTCGCCGTCGGCGAACGGCAGGCCCGCCGCCGCGTCGGCGCGCACGAACGGCCCGGGATAGCCGGGACGCTCGACGAGGTCGACTCCGGTGATGTCCAGGCCGGGCTCGAGCGCGCGCAGACCGATGCGCCCGCAGCCGACGTCCAGCACCCGAGCCCCGGTCGGCAGGCGCGTCAAGGCGAAGAAGCGAGCGTGACGGCGGGCGCGAGCACGCCCGGCGAGCGGGGCCGCCACGCGCGCCAGCGGGCCGCGTGCGGTTGCGTAGACGTCCGGCATCGTAGAATCAGCCTATGGCCTCAGAGCGCCAGATCCATGTCGGCCCGGTGCCCGTCGGGGGAGGAGCGCCCGTGGCGGTGCAGACGATGACCAAGACCGAGACCGCCAACCTCCAGGCGACCATGGCCCAGATCCGCACCGTGGCCGAGGCGGGGGCGGACATCGTGCGCGTGGCCGTGCCCCGCGAGCAGGACGCCGAGGCGCTGAAGACGATCGTCGCCGAATCGCCGATCCCGATCATCGCCGACATCCATTTCAACCACACGCTCGCGCTGAAGGCGATCGAGGCGGGCGCCCACTGCGTGCGGCTGAACCCCGGCAACATCGGCGGCCCGGAGAAGGTCGCCGAGGTGATCGCGCTCGCCAAGCTGCACGGCACCCCCCTGCGAGTCGGGGTCAACTCGGGCTCGCTGCCCAAGCACCTGCGCCAGCTCGAGTACGACAACCCGGTGGAGGCGCTCGTGACGGCCGCGCTCGAGACCGTCGAGCTGATGGAGCGCCTGGATTTCACGAACTTCAAGGTCTCGATGAAGTCGACCTCCGTGCCGAACACGATCGCCTCCAACCGCATGCTCGCCAAGCGGATTCCCTATCCGCTGCACCTCGGCGTCACCGAGGCGGGCACGAAGTGGTCGGGATCGCTGAAGTCCGCCGTCGGCCTCGGCACGCTGCTCGCGGACGGCATCGGCGACACGATCAGGATCTCACTGTCGACCTTCCACGCCGAGGAAGAGGTGAAGGTCGCCTGGGAGATCCTCAAGGCGCTGAAGCTGCGCGAGCGCGGCCCCGACCTGATCGCCTGCCCGACCTGCGGGCGCCTGCAGTTCGACATGGACACCGTCGTCTCGGAGGTCGAGCGGCGCCTGGAAGCCTACGAGGACCCGATCGAGGTCTCGGTGCTCGGCTGCGCTGTCAACGGCATCGGCGAGGCGCGCCATGCCGACTTCGGCATCACGGGGGCCAAAGACATGGGCATGATCTACTCCAAGGGCGAGCCGCTCAAGAAGGTGCCCACGGAGCAGCTCGTCGACGAGCTCTTCAAGGAGATCGACCGCTACTACGCCGCCGGCAAGACCGTCCAGCGCGACGAGCTCGCGGCCGCCGAGGCGCGCGCCTGGCTGGCCGAGAACGAGGACGACACGCAGCTGACCCCCGAGCGCATCGCGGCGATGGAGGCAGCGGCCGCCGAAGACGCCGAGACGGTGCTCGAGTCGATGCTCAGCGGCGCCGGCCCGCCGATCGAAGATCGTCCAGCCCCGGCTGCGGCGCTGGACGAAGAGGTCTCGCCGGTGGCCGGACGCCGCTTCTCGCGCAACTGAGCGCTCTTCTCGGGTTGCCGCTCTGGCCGCTGCGCGATACTGCGAGGCGATGTCGCAGCAGAACCTGGAGGTCGTGACGCGCATCTATGAGGAGTTGAACTCCCATCAGGCCTTCCCGCCCGAGCTGTTCGCCCCCGACTGCGTAACCGACCTGACCGAAGTGTCGCTCGATTTCGGTGTGCTTCACGGTGTCGACGCGTCGCAGAAGGCGCTCGCCCCGTACTTCGGGACGTTCGATGACTTCCACGTCGCGGCCGAGGTGCTGCACGCCGACGAGCAGCTGGTCGTCACCGCCATTCGTGACGGCGGGCGGATCAGGGGCAGCGGCGCAGAAGTCTGGAACCGCTATTTCCACGCTTGGACCCTCCGAGATGGGAGGGTGGTTCGCCTCTCCAGCCACACCGACAGGGAGGAAGCGTTCAGAGCCGTGGGGCTGGCGGATTAGGCGTGCCCGGCTTCGCTGATCCTCTTGCCAAGCCCACCTGGCGGGCAGGCCACATGTGGCCTGCCCGGACCCGTCACATGCGACGGGTCCTCGGAGGGGCGCATGCGCCCCTCCGCCCCTCGCGCATGCGCGAGGGGCACCTGAAGGTGATGGCTAGGAGGCTGCCGCGAAGCGCTCGGCCACCTTCGGCCAGTTGACGACGTTCCACCAGGCGTCGATGTAGTCCGGGCGGCGGTTCTGGTACTTCAGGTAGTAGGCGTGCTCCCACACGTCGACGCCGAGCAGTGGCGTCTTGCCGTCGGAGATGGGGTTGTCCTGGTTGGCGCTGCCGACGACCGCGAGGCTCGAGCCGTCGAGGATCAGCCAGGACCAGCCGGAGCCGAACTGGTTAACGCCGGTTTCCTTGACCTTCGCCTGGAAGTCCGCGAAGGAGCCGAAGGCCGAGCCGATCGCGTCGGCCAGCGCGCCATCCGGCTCCCCGCCGCCGTCCGGGCTCATGTTCTCCCAGAACATCGTGTGGTTGTAGTGGCCGCCGCCGTTGTTTTTCACCGCCATGCGCTTGGCGTCGGGCACCTGGCTGAGGTCTGAGAGGACGTCCTCGATCGGAGCGTCGGCGAGCGGCGTGCCCTCCAGGGCGGCGTTGACTTTGTCCACGTAGGCCTGGTGGTGCTTGTCGTGATGGACTTCCATCGTCAGCTTGTCTATGTGCGGCTCGAGCGCCTCGTACGGGTACGGGAGCGGGGGAACGGTGTAGGCCATTGGGGTTCCTCTCCAGGTCTGGTCGCGGATCAGTCGATGACCGCTGTTCTATCAAAGGCCGTCGGCAGCGCTGAGCAAATCGCAGACGGCCGTCCCTCGGCATGGATTAGGCTCTGCCGTCCCGATGGCCCGCCTGTCCAACTACCTGCTGCCGACCGAGAAGGAGGCACCCGCCGACGCCGAGGCGGTCTCGCACAAGCTGATGGTCCGCGCGGGGCTGGTCAGGCAGATGGGCACCGGCATGTGGACATGGCTGCCGGCCGGCTGGCGGGTGCATCAGCGGGCCGTCGCGATCATCCGCGAGGAGATGGACGCGATCGGCGCTCAGGAGATGCTGATGCCCGTGCTCCAGCCCGCCGAGCCCTGGCGCAAGACCGGGCGCCTCGAGATCGAGGAGCTGTTCAAGCTCCACGACCGCAAGGGCTCAGAGCTCGTGCTGGCGATGACCCACGAGGAGGCCGTCACCTACCACATCGCCCAGACCGTCCGCTCCTATCGCGATCTGCCCCTGATCGTCTATCACGTCCAGGTCAAGGAGCGCGACGAGCCGCGTCCGCGCGCCGGCGTGCTGCGCACGAGGGAGTTCGTGATGAAGGACTCCTACAGCTTCGACCGCGACCAGGACGGCCTGCAGCAGAGCTATGAGCTGCATGTCGGCGCCTACGACCGCATCATGCAACGCACCGGCCTGCGCTTCTATCGCGTCGAGTCCGACGTCGGGATGATGGGCGGACTCGGCGCCCACGAGTACATGGCGCCGTGCGCCGCCGGCGAGGACCAGATCGCGATCGCGCCCGGATACGCGGCCAATCTCGAGGTGGCCCTGCGCAACGCGGACGTCCGCCAGGCCGGCGACGGCTACGAGCTCGCCGGGCAACAGCTGACGATCGAGCCGGCGATCGAGATCGGCAACATCTTCAAGCTCGGGACTCGCTACTCCGAGCCGTTGGGAGCGCGCTACCTCGACGAGAACGGCAGCGATCTACCGGTCTGGATGGGCTCCTACGGGATCGGTCCGGCGCGGATCGTGGCCGCGGCGGTCGAGCAGTTCGCCGACGAGCGGGGCATCTCCTGGCCGGCGGCGCTCGCCCCGTTCGCGGTGCACCTGGTCGGCATCGGCCGCGCCGGCACGCCCGAGCGCGACGCCGCCGAGGGGCTGTATGCGACGTTGAGCGAGGGCGGTGTGGAGGTGCTCTACGACGACCGTGACGCCGGCCCGGGCGAGAAGTTCGCCGACGCCGAGCTGCTCGGCGCGCCGCTTCGCCTGACCGTCGGCCCTCGCTCGCTGGAGTCCGGCGAGATCGAGGTCCAGGTCCGCCGCGGCCTCGCCGACGCCCCGCCGCTGGCGCTGGGAGGCGAGCCCCAGCAGCTGCTGCGGGCGGTGGACGAGCTGTGGCAGAGCCTCCCCTGAAAGCACGCCGGCTGCTGGGCCTGGACCGCTCGGGGCCACCGCCCGCGCAGACCGCCGCCGGCCAGCCCCTGCGGCCGTGGACGATCCCGAACGCCATCGGCTTCATCCGCCTGGCGCTGATCCCCGTGTTCCTCGTCGTCGCGCTGTCGAGCAGCGACGGCACAGGGGCACTGGTCGCGACCCTCTTCGCGGTGATCGGATGGGGCGACTACGCCGACGGCATCGCCGCCCGCGTCACGCGGCAGTACAGCCGCCTCGGCGCGCTCATGGATCCCGTCACCGATCGCCTGCTCGTGCTCTGCGGCGCCGTCGTCACCTGGCGCTTCGATCTGCTGCCGAGGTGGGCGCTCGCGGTGCTCGCCGCGCGCGAGCTCGCGATGCTCCTGCTCGGCCGCTACGGGCTCCGGCGCGGGGTGGAGCTGCGCATCAACTGGCCCGGCCGCCTGGCGGTCGCGCCGGTCATGGGCTCGTTCTTCTTCGCGATGGCCGGCCTGCAGGGCCTCGGAGAAGTGATGCTCTACGTCGGCCTCGCCCTCGCGCTGCTCGCCACCGGCCTCTATGTGCGAACCGGCCTGCGGGAGCTGCGCGCCCAGCCGCGACCCTAGTCCCGGCCGCCTGCGCGGCCGCCGTGCCCAGCCGCCAGCCATAGCCTCAAGCTCAGCCTGACCTTTTGGGCTATACTTCGCAGCCGTCGCCGGCCCGGCCGGCGCTTCCGGCCGGCGTATATCCGGCGCAAGTCCGCGAGAGGAGAAGAGACCACATGGACGAGACGTTTCCCGACCTTGGGTCCCTGTCGGACGTCGAACTGAAGGAGATCATTCGCCAGCTGACCGACGAGGAGACCGAGATCTCCTACAAGCGGCGCATCCTGCACGGCAAGATCGACATCCTTCGAGCTGAGCTCGTCAATCGCCTGCGCCACAAACACGAGGGCGGCGAGGACACGATCACCGGCGATGACATCCAGCGACTCACCGACATCCTCACCCAGGGTCCCGGGGACGGTGCATCGGCGTGAGCCGGTCGCAGGGCGGCTGATCATGGCCCTTCATTGCACCGAGTGTGGCTTCGTCAACACCGAGGGGGCCAACTACTGCCAGCGCTGCGGAGCGCTGCTGCCGCGCGCCGAGGGCTCCGGCGGGGCGGGGGAACCGGTGACCGCGACCTACCGGATCGACGAGACAGGCGAGCTCGTCCCCGTCGAGATGGAGGAGGTCATCGCGCACGGTCCCGCGCTCGTGATCCGCGCCGGCGGAGGGCGCGTCGGGGAGAGCTTCGCGGTCGACGGCGAGCGCATGAGCATCGGACGGCGTCCCGAAGCCGAGGTGTTCCTCGACGACGTCACCGTCTCCCGCGACCACGCCCTGCTGATCCGTCGCGGCGACAGCTGGTACCTGGATGACTGCGGCTCGCTGAACGGGACCTATGTCAATCGCGGCCGGATCGAGTCCCACCGCCTGGAGGAGGGCGACGAGGTGCAGATCGGCAAGTACAAGCTCACCTTCCACGCACGCTGATGACCGTTCAGGCGACACCGGCCGACGTGGGGGAGATCGAGGTGGAGCTCGGCGACGGCCACGCAGCCGGCGATGAGCTCGCCAAGCCGCGCAAGTCTCTGACGATCGGCGCGGTCTGCAAGGCGCTGGCCCAGGAGTTCCCCGACATCTCGATCTCCAAGATCCGCTATCTCGAGGACCAGAAGCTGCTGACGCCGCGGCGGACGCCGGGCGGCTACCGCCTCTACACGCAGGGCGACCTGGCGCGCCTGCGCACGATCCTGCGCATGCAGCGCGACGAGTTCCTGCCGCTGCGCGTGATCCGCCAGGAGCTCGCGGCGGGACGCTCCGGCGACGCCACGCCGGTTCCCGGTCGCGTGACCCGGGACGGGATGCGCGCCTGGCGCCCGAGCGTGAGCGTGGGGGAGGCCACCGGCGCGCTGTATTCGATGGACGACGTGCTGGAGGAGACGAAGGCCGACGCCAAGCTCGTGCGCGAGCTCGAAGAGTACGGCGTCGTCAAGGGCGAGATGCGCGGCGGAGTGCGCTACTTCGACGAGACCGAGCGGGAGATCATCGCCGCGGTCGCCGAGCTCGCCCGTTACGGCGTCGGCGGGCGCAACCTGCGAGTGTTCCGCTCCTCCGCCGACCGCGAGGCGAACCTGCTCCAGCAGATCCTCGCGCCGGCGCTGCGCTCGCGCAACCCCCAGCGGCGCAAGGAGGCCGTCGAGGCGCTCGAGAACCTCGCCGCGGTGGCGACGCATCTCAAGCACCTGCTGCTGATCCGCGATCTGCGCAAGATCGTCAGGTGAGCGGATCCCCGCCCACCCCGCCCGCCGGCGCGGTGGACCTTCGCTCTCTGATCCGCGACATACCCGACTTCCCGAAACCGGGGATCGCCTTCAAGGACATCACGCCGCTGATGGCCGACGCGGACGCTCTCGCCGCCGGCGTTCGCCGGCTGGCCGACTACGCGCGCCCGCTGGACGTCGACTGCGTGATCGCGGCGGAGGCGCGCGGCTTCCTGCTGGGACCCGCGCTGGCGCTCGAGCTCGGCGCCGGCTTCGTGCTCGCGCGCAAGCCCGGCAAGCTGCCCTATGAGACCGTGAGCGCCGAGTACCTCCTCGAGTACGGCGCCGGGCAGCTCGAGCTGCACACCGACGCCGTCGCCAGCGGCAAGCGCGTCCTCGTCCACGACGATCTGCTGGCCACCGGCGGCACCGCCGCGGCGCTGTGCGAGCTGGTCGAGCAGCTCGGCGGCGAGGTCGCCGGCTGCGGCTTTCTGATCGAGCTCGCCTATTTGAACGGGCGCGAGCGGCTGGCGCCGCACGAGGTGCACGCGCTGCTCACCTACGAGTCCTAGGCTTTCGACCGTGCCGACCGCGCGCCGCAGCCGCACGATCGCAGCCCCCGCCGACGCGCTCTGGGCGGTGGTCCGCGACCCGCATCACCTTCCGCGCTGGTGGCCGCGCGTGACGCGCGTGGAGGACGTGGAGGACGGCGCCTTCACCGAGGTCATGACCACCTCGAGGGGCAAAGTCGTCCGCGCCGACTTCGATCTGGTGCGCAGCGATGAGGCGGAGCGCTCGCTGACATGGTCGCAGCGACTCGACGGCACGCCGTTCGCGCGCCTGCTGAAATCCGCCGAGACGGAGGTCAGGCTCACGCCGGTGCAGTCGAGCGACGGCCTCGCAGGCCAGCAGGGTGCAGCGCAGGCCCCCGCGGGGGCGGGGACGGTGGTCACGATCGAGCTGCGCCAGGCGCTCACAGGGTTCTTCCCGCGCTTCGGCGGATTCATGGTCCGGCGCGCGGCGGGCGAGACGATCGACGAGGCGCTCGACGCGCTCGAGCGTATCAGTGGCTGAACGGGCCGCCCCGCCGGCGATGCGCTGGTGGGGCTGGGGAGATGCCGGGCACCCGTCGGCGCTGCCGCCTCATGCGCTCGGCTTCCTGCGCGAGGCCGGGATCGCGACGGCTCCCCGCCCGCCGGTCTCGCTCGCCGGCGTGCGGCTGCCGGCTGCGCGCCTGTCGCAGAGCGTGCTCTCGACGCTGCGCGAGATAGTGGGCACGGACGCCGTGCGCGACGACCACACAGAACGCGTCCTGCATGCGGCGGGCAAGGGCTACCCGGATCTCGTGCGCCTGCGCGCCGGCGACCCCGGGGACGCTCCCGACGCGGTCGTGCACCCCGGCAACCACGACCAGGTGCGCGGCCTGCTCGCGGCCTGCACGCGGGCCTCGGTGGCGGTCGTCCCGTTCGGGGGAGGGACGAGCGTCGTGGGCGGCGTGGCGCCGCTGCGCGACGGGCACGGCGGCGTCGTGACGCTCGACATGGGACGGATGGGGGAGGTGCTCGCGCTCGACGTCCGCTCGGCCACGGTGACGGTGCAGGCGGGCATGCGGGCGCCGGCGCTGGAGCGCTACCTGGGCGCGCGCGGGTTGACGCTCGGACATTTCCCGCAGTCTTTCGAGTACGTCTCGCTCGGCGGCTGCGCTGCGACGCGCTCGGCGGGACAGGCGTCGACGGGCTACGGCGCGATCGAGAAGATGGTGCTCGGGCTGCGCCTCGCCGCTCCGGCCGGCGACGTCGACCTCGCGGCCATGCCGGCGACCGCCGCCGGACCCGGGCTGCGCCAGCTGCTGGTCGGCTCGGAGGGCACCCTCGGCGTCATCGGCGAGATCGCCCTGCGCGTGCGCCCGGCGCCGCAGGAGTGCGTCTATGAGGGCGTTTTCTTCACCGACTTCGACGCCGGCGTGGAGGCGATGCGAACGCTCGCGCGCGAGCATGCGACGCCAGACGTCGCGCGGCTCTCCGACGAGCAGGAGACGCGCATGTCGATGGCGCTCGCCGGCGGCGGCGCGAAGGCGCGCCTGGGACGCGCGTATCTCGGGCTGCGCGGATATCGCGGCGGCTGCCTCGCGATCCTCGGCTTCGAGGGGCCGGCCGAGGAGGTCGCCTTCAGGCGCTCGCGGGCGCTGAAGCTCGTGCGCGGCTGCGGCGGCCTGGCCGTGGGGCGCTCACCAGGGGAGGCCTGGCTGCGGTCGCGCTTCTCCGGCCCCTACCTGCGTGACGACCTGCTGAGCCTCGGCGTGATGGTGGAGACGCTCGAGACCGCCGCGCAATGGTCGAGCCTGCGCGAGCTGCACCGCACGGTCGCCGCGGCGATCGCCGACAGCCTCAGCGCGGGCGGGACGCCGGGGCTCGTCATGTGCCATGTCTCGCACCTCTATGAGACGGGGGCGTCGCTCTACTTCACGTTCATCGCCTCCCAGCGACATGGCGATGAGATCGCGCAGTGGCGCGCGGCGAAGCAGGCCGCCAGCCGCGCGATCGTCGCCGGCGGCGGCACGATCACCCACCATCACGCGGTCGGGCGCGATCACGCGCCGTGGATGATCGACGAGATCGGCAGCGCCGGGCTCGCCGCGCTGAGCGCGGTCAAGGCCGAGCTCGACCCGGCCGGCATCATGAACCCGGGAAAGCTCGCGCTGGTCAGCCGCCGAGGCTGAAGGGACCGCTCAGCACGATCGGTCCCGGGCGCGCCGGTTTGCCCGCCGTCTCGCGCGTGACGAGCATTTCGTGAAAGCTGCCGGCGTTCGACGGCAGCAGCGCCCCGCCGGCCAGTTTTTCGTTGGATGTGACGGTCGGGCTCCTGCTGAGCGCCTCGAAGCTGCTCGGCGAGTTGTAGAGCCAGATCGCGTAGTAGAAGCCCTTCGACGGCGGCAGATGTTCGGCGGCCATGTAGAACGCGCGTTTGCCGCCTTCGGAGAGAATCTCGACGAGGGCGATCGCCGAGCCGCCCGCTGCCGGCGATTTGAGCGTCAGGCGCTGGGCGACCTTGGGCCCGGTCGTGCTCGTTTTTCCGCTCGTGCTCGCAGCGCTTGAGGACGTGCCGGCGCTCTTGGCGTGCGAGCTGCCGCCGCCCCCGCTCAACAGGATCACCGCGACGACGATCGCGGCGACGATGCCGCCGAGCAGCAGCGCGCCGCCGAGACGCGAGCTTGGAAGCGGCGATGCCGACAGCCTGCCGGGCGCCCCGTTCGGCCGCCCGACCGGCGTGTCCGAGGAGATCGCCGCCGCCGCGGGGACGCTCGGTAGCGCTCCGCTCGCGAGCGGAGCGAGCTTCGCGGCAAGCTCCTGCGCCCATGCCCGGGCCGGCTCGTCGGCGGCGAGATAGGTCCGCGTCGCCATGCGCTCGGCCACGCCGCGTTGCTGGCCGAGCAGGTAGTCGCCGATCTCCTCGCGACGCCCGGCGGGGACGGCGCGTGCCTGGCGGGGCGCCAGCACGGCGAGAGCCGCGTGGGCGCGGTCGTGCACCGCTCGCTCGGAGATGCCGAGCACCCCTGCCAGCTCGCCATAGCTCTTGCGCTGGCCCAGCAGCAGGGACAGCGCCGCGCGCTGGTCGGGGGGAAGCTCGTCCAATGTGCTCATGGTCGGTGAACGTCCGCCACCGCAGACGATGCGGCGATCACCCGCGCATACCGTGGCGAACGACCCTAGGCTATCGTGGCGCCGGCATGGCCATACCCAGTGCCGATCAGATCAACGGAGCGCTGCGCGGCTTCGACCGGCTCTATGGCCTGCAGCTGCTCTCCTGCTCGGACAGCGAGGTCCGCGCGCAGGTGATCGTGCGCGAGGAGCTCAAGCAGCCGGCCGGCCTCGTGCACGGCGGGGTGTACGCGTCCATCGCCGAGTCGGTCGCGTCGCTCGCGACGGCGGTCGCCGTGTTCGACAGAGGCGAGATGGCGATGGGCATGTCCAACAGCACGAGCTTCCTGCGGCCGATCACCGACGGCATCGTTCATGCGCACGCCACACGGCTTCATCGCGGTCGCACCACCTGGGTGTGGGATGTGCGCTTCAGCGACGACGACGACCGTACGTGCGCGGTCACGCGCATGACGATCGCGGTGCGTCCGCGCCCGGACGGTGGGCCGCCACCGGCGCGTAGCTAGCGCAGGGGGTGCACCGGCGAGGGCAGCTGGGAGGGCAGCGGGGTGGTCGCGAATCCGGTGTCGGGCAACGGCGGGGGGAGGGTGTCTTCCGGCGCGCCGACGCGGTTGATCGGAGCAACCGCTCGTGCGGCCGCCCCGGCGACGCGCGGGTCCCGTGCGTAGATGTCGATGACGACCCCGCCGGTCGGGATCTCTATCGTCCTGCCACCGCGGGTGATGACCGACTGCACGGCGCGCAGCGGCGCGACGCGCTGCGAGGCGGAGCCGCCGGGGAGGAAGCTGTTGTCCGGTGAGGTCACGACGCGCAGCGGCGGCACGCAGGTCGCCTGTCCGCCTTCGACGCAGTCTCCGTACTGGACCGTGAACGCCCCGCTGGGGTCGTGCACGGCATCGGTGACCGCGAGGCCCTGGAAGGATGCGCCGAGCCAGTACACCGGCACGGGAGCGACGATCAGGCTCTCGAGCACGTTGTGCGAGATCGGTCTGTCCTGCAGGGTGTCGGCACAACCGCCGAGTGAGACCGCGCAGAGCGCGGCGAGCGATATGACGCCGAGACGCACGGCAGGAGACTAAACGGCGCGCGCTAGCCGCGATAGCGGTTGGTGATTGGCATGCGACGATCGCGCCCGAACGCGCGGGTCGTGATCTTGATGCCGGGGGGCGCCTGCCGGCGCTTGTACTCGGCCCTGTCGACGAGCCGGATCGTTAGGTCGACGTAGTGCTCGGGCAGCCCCTGGGCGATCAGCTGCTCGCGGCTGCGGTCGAGCTCGATATAGCCCTGCAGGATCCGGTCGAGCACGTCATAGGGCGGCAGCGAGTCCTCGTCGCGCTGGTCTCGCCGCAGCTCGGCGGAGGGCGCCCGCTGCAGGATCGAGTCTGGGATCGGGCTCTCCACGGAGCTCGCGCCGGCCGCCGCGCTGCCGGCACCGGCACCCGCCGGCGAGTTGCGCCACCTGCAGATGCGGTAGACGAGCGTCTTTGGAACGTCCTTGATGACCGCGAAGCCGCCCGCGAGGTCGCCGTAGAGGGTGGTGTAGCCGACCGACATCTCAGACTTGTTGCCGGTCGCGAGCACAAGCCAACCGAACTTGTTCGAGAGCGCCATCAGGAGGTTGCCCCTGATGCGCGCCTGGAGGTTCTCCTCGGTCAGGTCCTCGCCGCGGGCCGCGGCGCCGCCGGCGCCGACGAAGCCACTGCTGTCCGTGGGGCTCGACAGTTGCGCCCGGAGCGTCTGCAGGTAGGCGTCGAGGATCGACCCGATGGAGAGCTCGTGGACGCGTATGCCGAGCGCGGCGCCCAGCCGCCGCGCGTCCTGCTGGGTCTCCGACGAGGAGTAGGGCGAGGGCATGACCGCGGCGTTCACCTGCCCGGCTCCCAGGGCGTCCACCGCCAGGCAGGCGACGAGGGCGGAATCGATGCCGCCCGATACACCGAGGACGACCTGCTCGAAGCCATTCTTCTCGACGTAGTCGCGCAGCCCCAGCTTCAGAGCCGCATAGACCTCGGCCTCGATCGGGGCGAGCAGCTCGGCGATTCCAGGCGCGCGGGCCGGCGCGGACGCGGGCGCCACGGCCTCGGCCGCAGCGGGGATGGCAGGGAGGATCTCCGCCGTGCGATCGGCGCGGCGGGCGGCCGGGCGATGGCCCGCGTCACGCAGCCGGGCCGCCGCCGCGGCGCTCAGGTCGACGTCGCAGACGAGCAGCTCCTCGGCGAACTGCCTGGCGCGGGCGATCGTCGTGCCGGTGTGATCGATTACGACCGAG
>JAOPZB010000197.1 GCA_025964355.1 Solirubrobacterales bacterium | reverse complement strand
GGGTGTCGGGAGAGAACCCCAGGGTCGCGCGCGGCGGTGAGGCCCAGTTGGCGAGCGCCAGGTCCAGCGCCTCCACCGGCAGCGACGCGGCCTCGGCGAGAGCGCCGGCGCGTCGCTCGAGCAGCAGCGGGTCGCCGATCCCGAACACGCGCTTGGCGCCGAGCGTCGTGGGATCCTCCGCGGAGAGGCCGCGTGCACCGCCGAGGTGCAGCGCGTCCGGGCTGAGCTCGTGCACGCCGAGATAACCGAGGGTGACAAGCAGGTCGTAGCGCCCCATGCGGCCGAAGCCGGGCAGCGCGAGCCGCTCGAACAGCCGCTCGAATCGCCTGCGCGCGCTCCATCCCGGGTCGCCGCGGAAGGCCATCGTCTGAGGGCCCCCCTCCGGCGCCGCCAGGGCACGATCGGCCGCCTGCGCCGCGGTGCCGGCCGCGCGCTGCACCCATTGGCTGTAAGCGATCAACGTCTCCGACCCGCGCGCGGGATCGTGCGAGGTGTGGGGACCCAGGGGGATCTCCGACAGATCTGCCAGGCCGCCGGCATCTCCGAGCCCGCCGCTGCTCGACGAGAGCGGCAGGTCGGGCGCGCCCGCCAGCGCCTGGCGTATGCCCGCGAACGGATCGTCGCCCTGCAGCGGCGAGAGGTAGGCGCTCAGAAAGCACGCCCAGGTGGCGCGCTCGGGGTCTTCTGCGGCGAGGGCGCGGATCTCGCCGTAGAGATCCGGCGGGTCTTCGCGGAGTCCCAGCAGGCGCCCGCTCGCGAACGCGATCTCGTCGGCCAGGCGGCTCGCATCGGCAGAGGCCCTCAGGCCTGGCACCAGCGCCGATCGAAATCCGTCGTCTTCTGCGCGGCCCTCGCGACGGACGCGCATCCCCTCGGCGCGGGCGCTGCGGCGGCGTCCCTCCTTGCTGGACCCGCCCCGTGCGGTCGTGGCCCGTCGCTGGGGACGGTCGGCGGACGCCTGCCCGGGGAGCGTCTTGCTGCAGATCGGGCAGCGCTCGATGAACCTGTTATGTCGACAGAACGTCGGCATCGCGCGCCATCAGCCGGCGCCGATCCCCGGGGCCGCTTCAGACGGTGGCCCCTCCGGGCCCTCGTCGGCATCCCCGTGTCCGGCCAGACCGTCGTCCTCAGGGAGTGCGCCCGAGACGCCGCGCACCGGCGCCCGTCCGTTGCGACTCGGGAGATCGCGCTCGAGGTAGCGATCCACCATGCGGGCGCACTGACGGCCCTCGTTGATCGCCCACACGATCAGCGACTGGCCGCGCCGGGCGTCGCCGGCGGCGAACACCCCGTCCACCGACGCGGTGTACGGGCTGACGGCCTTGACGTTGCCGCGCGGGTCCTTCTCGACGCCGAGCTGGTCGAGGAGTGACTGCTCGGGGTGCAGGAAGCCCATCGCCAGCAGCACGAGCTGCGCCGGGAGCTCGCGCTCGGTCCCGGCGAGCGGCGCGAACGGCGGCCCGTCTTGTGCCTGCGCGATCATGACGGCGGCGACCGCGCCGGCGCCATCGTCGCCGAAGCGCGTCGTGGCCACCGAGTAGTCCTGCTCGCCGACCCCGATCGTCGTAGCCTCCTGCATCGCGTAGCTCAGGCGGTACTTCAGCGGCCATTGCGGCCAGGGGGTCAGATCGTCGGGTCGCTGCGGCGGAGGCTCAGAGAGGAGCTCGAGCTGGGTGATGGTGCGCGCCCCCTCCCGCAACGCGTTGCCGACACAGTCGGCGCCGGTGTCTCCGCCGCCGATCACCACGACGTCGCGGTCCTTGGCCGTTATCTCGCGCTCGATCGGAGGCTGGGCGACGGTGGGCTGGGGGCCGAGCTCGCGTGCGACCCAGCGATTTCGCTGGTAGAGGTAGTCCATCGCGAAGTGCACGCCGTCGAGCTCACGTCCGGGAACCGGCAGATCGCGGGGCACGCGCGAGCCCGTCGCGAGCACCACCGCATCGAATGTCTCGCGCAGCTCCTCGACGCTGACGTCTGTTCCCACGTCGACGCCGCAGCGCACCTCGACGCCCTCGGCGATCATCTGATCGGCGCGCCGCTGGACGACCGCCTTTTCGATCTTGAAGTCCGGAACGCCGAAACGCACGAGGCCACCGAGCGCCTCGTCACGCTCGAAGAGCGTCACGCTGTGGCCGGACCGGCGCAGCTGCTGAGCGGCGGCCATTCCCGCCGGGCCCGCACCGACGACCGCCACCCGCCTGCCCGTCTCGCGACGCGGCGGCTGCGGGACGACCCAGCCCTCCTCCCAGGCGCGATTGATGATCGAGTTCTCGATCTGTTTGATCGTGACCGAGTCGCCCTCCCTGATCTCGAGCACGCACGCCGCCTCGCACGGCGCCGGGCACAGCCGGCCGGTGAACTCCGGAAAGTTGTTCGTCGCATGCAGCTGGGCGATCGCGTCGCGGAAGCGGTCGCGATAGACGAGGTCGTTCCAGTCGGGGATGAGGTTCCCGAGCGGGCAGCCGTTGTGGCAGAAAGGAACGCCGCAGTCCATGCAGCGAGCCCCCTGCTCCTGCAGCTCCCCGACCGGACGCTGGAGCAGGAACTCGTGATAGTCGCCGGCGCGCTCCGCGGGGTCCCTCTGGGGTACGCCGTGGCGCTCGATCTGTAGAAAGCCGCCGAGCTTGCCCATCAAGCGCCCGCCTCACCGACCGCGTCGAGCGGCCGGCGAGCCGACAGGTTCCCATTGTCCGCGGCGAGCGTCGCGCGGGCCTCTTCCTCGGCGAGCTCGAGCAGAACGCGCTTGTAGTCGTGTGGCATCACCTTCACGAAGGCGCCGTTGGCGAGCAGCTGCTCCCAGTCGCCCAGCACGCGCGCCGCCACCGGCGAGTCGGTTCGCCGCAGGTGCTCTTCGACCATCGCCCGCAGCTCGATCGCATCCGCTTGCGCGAGCTCCTCGAAGCCGACCATCCCCATGTTGCAGCGCTCAGCGAAGCTGTCTTCCTCGTCGAGCACGTAGGCGACTCCTCCGCTCATGCCGGCCGCGAAGTTGCGGCCGGTCGGCCCGAGCACGACGACGCGCCCACCGGTCATGTACTCGCAGCAATGGTCGCCGACTCCCTCGACGACGGCCCAGGCGCCGGAGTTGCGCACTGCGAAGCGCTCGCCGGCGAGGCCACGGAAGAAGGCTTTGCCGGCCGTGGCGCCGTAGAGCACCGTGTTGCCGACGATCACGTTCTGCTCGGCCTTGAAGTGCTCTCCCATGCCCTCGCGGGGGCGAATCGCGAACACTCCACCGGAGAGGCCCTTGCCCGCGTAGTCCTGCGCGTCGCCGCGCAGCGTGAAGGTGAGCCCGGGCGCCAGCCAGCCGGCGAAGCTCTGCCCGGCCGACCCTTCGAAGTCCACGACGATCGAGTCCTCCGGCAGTCCATCGGCCCCGTGGCTACGAGCGACGTGGCTTGAGAGGATGCCTCCGACGCAGCGGTTGCGGTTGCGGATCTCGAACGAGAGCCTCACCGGTTCTGCGCGCTCGAGCGCCGCGCGCCCACCCTCGACCAGCTGCCAGTCGAGCGCGTCGTCGAGCACGGCGGGCGGCGGTTCCACGCGGCGGCGGGGGGCGCCCTCGGACAGCTCGATGTGGGTCAGCAGGTGCGTCAGGTCGACGCCGCGCGCCTTCCAGTGGTCGATCGCGGCCCCCACGGAAAGCAGGTCGACGCGGCCGATCGCCTCGTCGAGCGAGCGCAGCCCGATCGAGGCGAGGATCTCGCGCACCTCCTCGGCGACGAAGAAGAAGAAGTTGACCACGTGCTCGGGGGTGCCCTTGAAGCGCTTGCGCAGCTCCGGGTCCTGGGTGGCGATCCCGACGGGGCAGGTGTTCAGGTGGCATGCGCGCATCATGATGCAGCCCGTGGCGATCAGCGGCGCCGTCGAGAAGCCCATCTCGTCGGCGCCGAGCAGGGCGGCGATCATGACGTCGCGGCCCGTCTTCAGCTGCCCATCCGTCTGCACGGTGATGCGCGAGCGCAGGTTGTTGAGCAGCAGCGTCTGCTGTGTCTCGGCGAGGCCGATCTCCCACGGGACGCCTGCCGCCTGGATCGATGAGAGCGGTGAGGCGCCGGTGCCGCCGTCGTGCCCTGAGATCAGGACGCGGTCTGCGTTGGCCTTGGATACCCCCGCTGCGACCGTGCCGACGCCGACCTCGGCGACGAGCTTCACCGAGACCTGCGCGCCGCGGTGCTCGAGCGTCGTCGGGTTCGAGCAGCGCAGGTCATAGATCAGCTGCTTGAGGTCCTCGATCGAGTAGATGTCATGGTGAGGCGGCGGCGAGATCAGGCCGACGCCCGGCGTCGTGTGCCGGATCGAGCCGATGTAGGAGTCCACCTTGTGCCCCGGCAGCTGGCCGCCCTCGCCCGGCTTGGCGCCCTGCGCCATCTTGATCTGAAGCTCGTCGGCGTTGACGAGATAGTGGATGGTGACGCCGAAGCGGCCGGAGGCCACCTGCTTGATCGCCGAACGACGCCTATCGCCGTTGGGGTCGGGGAGGTAGCGGGACGGATCCTCGCCACCCTCTCCGGTGTTCGAGCGGCCGCCGAGGCGGTTCATGGCGATCGCGAGCGTCTCATGCGCCTCGCGCGAGATCGATCCGAGGCTCATGGCTCCCGTGCAGAAGCGCTTGACGATCTCGCTCGCCGGCTCGACCTCCTCGAGCGGCACGGCCCCGACCTCGCCGTTGCCGATCTCCAGCAGCCCGCGCAGCGTCGCGTGGCGTGCCGCGTCGGCGTTGACGGCGCGCGCATACTCGCGGTACTTCTCAAACGCCGCGCTCTCGCGCACGGCGCGATGTGCCTCGCCGTCCCCCTCCAGGGCGGCGCCGACGTCGCCGTTGGCGCCCCGCACGGCGTGCTGCACGAGCGCGATCGTCTCGGGGTTCCACATGTGGTGCTCGCCGTCGCGGCGCCAGGCGTAGACGCCGCCGACCGGCAGCAACTCGTCATGCGCGACGGGATAGGCGCGCCCGTGGCGCTCGAGCGCCTCGGTCGCCAGCACATCGAGCCCGACCCCGCCTATACGCGAGGCGGTCCCGGTGAAGTGCCTGTCGATCAGCTCCTTCTCGAGGCCGACGGCCTCGAAGATCTGCGCCCCGCGGTAGGACTGGATCGTGGAGATGCCCATCTTGGAGATCGTCTTGAGCAGCCCTTTGCCGATCGCTTTGACGAAGTTCTGAGCCGCCTGCTCGGGTAGGCCGCGGAGCTCGTCGGCGCTCGGCGGTCGATGGCCGTCGAAGCCGGGGCGTGCGATCCGCCCTTCGAAGACGAGCTCGTCCAGCGTCTCGAGCGTCAGGTAGGGGTTGATGGCGCTCGCGCCGTAGCCGATCAGGGTGGCGAAATGGTGCACCTCGCGGGGCTCGCCGGACTCCAGGACGATCCCGGCCTGCAGGCGCGTGTGCTCGAGCACGAGATGGTGATGCACGGCGGCGACGGCGAGCAGCGACGGGGTGGGCGCACGGCCGGGGCCCACGGCGCGGTCGGACAGGATGATGATGTTGACGCCCCTGGCGATCGCGTCATGCGCCTGGCGGCAGATTCGGTCGATCGCGTCGGTCATCCCGCTGGCCCCCTCGGCAACCGGCCAGGTGATGTCTATCGTCTCGGCCGCATACACGTCGTGCTGCACGTTTCGTAGCGTCTCCAGCTCGCGGTTGAGCAGGATCGGCTGGTCGAGCTCGAGCTTGTGCGCGTGCTCGGGCGTCTCGGCGAACAGGTTGCGCTCGTTGCCGAGGCTGGTCGCGAGGCTCATCACGATTTCCTCGCGGATCGGGTCGATCGGCGGGTTGGTGACCTGCGCGAACAGCTGCTTGAAGTAGGAGAACAACGGCGGCGCCTGCTCGGAGAGCACCGCGAGCGCAAGGTCGTTGCCCATTGAGCCGATCGGCTCGGCGCCGTCGATCGCCATCGGCGCGAGCAGCACCCGCAGGTCCTCCTGGGTATAGCCGAAGGCCCGCTGTCGCAGGCGCAGCGGCTGATTGGACAGGGTGACCTGTTCGGAGGGCGGCAGCTTCGAGAAGGGCACGGCGTTGCGCGCGTACCACTCGCCGTAGGGCCGGCGCGTGGAGACCTCGCGCTTGACCTCCTCGTCCTCGACGATCCGGCCCCGCTCGAGGTCGACGAGGAACAGCTTGCCCGGCTGCAGGCGCCCGAGACGGCGCACCTGACCCGGGGGGATGTCCAGCAGCCCCGACTCAGACCCCAGCACGACGTGCCCGTCGGTCGTCTCGACCCAGCGGCCCGGCCGCAGGCCGTTGCGGTCCAGCGTCGCGCCGGCCACCCGACCGTCGGTGAACGCCACCGACGCCGGCCCGTCCCACGGCTCCATCATGCATGAGTGGAAGGCGTAGAAGCCCTTCAGGTGGTCCGGCAGGTCCTCGCGGTTGCGATAGGCCTCGGGGATCATCATCATCGCCGCGTGCGGCAGTGAGCGCCCGGCCAGCAGCAGCAGCTCGAGCACGTTGTCGAACGTCGCCGAATCCGAATTGCCTGGGCTGACGACGGGCAGGATCTTCTCGAGGTCCTCGCCGAAGAGGTCGCTGCGCAGCTCGCTCTCGCGTGCCCGCATCCAGTTGACGTTGCCCCTCACCGTGTTGATCTCGCCGTTGTGGCAGATCACGCGGTAGGGATGGGCGAGCTCCCAGCTCGGGAAGGTGTTCGTCGAGAACCGCGAGTGCACCAGCGCGAGAGCGCTCTTGGTGCGCTCGTCGCGCAGGTCCGCGTAGAAGGCCGCCAGCTGGTAGCTGATCAGCATGCCCTTGTAGTTGAGGGTGCGCGATGAGCTCGAGGCAACGTACAGGCCAGGCTCCTGCGCCGTGAGCTCGCACACTCGCCGGATCACGTACAGCTTGCGCTCGAATGCGTCGCGGTCGCCTTCCTCGGCCGGCCCCGCGCCGACGAACAGCTGGCGAATCGCCGGCCGGCAGGCCGCCGCCACCTCCCCCGTCTGCGTCTCGTCAACGGGCACTCCACGCCAGCCCAGCAGGCGCTGTCCCTCGTCGCGCACCGTCCGCTCGAGCAGATCTTCCAGGCGAGCGCGAGCGGCCGCGTCTGTCGGCAGGAAGCACATGAGGACCCCGTATGCCCCGAGCGGGGGCAGCTCGAAGTCCACGACGGCGCGCAGCAGCTCGTCGGGCATCTGCATCAGGATTCCCGCGCCGTCCCCCGTGCACGGGTCGGCGCCGGTGGCGCCGCGGTGCTCGAGGTTCTCAAGCGCCGTGATCGCCCGCGCGATCACCTCGTGGGTCGGCTCGTTGTCCAGCCGTGCAACCATGCCGACGCCGCACGCATCGTGCTCAAAGCGAGGGTCGTAGAGGCCGACGGCCCTTGGCGGCTGCTTGTTGTGCGAAGTCATGGAAGTGCTCCCTTGGGGCGATGCATCCGACGCGCGGGCTAGGACACACCCCCGAGCGGGCATACCCACCTTTGCGCACGGACGCGGGCACCTGAGGCGGAGCCAGAAGCGTAGCAGTGCAAGGACGCCGCAAACCAGCGGCCCCGGCCAACCGCATAGCCGCGGAAAGGGCCATCGTGCGGCCTTTTAGCGCGCTTTCACACGCTGCGGCCGGGCACCGCGACGGGGTCCTCGCGCAGCGTCTCGGCATCTCCCCACGAGCAGAGCCCGAGTCTCCCCGGGCAGGTCAGGCACAGACCGCGATGAGGAGTGGGGCTGACGGCGAACCGATCCTCGCCGGCCCGCTCGATCCTATCCGCCAGCTCGCGTTCGAGGGCAGGGCGCTCGGAGGAGCGGTAGCGGGCGCTCGAAGGTTCCTCGGGACGCTCGAGGAACCAGTGGATGATCTCGACCTCCGCAGCACCCTCGCGCAGGACCGCGAGCGCGTAGAGCAGCCGCTGGATTCCGTACTCCCTGCCCACCAGCTCGCCGAGCTCGACGTCTGGACCCACTCGATCGCTCTTGTAGTCCACGACGACGTAGCCGCCGTCGGCCTCGGTCGCGAGCAGGTCGATGACGCCGGTGATCAGGGCCTCCTCCCCCTCCAGCGAGAACGCGAACGGGTGCTCGCGGCGCACCATCGCCGCTGTCGCCAGCCGGGCGGCGGGACCGGCCGTGCTCGCCGCGGCGATGAGGCCGGCGATCTGGACGCGCTCCCCGTCCCCCACGCGCATCCCGAGCTCGCCGGCGCAGCGCGACACGTCCTCGGGCGACGGCGGGCGCGGGCGCGCGAAGTCCAGCGACTCCATCAACCGGTGGATCAGAGTGCCGCGCGAGCGCGCCTCGAGACCGCCGTCGCCGGTGGCACCCGGCCGCGCGGCACGCTCCTCGGGCAGGCCGAGGACCCGTTCGAGGTAGTAGCGATAGCCACAGCGCTCGAGCTCGCTGATCGAGGTGTAGCTCAGCGGCGACCTCAGCTGCGTCGCGGGCACCGCGCCTCCAAGCGTGCGCTCGTCGACGTCCAGGGCGGGGCGGCCGAGGCGCCCGTCGCCCGGCGCCTGCGGCGCGGCGGAGGCGCCATGGTCCTCGCTCGCCGGGGCGACGGCTTCGGCCGGGCCTGCGATGCGCGGCGCCATCTCCGAGGGCGAGCTGAGGCGGCAGCGTACCCTCGCCGAGCCCGTCGGGCCTACTCGAAGCTCACCCGGCGGCGCCTCACCGGCCGCCAGCAGCGCCGGCAGCTGGGCAGACAGCGCCGGCGCCAGCCACGAGATCGCGGCCGCGGCCGGCCGGGGCGTGGGCCAGCGCTCGAAATCGACGGCGCCGCTCAGCAGCAACCGCTCGCGCGCCCTCGTCATCGCCACGTAGAGGATGCGATCCTCCTCGTCCGCTTCGCGCCGGCGGCGCTCGGAGCAGAGCTCGTCGTAATCGAGAGCGGGCTTGGACTTGGCGCCGTCGAGACGCATCAGCCGCAGTCCGATGCGCTCGCCATCCACGAGCAGGTCTGGCGTCTGGGTGTTCGGCTGCCGTCCCAGGTCGGCCACGCAGACGACCGGGAACTCCAGGCCCTTGGCCGCGTGCACCGTCATCAGCCGCACGGCGTCGGGCTCGACGCCGTCGACCGGCGCGTCGGGCTCGACCTTCACGGCGCCCTTGAGGTGCTCGACGTGGTCGAGGAAGCCGCGCAGGTCACGGCCTTCCATCGCTTCGAACCGACGCGCCAGGCGCAGCAGCTTGTGGACATTGGCAAGGCGCCGCTCGCCCCAATCCAGGCCCAGCACATACTCGCGGTAGCCGCTCCCCTCGATGGCGCGCTCGATCAGCTCGGCGATCCTTCGCAGTGGAGCGGTCCGGCGCTCGCTGCGCAGGCGTGCGCAGAAGGAGTCGAGCGCGTCCCGGTCGGCCACCGAGAGCCGCGCGGGCAGCTCACTGTCGGCACCGGAGACCGCGTCGAGCGCTGTCTCCCATGCGCCGTGCGCCCCCGCGGCGGCCGCGTCGGCGAGCAGCCCCAGGCAGTCCCTGGAGCAGCCCCCCAGCGGCGAGGCGAGAGCTCCGTAGAGCGCCTCCTCGTCGAGGGGGTTCGCGAGCGCGCGCAGGTAGGAGATCAGATCGCCGATCTGCTGAGAGCCCCAGAAGGCGCCGACGGCCGCGAGCGTTCGCAGCCCGCGAAGCTGCAGGGCGCGCTCGAACACGTCGAGATCGCCGGAGGCGCGCAGCAGAACGGCCACCTCTCCGGCCCGCGCCCGCCCCGTCTGCACGAGCTCTGCGATCCGCCCGGCCAGCGTCCATGCCTCCGCCTGACGCCACGGTTGCGCGTGTGGCAGGCCGGCGGCGAGCGACGCGGCGAGATCCTCGTGCTCCTCCCAGCCACGGGTGTTCGTCAGCAGCAGCTCGACGGCGGGCTCGGCGCTCTCGCCGCCGCGTGGCGCCGACCCGCTCGCGCCGTCGCCGCCCGCCGGTGCGGCGCACCGTCCGGCCACAAGCGGGACATAGTCTGCAAAGCGCTCGGCGAACACTGCGTTGACGACGTCAAGCAGCGCCTCGCGGCTGCGGAAGTTGCCGGTCAGAGCCAGGCTCGCGCCACGCTGCGCCAGCTCGGCGCGGCGCGTTCTGAACAGGGCCACGTCGGCGTGCCTGAACCCGTAGATCGACTGGAGCTCGTCGCCGACGGTGAACAGGTTTCCGCGGTCGAGCGCCTGCAGGATCGCGAGCTGACGTGGATTGGTGTCCTGGAACTCGTCGACCATGAGCAGCTGAAACCGCTGCGACCAGGCCGCCCGCACGGCCCCGTCCTCGGCGAGCAGCTCGCGCGTGAGCAGCTCCAGATCGTCGAAGTCCACGGCCCCGCGCGCGCTCTTGAGCCCCGAGTAGGCGCCGGCGAAGCCCTCGAGCAGCTCGTCGAGCAGCGCGCAGGCAGCGGCGGCGTCGAGGTCGATCGCGGCGGCTTGCGCGGGCAGGCTCGGCCGCGGAAGCCGCGGATGGCGGGCTCCGCGGCTGCGCAGCTCCGCGTAGACCTGCTCGATCATCGAGCGGACGCGATCGACGCCGTAGGCCGCGAGCACATCCACCACGTCGGAGCGCCCGGCGCTCATGAACTGCGCCAGTGCCGCCTTGAAAGCCACCCCGCGCAGTCGCCCTGCAAGGCCCTCGTCGATGATCGAGAACTCGGGGTCAAGCGACGCCGCGAGCGGGTGAGTGCGCAGCAGGCGCGCGCAGAAGCCGTGGAAGGTACCCACGAACGCCGCCTCCGTGTCGCGGGCAGACTCGCGGTCGCCGAGCTCCAGCAGGCGAGCACGGACCCTGCCCCGGAGCTCTCCGGCGGCTCGCTCGGTGAAGGTGATCGCGAGGATCTTCGCCGGTGCGACCCCGTCCTCGCGGACAGCCCTGACGAAGCGCTCGACGAGAACCGAGGTCTTGCCGCTGCCGGCCGCGGCCGACAGGGCCAGAGGCTCCGACCGGCGGGCGACCGCGTGCTCCTGCTCGGCGGTGAGCGCGAGCGACGGCGGCTGCGCCGCATCGGCCGCCGCATTCTGGGGCTCCATGCCGGGGAGCATCTCCAGCTGCGGTGCGTTCCTGCGAGGGCCGCTCATCGCTCGCAGCGGCAGATCGTCGGGTACATGCAGCCGCCGCCGAATGCGCACGTCTGAGGTCGCGCCTGCAGGTCGCCGCGGCCGGCCTGCTCGACTACATCGCGCGCGGCGGCGAGCGCCTGGGCCAGGAGCTCCTGGACCTCCGAGTGCTCGCGCACATCCTGCGACATGGAGCCGAGCTCGAGCCCGCTGTCGCCGTCGAGTACGCCTCGCGCGCGGAGGTCTTCGCCGGATAGCGGCTGGTAGAAGCCGCCGGCGACGCGAAGGTCGAGCAGCTCCTCGACCGCGCGCATGTAGAGCGCGACCTGGAGGTCGCCGTCCTGCAGCCACCTGGCCGCAGCCGGGGCCCGGGCTCCCTTGTAGTCGTAGACGACCGCCTCACCGCCCTCGCCGACGTCGACGCGGTCGATCCGGCCGCGCAGCTTCAGGCCCCCGCCGAGATCGACGGCGGGCAGGCTGCTGCCCTCCGCGCGCTCATCGTCCTCGGCGAACCCGAACCCCAGCTCCAGCGCGCCCGGCTCGAGCGGACTGTCTGCTTCGGCGGCGTGCTTGAGATAGCGCTCCAGGTCGGCGCGCAGGCGCCGCCGGACGGCGGTCCTTCGCTCCGGCGCGACCGATAGACGGTGCTCGGCCTCGTTCTCGGCGAGCGCCGCCGCGAGCAACTCGCGCGCGAGCGCGAGGTTCTCGAGGCGCAGCCGCGCGCTGCCCGTCTCGCGCCGCAGACCTTCGAGCGTGTCCTTCAGGGCGGCGTGGGCAAGGCCTCCGCGGGCCAGCGGCTCCGGGTCCGGGTCCAATGCGTTCGGGTGGAGCATTCGCTCGACGTACCAGCGCACGGGGCAGCCGACCCACTTCTCCAGGGAGGAGGCGGACCAAACGCGCGCACGCAACCCGAACAGCAGGTGCTCGCTGCGCAGCGGGCCTGGCGGAGCAGGCTGCCGCCCCGCGGCGGGGAGCGCATCGACGGCTCCCAACGGCCGCCGCGCGCGCCGCCGAAGGACGCTCTCGGCGAACAGGTCGCAGAGGTCGTCGACGAACAGCGAGCGCGACTTCGCCTCACCGTCGTCGTCGGCGACGTGCCAACTCAGGAACAACTGCTCCTCGGGCCGTGACACGGCGGCGTAGAACAGGTACCGCTCGGCGGCCAGGGCGTCCTGCTGCTCGCCGAGCGCCAGCCCAGAGACTTCGGCCAGCCGGCGCCGCTCCTCGTCGGCGAGGAGCGCCGGCGACCGGGCGCGCGCCGGGAAGACGCCCTCCTGCAGGCCGCATACGAACAGCACCCTCACCCTGCGCGCACGGAGCGCGAGCGGGTCGAGGACGGCGACGGCGCCGGCGGGCGTCTCGCCGCCGCGCAGCTCCACGCGCGCCAGCGCGCCGGCAAGCTCCTGCGCCGTCGCCGGGGCGAGCTCGCCTGCCATCCGCGCCAGCTCGCGAAGCTCCCCCAGAGCTCGGCGTCCCGCGGCCAGGGCGTCGGCGTCGGGCAGCTCGTCGGCGCCGAGAACGCTCGCGACCGCGCGCCTCGGAGCGCAGAACAGCCAGTAGAGCTCGCGCGCGGCTCGATCGAGCAGTGCGGCGGGACCGCGGGCCTGGGCCTCTGCGAGGCGATCGATCGCCTCGAGGGGCCAGTGGCGCTCCTCCCACAGCGCTCTCGCCTGGGCTGCGCTGAGGGCGCCCGCCCGCCTGGCGCGCAGCTCGAGCGAGTCGGCGAGCGTCAGGTCGGCGCCGCGCGGAGACCCCGCGCTGAGCAGCCCGGGCGCTCGCAGCCATGACAGCAGGTCGCCGAGCTCTCCAGCGGTGGAGCCGTCGGGCATCGGCACGCAGCGCAGCAGCCCGATCAGCGCCCGGCCGACCGCCGTATCTCCGAACGGCCCGACGCGGCGCAGCGCGAACGGGATCCGGGCCGCGGCGAACACCTCTTCCAGCAGGTCCGCGGCGATCCCGGCGGGCCGCGCGAGAACGGCGATCTCCTGCGGCGCGATGCCTTGCGCCAGCAGTCCCGTGATCTCTGCCGCGACCAGCTCGAGCTCGGCACGCTCGCCGCCGCCCTCCAGCAGCCGCACCGCCGTCCCGGGATCGACCCGTGCGGCGCCCGGCTCGAACAGGAAGCGCTCGAGATGACCCAGGGCTGCGCGGGCAGTCGGCCCGTAGTGCTCGGCGCGCGGCTGCAGCTGGACGTGCTCCCGTGCGATCGGCGCCAGAGCATGGAAGCTGGCCGCCCGCCCCGCGAAGGCTGTCCGTCCCGGCTCGTATGCGAGCGACACGGTGACGTCGGCGCCGACCACACGGCCGAGCGTCTCGATCGCATCGAGCTGTAGCGCCGTCAGGTCGTCAAAGCCGTAGAACAGCACGGGCGAGCTGCCCCACAGCGCCGGACGTTCCCTGAGCGCATCGAGCGCCCGTACGGCACGCTGCTCGGAGTCCACGCGACCGAGGCGGCCGAGCGCTGCCCGGTACTCGCCGAAGAGAGGACCAAGCCGGGCCTGCGGCGTCGCGGGGCCGTCCACGGCGACCCAATCCGCCAGCGCCCGGCTGAGCCGTGCCGCGGTCACCCGCCGCACCTGCAGCTCGGCGAGCAGCTCGCCCAGCCCGCGCACGAACCCGCGCGAGGCCTGCGATGAGCCCGCTCGCGTCGCGAGCGCCGTCAGCAGCTGCTCGCGCGCGATCGGGCCGAGCACCTGCTCGCTGAGCCCGGCGCGGCGTACCGCCTCGCCGATGAGGCCGGCAAAGCGCTCGACACGCACGCCGATTGCCGCTCTCCGGCCGGCGAGCTCACGCAGGTAGTGCTCGGCGTCTGCGCGCGTGGGCACGACGAGCAGCGGTTCGGAGCCCTGGGCGAGATGGCGTCGAACCGCCTCCATCACCACCTCGGCCTTGCCCGCGTTCGCGGGCCCGGTTACCAGCGTGATCGGCATCGTGCGCCCATCCTCGCGCACTCACCCGACGCGCCGTCCCCGCGCCAGGCGGGCACGCCGCTATGCGGCGCTGCGCTCGCCGACCTTCGCCTGCTCGCCGCCGCCGGCGACTGCGCCGGCCCTCTCGGAGCCGGCATCCGCCTCGGCATCCGGTGGCTTGGCGCCCTCTCGCGCCCAGGCCTCGTCGAACTCGACGCGCCATTTGCCCTCGTCGGTCTGGCTCAACGCGAGATGCGCGCGGAAGCTGCGTCCGCTGCGCCCGCGGAAGCCGGTGACGGCCTGCCGGGTATATCCGGTCTTGATCAGCTCCTTGGCCACCGCGAGCGCCAACGTCTTGCCCGCTTTTGACTTCCAGATCACGAAGCCGCAGCCGGGATCCTCGCGTGACCAGCAGGAGTAGCCCTTGCGGTTCTCCACGATCTCATGGCCGCAGACCGGGCACGGTCCGAGCCTCGCCCGGGGGATGCGGACGTCTTTGAGGGTCTCGTCAAGCTCGTGGACCGTCTCGTTCGCGAAGCCGGCGATGTCGCTCATGAACTGCTTGCGCGAATCCTCACCTCGCTCGATCTTGCCCAGGCGCTGCTCCCAGCTGCCCGTCAGCCCCGGGGAGGTCAGAGCGTGCTCGTTGAGGAGCCTGATCACGTTCAGGCCCTTCTCCGTGGCCACGAGCGCCCGTCCGTCGCGCTCCAGGTAACCGACCGTGATCAGCCGCTCGATGATCGCGGCCCGCGTGGCGGGGGTTCCGATCCCCGAGTCCTTCATCGCCTCGCGCAACTCGTCGTCGTCGACGAGCTTGCCGGCCGTCTCCATCGCTCCCAGCAGCGAGGCGTCGCTGTAGCGCCGCGGCGGTTTCGTTTCCTTGCGCGCACTCTCGATCTTGCGCGTCTGGACCTCCTCGTCCTGCTCCAGGCGCGGCAGCTGCTGGTCGGTGTCCTCCTCCTCGTCGCCGCGCGCCTCGCCGTCGCCCTTGGCATCGGCTGCCACCTCGTCGTAGACGCCGCGCCAGCCCGGCACCAGCAGGAGCTTGCCGCGGGTGCGGAACACGTGTCCATCACTCTCGCCGTCGGGCGCCGTCGAGACGGTCGTCTCGATCCGCGTGTTCTCAAAGACGGCCTCAGGGTGAAAGACGGCGAGGAAGCGCCGCGCGGCCATGTCATAGATGCGCCGATCGTCGGAGCCCATTTTCTCGAGGTTGTGCTCCGAGCGGGTCGGGATGATCGCGTGGTGGTCGCTGACCTTCTCGTCGTTGACGACGCGCCCGAGCGGCAGCACGTCCAGCCCGGTCACGTATTCGGCTCCCTTGCGGTACTCGCGATGCGTGCCCACGAGCTCGGCGATCGGCTTGATCTCCTCGACCATGTCGCTCGTCAGGTAGCGCGAGTTGGTGCGCGGATAGGTCAGCGCCTTGTGCTCCTCGTAGAGACGCTGCGCCGCCCCCAGCGTCCTCCTCGCCGAGAAGCCGTAGCGGTTGTTCGCCTCGCGCTGCAGGGTGGTGAGGTCATAGAGCATCGGCGCTTTCTCGCGCTGCTCTTTCTTCTCCAGCTTGGTGATCGTCCCCATCCGACCCTCGCAGGCGGCGACGATCGCGAGCGCCTCCTCCTCGGTGGCGATCCGGGGCCCGCGCGCCGTGCCGCGCTGTCCGGCGGGGGCCTGGAAGCGACCCACGTACGTGCGCTCGCCACCGGGCGCCTCGCCGTTGGCGAGAGCGCCCTCGGCCACGAAGGTCGCGTCGACGAGCCAGTAGGGCTCAGGCACGAACGCCTTGATCTCCTCCTCTCGTCGCGCGACGATCGCGAGCGTGGGCGTCTGCACCCGTCCGAGCGAGACCGCGCCGTCAAAGGAGGAGCGCAGCCTGATGGTCGCGGCGCGCGTGGCGTTCATCCCGACGATCCAGTCGGCCTCCGAGCGTGACCTCGCGGCCTGCTCGAGGCGCTCGAAGTCGTCCCCTGGCCGCAGCGACGACAGCGCCTGCTTCATGGCGGCACTCGTCATCGAGTTCAGCCACAGGCGTTTCACGGGCTTCTTGGCCTTGGCCTTCTCGTATAGGTAGGCGAAGATCAGCTCCCCCTCGCGGCCGGCGTCGCAGGCGTTTACGACCTCATCGACGTCCTCACGGGCGAGCTGTTTCGTTACGACGGTCATCTGCTTGCGCGACCGCTCGTCACGGACCACCAGCTTGAAGCGCTCGGGCACGATCGGCAGATCGGCCATCCGCCAGCTCTTGTACTTGGCGTCGTAGGCCTCGGGCTCAGCGAGCTGGACAAGGTGGCCGACCGCCCAGGTGACCACATGATCGGGACCCTCGAGGAAGCCCTCGTGCTTCTGGAAGGGCCCCGGCAGGGCGCGCGCGAGGTCCTGCCCGACGGACGGCTTCTCGGCGATCACAAGCGTCTTTGACATGGCGGTCAGCGTAGCGGGTGCTCAATCCGCCACATCGTGGGCCTGCGTGACGCCGGCGCCCCACGCGGCGGCTGCATGCGGCGATTTCGTGCCGCCGGCACCGGTGCCCGACTCCTCATCCAGCCGCGCACGGGCCGGTGCCCACAGGGCCGCCGGCGCCCGCGCGGGCGGCCGCCTGATGGAGCACGCTGGCGACGGTTTCGTTCGCGACGCCATAGCCGCCGTGCGAGTGTCCGCCCACCGTTCCTGCGAACACCGTCGTGAGCACGTGTCCGTGCACGTCGACGACCGGGCCCCCGGAGTTGCCCGGACGCACCAGCCCGCGCAGGGGCGTCAGCAGCCGCGAGACGGGCCCCTGGCCGTAGGCGTTGTCCGTGATCACGGTCTGCGTGCGCCCGATTCGCGCCGGTTGCACGTCGAAGGGCCCGTTTTCCGGGTAGCCGAGGATCGCACCCGAGGTGCCGGAGGCGGGGCTGGGAACGAGTTTCAATGAGGCCAGGCGCATTTCTGGCACGCGCAGCACCGCGATGTCATCGTTGGGGTCGAAGGCGATCGCCTGCGCCGGCAGGCCGGGCGGGTTGCCGCCGATCTCGACGGTCGTGTCCTGCTCTCCGGCGACCACATGCGCGTTGGTGACCAGGAGTTCCGGCGCGGCCACCCATCCGGACCCCTCGATCGCGAGCCCACAGGCGGTGCCGAGCACCCGCACCACGCTGTGCGAGGCCAGCCGCACGCCGGGGGCTTGCGCGATCCGCGGTTCGGGCGCCGCGACGCCGGGGGACGGTCCGGTGATGGACGGGAGGGGATCGAGTCTCGCGAGTGCGTTCAGGATCGGGCCGGAGGGAGGAAGGATCGCGTTGAGCCCGCGCAGTATCGCCGAGCGCTGGATGTCGGCGCGCAGTTCGCCCTGCCCGGGCGCCTGCGCCGCCACGGCGGCGACGATCCAAATGATGCCCAGCCCGAGCACCGCGCCGAACGCGGCTCCGAGGACGCCGTCGAGCACGCCGATGCCGGGCAGGACGAGGGTGCGGCGGACCATGAATCCGACACCCTCGAGGCCGGTGGCGAGAATCGCGCCCGCGAGTAGCGCGCCGATCAGGCCGAACGCCGGTGCATACGGCGAGGACGCGCCCTGCGGAAGCAGAAGAGGACCCAGTCGAGTGCCGAGGAATGCACCAGCGATGAACCCGGCGAACGACAGCACGCCGACGATGAAGCCCTGCCTGTATCCGAGGAATGCGAGAAGAGCCGCAAAAGCGACGATTATCCAGTCGACGTCCGTCACCTCACATGTTCTACAAGCTCCTTGACTGACGACCACACCCAACGGGTTCGTCGAGCACGCCCGATGCTCGCGCTCGCGGGCGTCGCCTTCGCGGTCGGCGCGATCATCGGGGCCCACCACTCCGGATCGCCCGGCGATGCGCTCGCGAGCCGTTTCGTGAGCGCCTGGACGCGGCACGACTACGCGGCGATGTACTCCGAGATCGACGCCGCCTCCCAGCAGCGCGTCTCGGCGAGCGAATTCGCGAGCCTCTATCAGGACGCGCTCACGGCCGCGACGGCCACTCGACTGCAGATCGCCGGCAGACCCCACGGCCTGCCGGGTGGGCGCGCGGCGGTCGCGGTGCGCGTGCAGACGCGCCTGTTCGGCTCGCTGAGGCTCAGTTTCGCGGTCAAGACGGTTGACGACCGCGGTCAAGGGATGCGGATCACGTGGTCACGGTCGCTGGCCTTCCCCGGACTGCGCCCGGGCGAGCGTCTGACGCGCAGAACCCACCTGCCGCGCCGGGCCACCGTGCTGGCCGGCGACAACAGCGTGCTCGCGCAAACCACCGGGAGCGGATCCTCCGAAGTGAGCCGCAGCTCGCCCCTCGGCGAAGTCGCGAACGCGGTGCTCGGCGAGGTCGGGCCGGTGCCCGCCTCGCGCCGGCAGGCACTCGAAGCCCAGGGCGTACCGCCCGACGCGATCGTCGGGGTGAGCGGGCTCGAGCGGGCGCTGGACGACCGCCTGCGAGGAACGCCGGGCGGTGAGCTGCTCGCGACCGGCCGGCAGCGGGGTATTGGCCGGCTGCTCGCCTACGCGGCCGCGAGGGCGGCGCCCCCGCTCCACACCACCATCTCCCCCGCGATCCAGCGAGCAACCGTGGCGGCCCTCGGCGGGCAGCTCGGCGGGATGGTCGCGATGCGCCCCTCGACGGGAGAGATACTGGCGGTCGCCGGACTCGGTCTCGACGGCCTGCAACCGCCTGGGTCGACGTTCAAGATGGTGACCCTCAGCGCCGTGCTCGCGGCGCGGATCGCGAGCCCCCACCACGCGTTCCCCTACGCCAGCTTCGCAACGCTGGATGGCGTGAAGCTCAACAACGCCAACGGCGAGAACTGCGGTGGCACGTTGGAACTGGCATTCGCGGTGTCGTGCAACTCGGTGTTCGCGCCGCTCGGCGCCAAGCTCGGATCGGCTCGTCTGGTTGCGGAGGCGGAACAGTTCGGCTTCAATCACGATCCCGGCATCGACGGCGCGGCCGAGAGCACGCTGCCGGCGGCCGCCAAGATCCAGGGCGAACTCGCCACCGGATCGACGGCGATCGGCCAGGGGCAGGTCCTGGCGACCCCGTTGCAGATGGCGGTGGTGGCAGCCACCATCGCCGACGGGGGACGGCGCCCCTCGCCGACATTCCTGCCGGGTGCTGCCGGCGGCACGCGGGTGATGAGCGCCGCCATAGCGCGCACGGTGCGGCATTTGATGATCGGCGTCGTTCGCTTCGGTACGGGAACGGCCGCGGCGATCCCTGGCGTGGTGGTCGCCGGCAAGACCGGCACGGCCGAACTGAAGAGCGCCTGCTCGTCCACGACGACTGAATCCGCGTCGCCAGAAGGCGGCGGCCGAGAAGGGGGAGCCGAACGCTGCCAGCCGGGCGCGAGCGAACCGAGCAACACGGACGCCTGGTTTGCCGCGTTCGCGCCCGCGCTGCATCCGCGCCTCGTCGTGTGC
>JAOPZB010000087.1 GCA_025964355.1 Solirubrobacterales bacterium | reverse complement strand
AGTCGTCGTTTTGGGGCCGAGCATGACGCTTGGTCGGTGCTCGCTTACTGGGTCTACACTCGATAAGCGCTCTACGGACTCCGAGGTAGGCCGCCGGCTTGAGCGCTGGCCGACGCCGCCACGCTGGCAACGACCCTCGCGAGGCAGGCCTCCACTCCGCGGGGCTGCCCTCAAGCGTCAAGCCGGCTCGGGACTTTGTTCCCTAATTGTTCCCCAAGCCGCGCAGTTGACTTTCCTGAAGACCGCCGAAACCACGCTAGTTGCAGGCTATTCGTGTAATCGGGGAGACAGGATTTGAACCTGCGACCGCCCGGCCCCCAGCCGGGTGCGCTACCAGACTGCGCCACTCCCCGTGGCATCTGGTCGATTCTACGCGTCCAACGGTGAGGTGCCGACGCGACAAGCGCTTCGACATCTCAAAGGGGCCTCAGAGACCGCAACTGGCAGAGCGTCCTCGACGAGATTGCCAAGTGCGAGGTCGTTTGTGCAAACTGTCACCGGCGCCGAACAGCCCGCAGAGGGCGGTTCGCGCGCGCGGCGGTAGCTCAACGGTAGAGCCTTGCCCTTCCAAGGCAATGACGCGGGTTCGATTCCCGTCCGCCGCTTTTCTGGCAGCCCGCGATGCCGGCGGCCGTCACCCTGTCGGCCGGCCGACGCGCCTCAGGCGCCTACCGCCGCTCCTCGACGGGCACCGCTCCGGACTCGTCGGCGAGGCCCGCCGGCGGCCAGGGGCCGGCCCAGTTGTCGCGCGCTCCGTCGAGCGTCACGGTGGAGCCGTTGAAGGCGCGGCCGACAGGCGAGGCGAGCAGCGTCACGAGCCAGGCGTGCTCCTCGACGAGCCCCATCCTCTGCAGAGGGACCGAGCGCGCGGTGCCGGCGCGGACCGACTCGGGGTACTTCGCGAGAACCTCGGTGTCGAAATGCCCGGCGGCGACCGCGGTCACGGCGACGCCGGCCGTCCGCCAGCGCCGGGCGAGCTCGCGCGTGAGCGCCTCGACGGTCGCGCGGGCGGCTCCCGAGTGGGCCATACCCGGCATGCCGTTGTGGGGCGAGAGGGTAACGTTGACGATCGTCCCAACGCCGGCCGGCCGCATCGCGAGCTCGAAGGCCGACGCGGACATGTTCAGCATGCCGTCGACGTTCAACCGCCAAACCGCCCGCCAGCCCTTCGCCGCGATCATCTCTGCGGGCGTGAAGTACTGGCCGCCGGCGTTGTTGACGAGCAGGTCGAGGCGTCCGTGTCGCTCGAGCACGCGACCGACGACGTCGTCCGCGTCGGCGCGGGCACGGACGTCGCCGCCAATCCAGTCCACCGGGCCGACGGCCGCCGAGATCTCGGCGGCCGTCGCCTCGAGCACGTCGGTTCGCCGGCCGATGATCGTCACGTGCGCTCCGCAGCGCGTCAGCTCCAGCGCGGTCGCCCTGCCGAGGCCGGTGCCGCCGCCGGTCACGAGCGCGACGTGCCCGTCGAGCAGGCCGGGCGCGAAGATGCGAGACCCCTGCGATCGCCCTGTCGGCGCGTTCATGGCGAGCGATCATAGGCTGCGGTGGCGCCGGTGACCTCCGGGAGAGCTGTCCGTCCTGGAAGCGGTCTAGGGTTCTGTTCGTGTCCCACAGGCCGCTGGTCTTCGTTTCCGGGCTCACCGTCGGCGACTACCTTCTGTGGAACTGGTCGCTGAACGGCAGCCACGACGTGCTCGCGCTCGTCTCCGGCTTGACCCTGCCACCGCTGGCGGTGGCCTGCGTGTGGCTGCTCGCCCTCAGCGCCGGGCGCCTGGTCGGCCGCTACGGCCGCCGCTCGAGTGCGCGGACGGTGCGGGCCGCAGACGTGCGCGCCCGGGGGGTCGGTGGCGCCCAGGCCCCGACCGCCGGGGCATCGGAGGACGTCTCGAGCTCGACCGGCTCGGCCGGTCGATCCCCCGGCAGGCTCGCCGCCTGACGAGAGGCTCCCGGCCGCTGTGAGCAACGGCATCGGGCGGTTGTTCCCGCGCTCCAGGCGAGTTCGGGTGATACTGGCGGCGCTCGTCGTGGTGCTCGTGGCGGCCGGCGTCGGTGGCTATCTCTATGAGCGCAACCGCACGGGCAACATCTACCACCCGCACGCGCCCTTCGTCGCCCAGCCGACCCCGAAACTGCCGGCCAAGGGTCCGAATCGCTTCGCCTGGCCGCTCTACGGCTACACCAAGAACCACACGCGCTTCTTCCCGGCGGCGACCCGCTTGCGCCCGCCGTTTCGCCAGCTGTGGGCGCACAACATCGGCTCGCTGCTCGAGTTTCCCCCTGTGATGTACGGCGACCAGATCTTCCAGCTCGCCGATAACGGCAGGCTGACGGCGAGCGACAAGCGCAACGGCCACCCGCTCTGGTCGCGACAGCTCGGCCAGCTGTCGGCGGCCTCGCCGGCCGTCGACGCGAAAACGGTCTATGCGACCGTCCTCTCGAGCGCGAACGGCGAATCGCCGGGACGCGTCTGGGCCCTGAACTCGGCCAACGGGAAAACGCGCTGGTCGCGCGGGCTGCCGGCGCCGAGCGAGTCCTCCCCCCTGCTCGACCGCGGCAAACTGTTCTTCGGCTCCCAGAACGGCACCGTCTACGCCCTGAACGCGCGCAATGGAGACGTCCTGTGGACCTATCACGCCGCCGGCGCCGTCAAGGCGAGCCCGAGCCTGTCGGGCGGCGTGCTCTACTTCGGCGACTACTCCGGACACGTGCAGGCCGTCTCGGAGGACAGCGGGCGCCGCCTGTGGAGCAGCGGCTCCGAAGGCGCGCTGCTTGGCAGCGGCACCTTCTACTCCACCTCGGCGGTCGTCTACGGGCGCGTCTTCCTCGGCAACACCGACGGGCGCATCTACGCCTATGACGCGTCCTCGGGCAAGCTCGACTGGGCGGTTCAGACCGGCGCCTACGTCTACGCCTCGCCGGCCGTCACGAACGCACCCGGTCTCGGCCCAACGATCTACCTGGGCTCCTACGACGGGACCTTCTATGCCTTAAACGCGCGCTCCGGCCAGATCAGCTGGCGCTTTCACGCCGGCGGTCGCATCTCCGGATCGGCCACGATCATCGGCAGGACCGTCTACTTCGCCGACCTCGGCGACCATCGCATATACGGTCTGGGGATCTCGACCGGGCGGGTGATGTTCACGAAGTACACCGGCGCGTTTGACCCGGCCATCAGCGACGGCGAGCACATCTACCTGACGGGCACGACCGGCCTCTACGCGCTAGTGCCGAGGTAGGCCGCAGCCGCCCGTCGCGCCGAACGCGCGGGCGAGCGAGAAGCGGGCCGCGACCACGACCGCGCCCGGCGCGCGGACCGTCACCCTCGTCCAGCCGCCCGGCGCCGCAGCGACGCAACCCTCGCCCCGCACGACCGTCCAGTAGCGCGTGAAGCGCACGCGCACGAGAAAGCCGCCGGCGGAGGCCGCCTGCAGCGCGAAGGTGTCGTGCCCGAGCGACGTCAGCCGTCCCGGTCCGCTGGCGAGCGCTGCGGGCGCGAGCACCTCATAGATGCGCCAGTGGCGGCTCGCGAAGACCTCGCGAAGGTATGGCAGGCCACCTGCGACCAGCCGACCCTCGCGCTGGCTGGAGGGGTCCAGCGGCGCGTCGGGCAGCGCGACATAGCCGACCGCCTGGTCGTGCAGCCAGCGCCGATAGGAGGCGGCGGTCAGGCCGGGAGCGAGCAGGACGCCGTCGAAGCGCTCGTCGAGCTGCTTCTCCCACCCGCGTGCGAGCGAGACCGTCGGGGCCAGCAGCGCGGCCTCCCAGTGCGAGCGCGTCA
>JAOPZB010000109.1 GCA_025964355.1 Solirubrobacterales bacterium | reverse complement strand
CTGACGGAGGACGTTGATGCCCACGTCTATGCGCGGATGCGCGAGATGCGCCTCAGATATGCCGACTTCTTTGCTCGCCATGCGCGATGACGCGGGCCGTGGAGCGGGCGTGGACCCCGCCGCCGATGGTCTCTCGGAGAGACAGCAACAACAGCTCGACACCCTGTTGCGGGTGCTCGAGGCCGACGAGCATGCTCCGACTGCGATTCGCCGGCGCGAGGAGGCGACGACGCGCCACCTCGCCGACTCCCTCGCGGCGCTTGAGCTCGAGCCGGTTCGCGCGGCGACGCGGATCGCCGACCTCGGCAGCGGCGCCGGCTTCCCGGGCGTGGCCCTGGCCGTGGCGCTGCCCTGCGCCGAGGTCAGCCTCGTCGAGAGCCAGCGGCGCAGGTGCGAGTTCCTGCATAGGCTCTGCGCGGTCGCCCGGCTCGAGAACATCGACGTGATCTGCACGCGCGCGGAGGCGTGGGCCGCGGGCCGCGGGTGCCACGACCTGGTGGTCGCGCGCGCCTTGGCTCCGCAGCCGGTCGTACTGGAGTACGCGGCGCCGCTGTTGCAGGTCGGGGGATCGCTGGTGGACTGGCGCGGGAGACGCTCCGAAGCTGAGGAGCAGGCCGCCACTCGCGCCGCCGCCGAGCTCGGCCTTCGGCGCGTCGAGGTGCGCCGGGTCGTGCCATTCGAGGGGGCAAACGACCGTCATCTGCACCTCTTCGCGAAGGTGGAGGACACTCCGGACCGCTTTCCGCGACGATCCGGGATGGCGCGCAAGCGCCCTCTCGGTGGCTGAGTCGTGAGCTTGGAGGCGGGGATTGAGCCCAGTTTGCTTGGAGGAGGCGGCCCCCGTCGGCGATCGGCGCTAGCTTGCAGCGGATGGGCACCGTATATGCCGTAGCGAATCAGAAGGGCGGCGTGGGCAAGACCACGACCGCGGTCAATGTCGCTGCGTGCATTGCCGAGGCTGGATACGCCACCCTTCTGGTTGACGTCGACCCTCAGGCCAACGCCACCGTCGGGCTGGGCGTCGCCCGCACCCAGTCCCCGGGCCTATACGAGGTGCTGACGGGCGAGGCGAGCGCCGAGGAGGCGATCACGGACACGTCCATCCCCGGCCTGCGGATATTGCCCGCCGGCGCAGGACTCGCAGGCGCGAACGTCGAGCTCCCGCGGATCGACGGCTTCGAGCAGCGCCTGCGCGAGTGCCTGGCGCCGATAAGGGAAGGCTTCGCCTATGTCCTGCTCGACTGCCCCCCGTCGCTCGGGCCGCTGACCGTGAGCGCGCTGGTCGCCGCCGACAGGGTGATCGTGCCGGTACAGACCGAGTACTTCGCCCTGGAGGGGCTCGCCGGGCTGCTCGAGACCCTCGCCCTCGTACAGCGCGACCTGAACCCGCGGCTGACCGTGGCCGGAATGCTGCTGACGATGCACGACGCCCGCACCCGGCTCGGCCAGGATGTCGAGCGCGAGGTGCGCTCCCACTTTCCAGACCTGGTGTTCGACACGGTCATTCCCCGTAACGTCAGGGTGGGAGAGGCTCCGAGCTACGGACTGCCTGTGACCCACCACGACCCGCTCAGCGCCGGCGCCGAGGCCTACTTCGAGCTCGCCAAGGAGGTGGCGGCCCGTGGCTAAGCCGAAGCCGGGGATGGGCAGGGGTCTCGACGCGATCCTGTCGGTCTCCACCGAGGGTGCGAAGGCGGGCGCCGAGGAGTTGCGCGAGCTGCCGATCGAGCTGATCTCGACGAATCCGAATCAGCCCCGGCGAAGATTCGACCAGGACGCCCTCGCGGCGCTCGCGTCGTCGCTCGCCGACCAGGGCGTGCTGCAGCCGGTGCTCGTCCGCCCGCGGGCCGGCGGCAGATACGAGCTGGTCGCCGGCGAGCGCCGCTGGCGCGCCGCGGAGATCGCCGGGATGCAAACGATTCCCGCGATCGTGCGCGAGCGCGAGGACGCCGAGACGCTCGAGCTGGCACTGATCGAGAACATGGCACGGGAGGACCTGACGCCCGTCGAGGAGGCTCGTGCGTGCACCGCGCTGGTGGAGGAGCTTGGGCTGACACGCGAGGAGGTCGGCAGGCGCGTCGGCCGCGGCCGCGTGGCCGTCAGCAATCTCATGCGCCTCCTGGACCTGCCCGACGAGGTCATCGACCTGCTGCAGGACGGAAGGTTGAGCGAGGGGCACGGCCGCGCCCTCCTGTTGGCCGACGACCACAGCGCGCGCCGGAGGCTGGCTCGCGAGGCGATCGCGCAGGGCTGGTCCGTCAGGGTGATCGAGGCGCGCGCACGCGAGACCAACGAGGCATCAGACGGGGCTCGGACCGATCCGACTCGCCGCGGCGCAGCTCGCCGCCATCCCGATCAGGAGCAGGCCGAGAAGGAGATCGCAGACGCTCTGGCTGGGGCGCTCGGCGCCGAGGTGCAGGTCAAGGCCACCCGCAGCGGGGGCTATCGGGCGCAGGTGTCCTTCGCGACGCTCGAGGAGGCCATAGAGCTCGCCCGCCGGCTGCGGCCACGCGCGGTTGCATAGCCCACCCGATTCCACGACGCGGCGCAGCAGGTTTCAGCGTTGAGCACCATGCGCAAGACCGGCACAGCCGGGCACCGCAAGGTCGGTAGAATCGGCGCCCGCGGGCGATTAGCTCAGTCGGTTAGAGCGCTTCTCTGATAAGGAAGAGGTCCCAGGTTCGAGTCCTGGATCGCCCACTCGAGACGTCTCAGAACAGGCCCATCGCCAGTCGCACGGTTCCAATGTTTAGGATCTGTCCGGCTTGTGCATGAATCGCCGCAGGGCGGGTAACCGCTTAGACACGCACGGATGGACTTCTAGGAGGCGCATGGGGGCTTCGCCCGGTAGGAAGAAAGGCGCGATCGTCGGGCTGATCGTGTGCTGCCTGGTCGCCGGCGGCGTACCGGCTACCTCTGCGGGGCTTCCGCTCCTTTCGGGTTCGGCACTGGTGCCCCCGCTGCCGATCCCGGTGAAAAGCCCACCACCGGTGACGGTGCCTACTCCTCCGCCGATCACGGTCACCGCGCCTGCACCGCCTCCTGTCCCGGTGACGCCGGCCCCGCCTCCGATCCCCGTGCACGTGACGCCGCCCCCGCCCGTCCACGTGCCTTCGCCGCCGGCCGCGCCGAAACTGCCCGCGCCGCCGAAAGCCCCGGCGCCTTCGGTGTCGGTTACACCCCCCGGTGGCTCGCCCGTGACTGTAACGACCCCCTCGACCACGTCAGCTCCCGTCCCCCGGGTCGGCGCGCTGCCGTCGGGCAAAACGCCCACGCCGGTCGGTGCGACAGCCACCAGCCTCCCGCAGCGTGCGCCCGCTCGGTCCGCCTCGACCGGCGGTCCGCCCGCGACCGCGGCGACCTCGCCGTTCTCCTCGTACGGCTCCAGCCCGGCGACCGGCGCGTTCGGCAGTGCGCCTCGCGGGCCGGGCGCCGCGGCGTTGGTGGACCGGGAAGTCGCCGCCCTCGCCGGGCTCACCCTGGGGCAGAAGGTGCAGCGCCTTGTCGGTTGCCTGAGCGATCTCCCCGAACGCCCACGCCTCGTGCTGGAACTCAGCGCCGGCATCGGCACCGGCCGGTCTCTAACTCTCGCCGGGCTCTCGCGCCGTCTCAACGTAACCGTCGCCGAGGCTCGCCAGCTGCAGCGGCGAGCGCTGCGTCGACTGATCCTCGTCGCGCGGACGCATGCCTGCGTCAGCTCGAGCGGCACGTCCACCGGGCAGATCGCCGACCTCGCGGCCACCGTCATATCCGCCGACCTGACGCCCTTCGGTGCAGCCGGTGGCGTCCTGGCGGCGCGCTATTCGAAGAGCCCAACGCAGGAAGGCGCAGCGGCGCAGACGCCGCCCGACACCACAGACGGCCTCGCCCTGATCCGCACCCCGGGGGGCAACGGGACCTTGAACGCGGTCGCGATCGCCCTTACCGGGATGCTCCTGCTGGGCGTCCTGTTCGCCGAGGAGCTCGCGGTCGGACCGCGCGTTCGTCGCGCGCGCGCCCGCTGGCTGCGCCGCCCGCACCGGTAGCCCCGCGCCCGATTGTTTAGGCGTCGCACATCGCGGGTATCGCCCGAAGCCAGCAGGGAGGACGGGAACTCGGGAGAGAGGACGCAGCTGGGTGGGGGCACGGGATTGCAGGCGGTGCGGCGCCGCGACGCATGCTCGCCGCCGATCCTTCACGGCCGCCGCGCTGCTGATCGCCGTGATCTGGTTCGCCACCGGCGCGGCGCCGTCGCGGGCCGACTTCCCCTACGTCGGCGACGGGACCCTCGGTAATCCGGCGAGCTGGGCGCTCGCTCCCGGTCACGTCCCCAGCAACCTCGGCGGGCTCGGATGGAAGTTCGCCGCCACGCCCGCCACGCCGCCCTCCAAGGAATCCAACCTCGCCGAAAACCAGGCGATCACCCAGAACAACTCCCAGCAGGACGAGCTCTGCGGCGTCACTGGCATGAGCCTCGTGGACGTGCGCGCCACGTTCCCGTCGGAAACCGGCTCCTGCATCGCCGCCGGCACTCCTGTCAAGACGGGCTTCGAGGTAACGCTAGGGCGACCCGACGTGTCCATCGGCGAGCTCGACTCCGGCATCAAGTGGAACGACGCAGGCGACATGACGCAGCTGCGCAAGAAGGTGCTGCTCAACGCCGGCGAGCTGCCCGCTCCGAGGGTCGACCTGAGCACGACATTCGATTCGTCCACCGGAGTCGACTGCGCGACCGCCCACGCCGGCACCGGCGGTGACTACAACGCCGCCGGCGGCATGCCCGGCGGCACCCCCGGCGGCAGCGGGGCGATCCCCTACGACATCAGTGGCCAGGGCGTGTTCGACGCGCTCTCCTACGCCTGCGACTCGCGCGTCGCCCACGTCGTCGAAAGCTATCCGCGCTGCGCGAATCCACCGACGACGAGCGCCTGTCGCAACGGACCGCCGGGGATGCTCACGCCGGAGGACCTGATCATCGCCTTCTCCGACGGCGCCGACCACGACAACAACGGCTACGCCAACGACATCGCCGGGTGGAACTTCGTCGACAACACCAACGACCCCTTCGACGACGTGCAATACGGACACGGGACCGGCGAGGACGAGGACTCGACGGCGGAGGCCAACGCCAGCGCCGGCGAGACCGGCTCCTGCCCGAACTGCACGGTCTTGCCTCTGCGCGTCGGCGAGTCGTTCGTGGCCGACGCCAACCGCTTCGCCGAGGCCACCATCTACGCCACCGACCGTGGCGTGAGCGTCGTGCAGGAGGCGCTCGGCACCTACAACGACCCCCTCTTCGCGCGCCAGGCGATCGACTACGCCTATGTCCACGGCGTGACCGTGATCGCCTCCGCAGCTGACGAGGCCGCCGAACATCACAACCAGCCCGGAGCTCTCCCGCACACCATCGTGGTCAATGCCATCGAAGGCCCAGCGAGGCTCGGCGGCGTCCCGGTCACCAACAAGCCACCCTCCTACCTCCAGCTCGACGGCTGCACGAACTTCGGCACCCGCATCGACCTCTCGGTCCCGGCCACCTCGTGCTCCTCGGAGGCGACCGGCAAGAGCGCCGGTGTCACCGGCCTCGTCTACAGCGCCGCGCTGAACGCGTGCGGAGCGCCTCTCTATGGCCAGTGCGCGAGCGGCGCGGGAACGAAGGCGACGCCCGCGAAGGACTGCACGCGCGTCGACGGGTCGCCCTGCCCGATCACGGCCAACGAGGTTCGCCAGCTGATGGCCTCCGGCAACATCGCAGGGACGAGTGTCAACGGCTCGTCGACGCTCGGCTCAAACCAGCCCAGCAGCGGTCAGGCCTCGGCGGACGCCGGCGAAGGCGGCCAGGCCGACGACATAAATACCGCGCAGCAACCCGAGACGGCATGCAGCGTCGGGATGGCGCCCGGCTGCACCGACCCGAACTCCAACACGCTCTTCGCCTCCGACGAGAACGCGGGAATCGTCGGACCCCTGCCCGATACCTTCCGCTACCCGTCGCGCAGGGGCTTCGATGAGTTCTTCGGCTACGGGCGCCTCGACGCCTACAAGGCCGTGGAAGCGGCGGCGCAGGGCTGGGTCCCGCCCGAGGCGGACATCACCTCGCCCGAATGGTTCGACCAGGTCGATCCGCACCAGGAATCCTTCAAAGTCAACGGCTACGTCAGCGCGCGCTCGAGCTACACCTGCCGCGTCGAAATCGCGCCCGGGGCGCAGCCGAACAACGCATCAAGCGGCTCCTCCGGCGACTTCGTGACAGTCCCGTCGACCTACTGCAACGGCACCACGAAGCACTCCACGCCGCGCAGCGGGCTGCTCGCGTCGGTGAGCGTCGCCACGCTCCAGTCTCTGTTCCCGCACGGCGTACCGACCTCGTTCACCGGCAACGAGAACGGCGGACCCGGTCTCGCCCAGACCGCCAACGGAAGGCCCAACACGCTGCCCTACGCCTTCACCGTCCGGCTCGTCGTGAAATCCGCCGCCGGAGCCCCCGGACCGGCGATGACCGGCGAGGACCGGCGCCAGATGTTCCTGCACCGCGATCAGGACATGCTCTCCGGCTTCCCGCTGGAGACGCGCGGCGACGGCGACGCAAGCCCGCTCCTCGTCGACCTCATCGGCAGCGACAGCAACCAGCTCGTCGTCGCCAACTCCGACGGCTGGATCCACGCCTACCGCTACAACCCCGCGACCGGAAAGGCGACAGACCTGCCCGGATGGCCGGTGCACACCGACCCGCTGCCGCTGCACGCCGGCGAGCGAGCGTTTACGAGCGGCGAGGAGTCGACCGCCCACTACGCGCCCGTGCTCGAGGCGCCCGCCGCCGGTGACCTCTTCGGCGATGGTCGCAGAGAGATCGTCGCCGACGACCTGCAGGGCAACGTCTATGCCTGGGACTCGGCCGGCAACCTCGTCTTCCACCAGAAATCGAATCCCGCCTACTCAGGAGCGCCGCTGGCGGGCGATCCGTCATGGGCGGCGCAGCGGGCGGGCACGCGCGAGCGGACCGAGGGCGGCTTCCTCACCTCGCCGGTGCTCGCCAACCTCGAGCCGGGAGCAGGCCGCGGACTCGACATCGTGGCCGCCGGCGAGGACCGCCACGTCTACGCCTGGCACGCCAACGGCTCGTCAGTTGCCGGCTTCCCCGTCTTGGTCGAGGACCCGAACAAGGTCGCGTCGGTTAACCCGACGAGCAACCAGCCGTCGTTCAACGGCAACGCTCAGGCCAACCCCGGAAAAGACGAAGACCAGGGCAAGATCGTCGATACGCCGGCCGTCGCCTACCTCGACGGTCCTCAAAGGCCGCCGACGATCCTCGTCGGCAGCAACGAGGAGTACCTCGTCAACACCGGCAACGAGGGCGCGATCAACGCCGCCGGCGTCACCACCGCGTCTCTCGGCGTGCTCGGCGCCAGCGGCGTGCTGAACTTCGCAAACGGCCGCATCTACGCGATCAAGGCGACCGGCGACTCGTCGGATCCCTCGAGCGGCCCGACCGGCGGCTTCAGCTGCTCGGGATCGCAGTGCACGTCCTCGGCGTTCCGCGCCGGCTGGCCGGTGAAGATCGGCCTCATCAACGCCGGGCTGCTGCCCGACGTCGGCGAGGGGATCAACGGCGCGCCGATCGTCGCACCGGTCACCTGCCCCGAAGGCGGCGCCGGGCTGAAGGTCGGCGTCACCCCCGACGCGGGCCCCGGCTACCTGCTCAACGCCGACGGCACGTCCTGCTACGGGTCGACGAACGGCGCCTACAACGCGCTCGAGACGGACATCGCCGCAGGCACCGGAAAGACCGACACGCCTGCGTTCCCGGCGGTGGGCGAGCCCTCGTTCGGCACGCTCGACGGCGTCACGACGGACATGTTCGCGCCGGCCGCCGGGCTCTTGCGGGCACTCGACGTCGTCGCCCCCGACTATCAGAAGGGCAGCCAGGACTTCACCGCCGCCTGGAACGCCAACAGCGGCCAGTTCGCGCCCGGGTTCCCGGCCGTCAACAACGACCTCTCGTTCATAACCGGGCAGGCCGTCGGCGACGTGACCGGCGCGGCGCCGGCCCAGGAGGTCGTCGCGGGGACCGCCTCGCAGGACCTGCAGGCCTACAACGCGGCCGGCGCGCCCGCGAGCACCTCGTGGCCGAAGCTCACCGGCGACTGGCTCGTGGCGACACCGGCGCTCGGGTCGCTCGGCACGATCGACAGCGAAGGCGCGGCCAGGAAGGACGTCGTGACGATGACGCGCTCGGGCACCCTGTCGGTCTACTCCACCCCGGCATCGGCCTGCTCGCCCAGCTCATGGCCGAACTTCCACCACGACATCGCCAACTCGGGCGACTACACGCGCGACGCGATCGCTCCCGGCGTGCCGCTTCACGCGACAGCGGCGAACAGGATCCTGACCTGGACCGCCCCCGGCGGAGACCTGATGTGCGGAACGGCCACGTCCTATGAAATCGTGACCTCGCCGAACCCGATCACGCCCCAGAACTTCGCGAGCGCGACGCCGCTTGGCGGCGCCCCCGCCCCGGCCGCCGCCGGCACCAGCCAGTCGTATGCGCTACCGAGCGGCGCCAAGCTCTACGTCGCCATCCGCGCCGTCGACGAGCAGGGCAACATAGGCCTCCCGGCCGTCAAGCGGCGCTGACGGCGTGGTGACCCCTGCCTCGTCGATCACGGCGCTCAGCTGCGTTGGCTAGCCCCTGACGCGGTCGCCCTTGGGATCGAACAGCGGCTCCTTGACGACCTCGCCGGCGACCCACTCCCCGAAGATGTCGATCTCGACGCGGCTGCCGACCTCAACCTCGACAGGCAGGTAGGCATAGGCGATCGAACGCGCCACCGTGTAGCCGTAGCCGCCGCTCGTGACCCTGCCGGCCACCTCGCCATTGAAGCGCACCGGCTCGTTGCCCAGCGCCACCGAACGCGGATCTTCAAGCACGAGACAGCGCAGCCGCCGTCGCGACGCGTCGGCGTCGACGCCTGTCCGCAGCGCCTCGGCGCCGAGAAAGTCCCCTTCCTTCCTCACACAGAAGCCCAGGCCCGCCTCATAGGGAGTCTCCTCTGGCGTGATGTCGGCCGCCCACACGCGGTAGCCCTTCTCCAAGCGCAGCGAATCGATCGCCCGGTAGCCACCGGCCACGAGGCCGTGCTCGCGCCCTGCATCCCACAGCGTCCGCCAGAGTCCCGCCCCGTACTCCGTCGGGCAGTAGAGCTCCCAGCCGAGCTCACCCACAAAAGTGACACGCAGCGCCCTCACCGGTACGTCGCCCACCGGCAGTTCGCGCATCCGCATGTATCCGAATTCGAGCGGGTCGTCGGTCAGCGTCGAGAGGATGTCTCGCGCGCGCGGGCCCCAGAGCGCGAAGCACGACCAGCGAGCGGTGACGTCGGTGGCGCTCACGCTGCCGTTCTCCGGCAGGTGGCGGCGGATCCAGCTGAGGTCATGGTTGCCGAACGCGGTGCCCGTCACGATCGAGAAGAGCTCCTCCGCCACGCGCGTGACGGTGAAGTCGCACTCGATGCCGCCGCGCCGATTGAGCATCTGCGTATACGTGATCGCCCCGACGTCGCGCGCCACGTGGTTGTCGCAGAGGCGCTCCAGGAACGTCGCGGCGCCGGGACCACCGATGTCGAGCTTTGCGAACGACGACTCGTCGAAGAGACCGGCACGCTCACGTGTGGCCGTGTGCTCGGCGCCGATCGCCGGCGACCAGTGCATTCCCGCCCAGCCGCGCGGGCGCAGCGACTCCCGACCCGACGGGGCGTTTGACTCATACCAGTTGACGCGCTCCCAGCCCGACTTCTCGCCGAAGGCGGCGCCGTGGGCCAGGTGCCACGGGTAGGCGCTCGAGGTGCGCAGCGGCCGGCCCGCCTGGCGCTCGTGACCTGGGTAGCGGATGTCGTAGTAGGTCTCATAGACCTCCCGGGCGCGCTTGAGGGTGTAGCTCGGCGAGCGAAAGTGCGGGCCGAAGCGACGGATGTCCATCTCCCAGACGTCCGTCGAAGGCTCCCCCTCGACGATCCACTCCGCCATCACTCGGCCGATGCCCCCGGCGCCGGCCAGCCCATGAGCGCAGAAGCCCGCAGCGACGAACAGGCCCCGCACCTCGGACTCCCCGAGGCAGAACTCGTTGTCGGGGGTGAAGGCCTCCGGGCCGTTGATCAGTCGGGTCACCGTGATCTCGTCCATGACCGGAACGCGCCGGCGGGAGTTGTCGGCGATCTCCTCGAAGCGAGGCCAGTCCTCCTCGAGTAGGCGGCCGTTGAAGTCGCCGGGAATCGCGTCGAGCTGGTGGGCGTCGAGCGCCCACGGCGCCGACGCGCGCTCATAGCCTCCCATGATGAGCCCGCCGCCCTCCTCGCGGAAGTAGATCAGCAGGTCGGGGTCGCGCAGGGTGGGCAGGTGCTCGCGCTGCTCGCCGATCGCCCGGTCGCGGAAGGGCTGCGTCACGAGGTACTCGTGCGCGAACGGCACGACGGGGACGCGCACGCCGGCCATGCGTCCAAGCTCGGCCGCGAACATCCCGCCGGCGTTGACGACGACCTCGGCCTCGATCGGACCCCACGCGGTCTGCACGCCACGAACACGCCGGTGCATGTGACCCTCGTCCACGTCGATGCCCGTGACGCGGGTGTGCGTGAAGATGCGACAGCCGCCCTCGCGCGCGCCCTCTGCAAGCGCCATCGTGAGCAGCGACGGGTCGAGGTAGCCGTCGCTCGACAGGTATGAGCCACAGCGCACGCCCTCGGTCGACATCAGTGGGAACAGCTCGCTCGCCTCGAGCGGAGAGATCAGCTCGAGGTCAAGCCCGAACGTCTTGGCCCAGGCCACCTGGCGCAGGACCTCCTGCTCGCGCTCCGCCGTGCACGCGAGCCGGATCCCGCCGCACTCCACCCATCCGCAGTCGAGTGTGCGGTAGAGCTCGACCGAGTCCATCATCAGGCGCGTGAGCGAGAGGCTTGATCGCAGTTGGCCCACCAGGCCGGCGGAGTGGAACGTCGAGCCGGTGTTCAGCTCGTTGCGCTCGAGCAGGACGACATCGCGCTCCCCGAGCCTTGCGAGGTGGTGGGCGATCGCGGTGCCACCGACGCCGCCGCCGATGATCACCACGCGCGCACGCTCTGGAAGCTCGCGCGGCCTGACGCCGCGTGATCCCGGCGCGTGGGCCGGCTGTGAATCGGCCGGCGCTCTCCGCTCACTCCCCGGCGCTGACAAGCCACTCCTCGAACTGCGGCCGGGTGGCGGCTGCGCGCAGCCGCTCGAGGTGCTTCTGCGCATAGCCGGCGAAGTCGAACTGCAGCTCGGAGATCTCTCCCTGTAGGACACCCCACGCTGCCTCCCGTGCGTCGGACAGCACGCGCATCAGCTTGAGCGCCGCCCGACGCCCTACGCTCGGCGGCTCGCCGTAGTAGGCGATCAGCAGACGCTCGTCATCTGCGTCGCCGAAGCCGTTGTTGATCGAGAGGTTGCCGAGGTCGAAGCGCGGATCGCCCATCGCCGCGTACTCCCAGTCGACGATCATCACTCGCCCGTCATCGTTGGCGCGGATGATATTGCCGGCCAGCAGATCGTTGTGACAAGGACGCCTACTACCCGGTGCAAGGGCCGCTCCGATCCGCGCCGCCACCGTGACGAGCATGCTGTACCCCGCCGGCGGCTCGCCCCCGCGCCGACGGATGATTGCCTCGTAGTCGCGCAGCAGGTCCGGCACCCAGAAGTCGGCCGGGAGGCGTACCGCGGAGTCGTGGAAGCGGCGCAGGGCGCGAGCGATCTCCTCCGCCCTCTGTGCTATCTCGGGCGAGCTGACCGAGCGGCAGGTGATGAAGCGGGTCACCAGGCAGTCCTTCAGCACGGCTGCCACCGCCGGCGCGATGCCCAGGCGCGAGGCCGTGTCGCTGGCCTCGCGCTCGGCCTCGCGAACGATTCCCAGCAGCGCCGTGTCCTTCCCGGGGAGGCGAACCACGTAGTCGATGCCGCCGAGCGTGACGCGGAAGTTTCGGTTGGTGATCCCTCCGTCAAGCGGCGTCGGCTCGCCGCTGAGCGGCCCCAGCGACGGCGCGAGGCGCTGCAGGATGTCGTTCAGCTCGCCCACCGCCACCCCCTGCCGTTTGCGCGATAAGGCGCGCAGCCTATACCTTCACCGGACCGTGATCCGCGAGCATCGCCCGACGACCCGCAATCCCCCACCCACCCGGACGCGGCGGTGAGCGAACCTCACCCGGGGCCGTCCGCCGCCGAGCTGATCGCCGCCGTGGACCCGGGGGCGGCGCGTGACGCGATCACGGGCGTCACCGTGCGCTCCCCGACGATCGCCTCCGACGATCTCGCGGCGCGCGCCGGAGGGCCGGTCTCCCTGAAGGCCGAGTGCCTGCAGCGGACCGGCTCGTTCAAGCTGCGGGGCGCGCTCAACAAGGTCGCCACGCTGGGCGAGCGCGCGGACGCGGGACTCGTCACGGCGAGCGCCGGCAACCACGGTCGCGCGGTCGCGCAGGCGGCGCGCGTCATGGGCGTCGTCTGTGAAGTGTTCATGCCGAGCGACGCTCCCGTGTCCAAGGTCGCCGCGGTCGAGCGGCTCGGAGCGAAGGTGCACCAGGCGGGCGCGACCGTCGAGGAGGCGCTCGAGCTGGCGGCCGAGTGCGCAGAGCGGCTGGGCCGGGCGTTCGTGCACCCGTTCGACGACATCGACGTGATCGCCGGACAGGGCACCGTCGGGCTCGAGCTGCTCGAGGACGTGCCCGATCTCGCACGCGTGATCGTCCCCGTCGGCGGCGGCGGCCTGGCGAGCGGGGTGGGGGCCGCGCTGGTTCGAGCGGATGCCCGGGTCGAGCTCGTCGGCGTGCAGGCGCGGGCGTGCGCCCCCTTCGCCCTCGCCCTCGAGTCTCGCGACTCGCCCGCTGAACTCGAGCCTTCGCCGGGAGCGACGATCGCGGACGGGATCGCCATCAAGCGCCCTGGATTGCTCACTTTGCCGCTTCTGCGCGAGCTGCTGGCCCGCCTGGAGACCGTAACCGAGGATGAGATCGCCGGTGCGATGGTGTTCCTCGCCGAAAACGCCAAGCTCGTCGCCGAGGGCGCGGGGGCGGTGTCCGTGGCGGCCCTGCTCAGCGGGCGCCTGCCGCCCGTTGACGGCACGACAGTCGCCATCGTGTCGGGCGGAAACGTCGATGGGGGGCTGCTCGCGGGATTGCTGCGTCGCCACGAAACCGAGGAGGGTCGCCGCGTGCGCATGTTCACACGCGTTGCTGATCGCCCGGGGGGGCTTGCCGAGCTGTTGAACCTGGTCGCCGGCGCGAGAGCCAATCTGGTGAGCCTCGAGCACGTGCGCGAGGCCGTGCCCCTGCGCGTGCGCGAGACCGGCGTCGAGCTGACGCTCGAGACGCGCGGGCCGGCGCACACCGACGAGGTGCTCACCGCGCTCGCGCAGGCTGGCTACGAGGTGACCCTCGAATAGGTATGCCACACGCCGTCCGCGGCGGCTGCCGCCAGGCACAGGGCGCGCGGGGGCGCGGGGAGACCTACAACTCGGCGCTCGCCCCGACGAAGGCGCGCCAGCGCTCTCGGCCGGCCCGCCGCTCCTCCGTGCGAGTGGCCGGCTCGACGACACGGCCCTGCGGCAGCCGTCGCGCCGCATCCTCGACGGTCTCGAACAGGCCCGCCCCGACTCCCGCGAGCAGCGCGGCGCCGAGGACCGTCGCATCGGTGGACCCGATCACGAGTGGCAGCCCGAGCGCGTCGGCCTGGATCTGGAGCAGCGTCGGGTCGTTCGTCAGCCCTCCGTCCACGCGCACGCTCTTGACGGGCGCCACGTCGGCGAACGCCTCGACGATGTCCGCGACTCGCCAGGCGATCGCATCGAGCGCCGCGCGGGCCACATGTGCCGTGCGCACCCCCCCATGAAGGCCGGCGATCACCCCGTGGGCGCCGGGCTGCCACCACGGCGCACCGAGTCCGGCGAGCGCCGGAAGCATCATCACGCCCGCGCTGTCAGCGACCGTGCCGGCAGCCGCCGCAATCGCCTTCGCATCCGGCGCGAGCCCGAGTCCGTCGGCGAGCCAGTCGAGCAGCGACCCGGCCGCGAACACACCCCCGTCGACGGCGTACGCGATCTGGCCGATACCCGCGGTGTGGTCCGGCGCGGCCCAACCGACGGTCGGCAGCAGGCCGCCCCCGGCAGTCGGCCCGTCGGTACGCCCGAGCACGAATACCCCAGTGCCATAGGTCGCCTTCAGCTCACCCGCCCCGACCGCGCCCGAGCCCGCAAGCGCAGCCTGCTGATCGACAAGCTGGGCGCCAAGCGCAACGGAAACCGGCCAGCGATCGCAGCGAAGCTCGCCGAGGCTTCCGAAACTCGGCCCCACCGCCGGCAGCCACTCACGCTGCAGGCCGAACGCCGCGAGCAGCTCCGCATCCCAGTCAGATCCGCCGCGCGCGAGCAGCTGCGTGCGCGATGCCGTCGAGAGATCGGTCGCGAAACGGCCACCGAGGCGGTCGGCGAGGAAGGAGTCGACGTTGCCGAGGCGCAGAGTGCCCGCGTCGCGTGCCCTGCGCACACCGTCGTGGTTCTCCAGCAGCCAGCTGAACTTGCCCGCCGAGAAGTACGGGTCCAGCGGCAGCCCCGAGCGCGTCACCACCTGCGGGTCGATCCTCGCCAGCAGCGCCTCCTGGCGCTTGTCCTGCCACACGATCACCGGCGTCAGCGGCTCGCCGCTGTGGGAGTCCCACGCGAGCACGGACTCACCCTGGTGCGCGATGCCGGCCGCGCGCACCGCACGACCGCCGGCACGCTCGAGCAGCTCGGCGACGGCGTCGACGACAGCATCGAGGATCAACAGCGGATCCTGCTCGACACGGCCTGAGGCCGGGTGCGCGACCGCAACCGGCCGTCTGGCCTCTGCAACCGTCCGCAGCTCCTCGTCGAACAGCGCCGCCTTGACGGCCGTCGTTCCCTCGTCGATTCCGAGCAGCAGCGGCGAGTTCACGCCGTGCCTCGCTCGGCGTGCGGCGCGTGGTGGCGCGCCGCCCGTTGCCACCAGCCGCCCGTCGGCGATGGCCGATCGCGAGACGGAAGCCGGCGAGCCCGAACTGGCGCGACGAGGGCGCGATCGGCGAGGAGCCCGACCACGTGCTCGCCGATCCCCAGCGACGCAGACAGACCGGTGGAGCGGATTGCCGCCACGTGCAGCAGCTCCGGCAACGCACGCGAGAACTCGATCAGGTAGTTGACAGCACGTCCGGCGGGACGCAGCCCTGCGTAGGCGTCCACCTGGCGTGAGCGCTCGAGCGCCGGGTACATACGACGCGCGCGGTCGAGGATCAGCGTCTCGGCGTCCCCCTCGACCGACCAGTCGCACTTGTCCTCCCGCTCGCGCGCGGTTGGCCCGGCGACCACGTAGCCGTCGATCGTGGGGAAAACGAGCACGCCCTTGCCGATGGGCGAGGGCACCGGCAGCAGGATCCGCTGCAGCCCCTCTCCCGCCGGCGGCGCGAAGACGATGAACTCTCCCTTGCGGGGATAGATGGAGAAGAAATCGTCCCCGGCCATCCTCGCCACCTCGTCGGCGAACAGCCCCGCGCAGTTGACCGCGGCGCGCGCTCGCAGTCGCTCGCCGCCGGCGAGCTCGAGCGTCAGAGCACCCCGCGTCGCCGCCCGGATGCGGCCGACTGCGGCCCCGAGCCTCACGGTCGCCCCCCCGCGCTGCGCGCCCGATGCGAGCGCGTGCACGAACGCGACGGGATCCGTCACCGCCTCACCCGGCACCGTAAGCGAGCCATCCGGGTCGAGATGCGCCTCGACGCCGTTCGCACGTGCGTTCTCCGCCAGCGGCGAGATCGCCTGCAGCTCGTCCTCGTTGCTCGCGGCGAGCCGAGCGCCGCAGCGCCACACCGGTACCGCGAGCTCGTCGAGCAGCTCCGTGCGCAGCTCGGCCGAACGCAGCAGCAGGCGCGTCTCGAGCTCGCCCGGAGCGGAATCGAAGCCGGTGTGCAGGATCCCCGAGTTCGCCCCGCTCGCCCCCAGCGCCAGGCCACGCTCGGCCTCCAGCACGACCGCCTCGACGCCGCGGCGCGCCAGCGCATGCGCCACGGCGCACCCGACCACACCACCGCCGATGACTGCGACCTGTGTGTCGGAGGTCGTCATGAATCTGACAGAGTTCAGCAGGTGGGGACCTATGACCTGCGAAACAAGGTGGCGCTCGTCACCGGCGGGGCACGCGGAATCGGTCTGGCTACGGCCCGAGCGCTCGCCGGGCGTGGTGCGTCGGTCGTGATCGTCGACCTCGACGCGGCAGCGGCGGAGCGTGCCGCGGGCGAGGTGCACGACTCGCGGGCGCTCGGGCTGGCCGGCGACGTGACCGACCGCAGTGCCATGCAGCGCGCGGTCGCTTCTGCCGTCGAGCGCTTCGGCGGGCTCGACGTCGTGGTCGCGAACGCCGGCATCGCCTCGCGTGTGGCGACGTTTCGTGCGATGCCGTCGGAGACGTTCGAGCGGGTGCTCGACGTCAACCTGATGGGCGTGTGCCGGACGGTCGAGGCGGCGCTCCCGGAGATCGTCCCCCGGCGCGGCCATGTCGTTGTCGTCTCTTCTATCTACGCGTTCACCAACGGCGTTGGGGCGACGCCCTACGCGATGAGCAAGGCCGCCGTCGAGCAGTTCGGTCGCGCTCTGCGCGTCGAGCTGGCCCCGTCCGGCGCAAGCGCGAGCGTGGCCTACTTCGGCTTCATCGACACAGAGATGGTCCATCGGGCGATCGACGCCGACCCGCTCGCCAATGCGATGTTCGAGGTGCTGCCGCGACCGCTGCACAAGCGGCTTTCGCCGGCGGTCGCCGGCGAGGCGATCGTCCGCGGCATCGAGCGCCGGGCGCCGCGCATCATCAGGCCGCGTCGCTGGGTTGTCATGTCGGTCCTGCGGGGAATCCTCAACCCGCTCAGCGACGCCCAGATCGAGCGCGATCAGGACGCGCTCGCAAGGGTCCGCGAAGCCGACGCGCGCGCGGGCGAGGACCAGCCGACGACGGCCTGAGCGCGAGTGCAGATCGAGCCCTTTGCGATAGAGCGCTTCTACGAGCGCTGGGAGTTTCGCGCCGAGTTGATGCTCTCAAGCAGCGACTGCGAGGCACTCACGGTCGCCGATCTGCTGGGGCTCGAGCCCGACGCCGCCGAGCGGCTGCACGCCCTGCATCTCGGATACACCGAGGTGCCCGGCTCGCAGGAGCTGCGCAGCGCCGTCGCGGGGCGCTACGAGCGGGCCGACCCGGCGGACATCCTAACCGTGGCGGCTGCCGAGGAGGGCATCTTCGTCGCCTATCACGCGCTGCTCGGGCCGGGGGACCACGTCGTGGTCGAGACACCGTGCTACGGATCGGCGATCGAGGTCGCCCGCAGCACCGGCGCAGCCGTGAGCCTGTGGCAGCGGCGCTACGAGGACGACTGGGCCCACGACCTCGACGCTCTGCAGCGGCTGCTGCGCCCGGACACTCGACTCATCTACATCAACAGTCCGCACAACCCGACCGGCACACACATGCCGACGGCCACCTTCGAGCGCATCATCGACCTCGCGCGCGAGCGTTCGATCGTCGTCTTCAGCGACGAGGTCTACCGCGGGCTCGAGCACGATCCCGCCGACGCGCTGCCCGCCGCATGCGACGCCTACGAGCACGCCATCTCGCTCGGCACGGTCTCCAAGGCCTACGGGCTCCCCGGGCTGCGGATCGGTTGGCTGGCGAGCCGCGACCGGGCGCTCCTCGATCGCATCCGCGAGCTGAAGCTCTACACGACGATCTGCTCGAGCGCGCCCAGCGAACTGCTCGTCGCGCTCGCACTGCGCCACGCAGAGGAGCTGGTCGAGCGCAGCAGGCAGCTGGTCCTGCAGAACCTGCCGCTCGTCCACGCGTTCGTCGAGCGCCGGGGCCAGCTGCTCGAGTGGGTCCGACCGAGCGCCGGGCCCATCGGCTTCCCGCGCGTCGCCGGCCAATTCGATGTCGAGAGATGGTGCGAGCAGACCGCCGAACGAGCGAGTGTGCTGCTGCTCCCGGGCGCCGTCTACGCCCAGCCCCGGCACCTGCGCCTGGGCTTCGGTCGCGCGAACCTGCCACAGGCCCTGGAGCGCCTGGACGGGTATCTCGACGCTCAGCCGGATTGAGGGTCAGAGCACCTTCGAGAGGAACGCGCGCGTGCGCTCGTGCCGTGGGTCGCCGAGCACGCGGTCAGGGCTACCAGTCTCGACGACCATGCCATCGTCCATGAAGACGACGGTGTCCGCGACTTCGGCCGCAAAGCCCATCTCGTGCGTGACGACGATCATCGTCATGCCTTCACCGGCCAGCTGCTTCATCGCCTGAAGGACGTCGCCGACGAGCTCGGGGTCGAGCGCGGATGTCGGCTCGTCGAAGAGCATGAGCTTTGGCTCCATCGCAAGCGCCCGCGCGATAGCCACGCGCTGCTGCTGGCCCCCGGAAAGCTGGGCCGGGTACGCGGCGAGCTTGTCGGGCAGCCCCACGCGCTCGAGAAGCGCTCGGGCTTGCGCGTTCGCGCGTTCGCGTGGGACCTTGTTTACGCGGATCGGCGCACTCATGACGTTCTCGAGCGCAGTCATGTGAGGGAAGAGGTTGAAGTGCTGGAAGACCATCCCGATCTCCGCGCGCTTGCGGGCGATCTCGGACTCGCGCAGCTCATAGAGCTTGTCGCCCGCTTCGCGGTAGCCGACGAGCTCGCCGTCGACCGACAGGCGTCCGCTGTTGATCTTCTCGAGGTGGTTGATGCAGCGAAGGAACGTCGACTTCCCGGAGCCGGACGGGCCGAGCAGCACCATCACCTCGCCAGGCAGCACCGTGAGTGTGATGCCCTTCAGCACCTCGAGCCGGCCGAAGCGCTTGTGTACGCCTTCCGCCCTGACCATGGGCTCGGTCATCGCGTCGCCTCGCGACGCAACGAGAACAGGCCCCTGCGGATTCGCTGGAAGGGCGTGGCCGGCATCTCGCGCGCAGAGCCGCGCCCGTAGTGGCGTTCCAGGTAGTACTGGCCGACGTAGAGGACGCTGGTCATCGCCGCGTACCAGATACTTGCAACGATCAGAAGCTGAATCGGTTTGAAGTTGACCGAATAGATGTTCTCCGTGGCCAGCAGCAGCTCGGTGAGCGTGATGACGCTCGCCAGCGACGAGGTCTTGAGCATCGAGATCGTCTCGTTGCCCGTGGGCGGGATGATCACGCGCATTGCCTGCGGCAGCACGATTCGCCGCATGATCTGCAGCCGCGACATCCCGAGCGACTGCGCCGCGTCGGTCTGACCCTCGCCGACCGAGATGATCCCGGCGCGCACGATCTCCGCCATGTATGCGCCCTCGTTCAGCCCCAGCCCCAGTAGCGCAGCGACATACGTCGTGATCACGGTGTTCGCGCTTCCGTGCACGAACTCGACTCCGACGAAGGGGATACCGAGCGAGATGCGCGGGTAGATCGCCGCGATGTTGTACCAAAACAGCAGCTGCACGAGGACGGGCGTGGCTCTGAAGAACCATATGTACAGCCAGCTCGGGCCCGACACGAGCGGGTTGGGAGAGAGTCGCATCACGGCGAGGGCGACGCCCAGGATCACGCCGATCGCCATCGCGGTGACCGTAAGCTCCAGCGTCAGCACGACGCCATCGATAATGCGAGGGTCGAACAGGAAGTGCCCGACGACGTGCCATTCGAGCAGCTTGTTCGTCGCCACCGAATGGATGAGCGAGGCCCCGAACAGCAGGATCAGGGCGACGGCCACCCAGCGGCCACGATGGCGAACCGGGACGGCCCGGATATCGTCGGGCCGCCCCGCAGTCGGCGGTGTCTCGATCCTGCCCGGGCCGGACACCGCTAGCTCACGTCTGGCCTAGCTCTGCGCGCCGTCTATGACGGGGTTGGTGATCGCGGCGCTCGTGAGTTCCCATTTCTTGAGGATCGTGTTGTAGGTCCCGTTAGCCATCAACAGCTTGAGCGCTTCGAGCACCGGCTTTGCCATGCCGTTTCCTTTCGGGAGTGCGAGACCGTACGGTGCCGCGCCGAACGTCGGCGAGCTCCTCACCGAAACGCCCAGCTGCCTCACCTGGTAGGCGATGATCGGCGAGTCCGCATAGTCGATTTCCGACCGTCCGCTCGACAGCGCGAGGTTGGCGTCGTTCTGACCCGGGAAGACGAGCAGCTTGGCCGCGGGCCTGCCACCCGATTTGCACTTCTTGTTCTGCTTTTCCGCTTCTTCGAGCTCGACCGTCCCTTTCTCGACCGAGACGGTATGGCCGCACAGTTCGGCCAACGTGTTGATCTTCGGGCCGCCGTTGGCCTTGGTGAGGAAAGCCTGGCCAACCGAGAGGTAAGTCACGAAGTCGACGGTCTTCTGGCGTTCCTTGGTGTCGGTAAACGACGACGCGCCCATGTCGTACCTGCCCGATGCGAGCCCCGGGATGATGGCTTCGAAGGTCGAGTTGATGACGTTCGCCTTCAATCCGATCACCGCAGCGAGCGCTTTCACGAGGTCGGGGTCCATCCCGATGATCGTGTGCCCGTCGTTTGCCACGAACTCGTTCGGCGCATACTGCGCTTCGGTCGCGACGTTCAGCGTCCCCTTCGATTTGATCGCGGTCGGCACCTGAGCGGCGATCGCGGCGTTCACGGTAGGTGTGCTCGTCGTCGTGGTCGAGCTCGACGTCGAGCTTTTGCTGCTGCCGCAGCCGGCGAGCGCGAGCACGGCGAGCGCAGGCCCACCCAGACGGGTGACCAGCTTGCTCATCGGGAACCTCCTCGTTCAATTGACGGTTCGACCGCCAGTCGGTCGAGGGGGGCAAGTATATGAGCGCTCTACACGGTTCGCGCGCCGACGGCCGTCTGATCGACGCCAGGCCACTCGAAGGACTCGAGCACCTCTGCCGGGCTCGGCCTGCCGATGAGAAACCCCTGGGCCATCTCGCAGCCCATCTCCTGGATCGTCGTCAACTGGCCGGCCGCCTCGATGCCCTCCGCGATCACGCTCAGCGACAGCGCCTGCGCGACGCCGAGGATGGCCTCCAGCAGCTCACGGCTCTGGCCGCCGTCGTTCAACGCCGCGATGAAGCTCCTGTCCACCTTGAGAACGTCCACCGGCATGCGCTGCAGGTGCGAGAGCGACGCGTATCCCGTACCGAAGTCGTCGATCGCGATTCGCACTCCCAGCGCGTTGATCTCCTCAAGGCGCTCGCAGGCCGCGGCGACGTCGCTCATGATCGTCGTCTCGGTCACCTCGAGCGTCAGCGACGACGGCTCGATGCCGGACTCGAGCAGCGCGCGGCGGACATCGCTCGCAAAGCCGTCGCGGCCGAGCTGGTGGGCCGACACGTTGACGGATATCCCGATGTCGCGCCCGGCGGCCCTCCAGGCGGCGGCCTGGCGGCAGGCCTCGTCGAGCACCCAGGCGCCCAGCGGCACGATCAGCCCCGTCTCCTCGGCGAGCGGGATGAACTCGTCCGGACGCAGGATTCCGCGCACCGGATGGCGCCAGCGGATCAGCGCCTCGGCGCCGACGAGCGTCCGGCTCGCCAGGTCGACGATCGGCTGGTAGAGAACGAAGAACTGCTCATCCCAGACCGCGGCCTTCAGGTCCATCTCGAGCTCCAGTCGCTGTTCGGTCTCGGGGTCCAGGTTCGCGTCGAACATCACGTAGCGGTCCTTCCCACCTGCCTTCGCCGCATAGAGGGCCAGGTCGGCGTCGCGCAGCAGCTCGTCCGGCGTGGAGTACTGCCCGACCGCGATCCCGATGCTCGCGGTGAACGACAGGGTCTTTCCGGCGTCCTCGATCTTCAGGGGCTCGCGCAGGAGCTCGATCAGCCGCCCGGCGAGCGAGTCAAGCGAGGCGTCCGGGCCTTCGCACTCGACCAGCACGACGAACTCGTCGCCGCCGAGGCGCCCGACGGTGTCCTGCTCGCGCACGGCGCTCTGGAGCCTTTCCCCGACGACCCTCAGCAGGAGGTCGCCCGCCGCGTGGCCGAGGTTGTCGTTGACGTGCTTGAACCCGTCCACGTCGATGAAGAGTGCTCCGGGAACGATGCCCGCCTGGCGTCCCGCGCGCGCGAGCATCTGCTCGGCTCGATCGAGCACGAGTGCGCGGTTCGGGAGCCCGGTGAGGGTGTCGTGTAGCGCCTGGTGAGACAGCTCGCGGGTCTTCTCGCGCACGAGGGACAGCGCCCGCATGCGGCCGGTGCCGAGGACGAAGACGAGCAGGCCCAGCAGCAGGCCCAGTAGGCCTCCGCCGACGAGCAGGTCGGTGGCGCGCGCGTCGGCCAGGATGCCCCCCGCCACCGCCGTGCGGAAGGTCTGCACGGTCCACCCGTTGTGAAGGTCGATCTGCGTCGTCTCCGCACCGCGCGGCGCGTGGCCGCTGCGGAACACCGCGTGCATCGGCGTGCTCGCGTAGCTGATGGTCGCCGCGGTGCCGGGGTGGCCTTCCAGCGAACGCTGCAGCACGACGCCCGGCTGCAACAGCTCGCCGAGCCAGCCGAGGAATGCGGCGCGCCGGCCCGCGACCGTCGACGGCGTCGTTCCGCCCCGGTAGACGGGTGTCTGGATGCCGAGCGTCGTCGCGTTCGCCGCGACAAAGGGCGCATAGTTGCTCGCACCCGTGTCGCGAGCGGCGATCAGCGATTTCGCGAGTCCGCAGTAGTCCAGACCGCCGGGAAGATACGACGCGATGCTGCGCGCGAGCCCGGCGACGGCGAAACAGTAATAGGGCCGATCGCCGGCTGGGAACACTTGAAAGGCTTCTCTCGGTCCGGGCGAGCGTGGACCAAGGGGGCGCAGGGGATGCGCCGCCATCCGAGCCTTGAAGTCCGGGACCTGGCTGGCCCGCACGAGCTCGACCAGGCCGATGTTCTGCAGCTCGGGGTAGCGCTGCATCGCGTGCACCGATTCCACCCACCGGTCAAAGGCGGCCGCAGACACTCTCGGGTTGGTCGCGGTGAACGCGCTCGCGCTGATGACCAGGTCTTCCTCGTGAGCGACGGCAAGCTTCAGCGTCGAGGCGATCTCGGCCGACGACAGGTGGAACGCGAGCCTGGCCTTGTCGGCATCCGTGTGGGCGACCGAGTGCGCCCCGAGCAGCGAGCCGACGGCCGCCGCCGCGACGAACAGGGCGGTGAAGGCCCCCCACACGCTGTGACGCCTGCGAGACAGCCGCCGGGAGACGCCCTCACGGGGACTGTCGGGAGCGGGCGGATTGCGCGGGCTGTCGGGTTGGCTTTCGCTCACAGGGACGATTCGGCCGGCGCGGGGACGGGCATTCGTCCTGCATGCGGGCGTGCGCACAATCGGAATCGGATCGGCCCCGGCGGGGTGTGCGCGAAAGGAGGCGCGCCTGGACGGATGGCCGTACGTCGCGCACCCGGCGTAGGGCGCGCCGGGCGCGGATAACATCGGCCCGCGATGCTCCAGCGGGGCTCTCTGAGCTCGATCCCCATCGTCTGCGCCGCCATCGTCGCCTTCGCGGGCTGTGGCTCCGCGACCACGTCGACGTCGCGCTCCCCGGCCAGTGGCGGCGCATACTCCTCGACCACCGGCAGCCTGCGCGCTGATCCGCAGAAGACCGCCGCTGCGCATTCCGGGGTGACCGCGGCCTCCGGCAAGCGGGCGCTGCCGCTGCCGCCGATCACGCCCACGAGGGAACTGGACAGGCGCGAGGTCTCCGGCAAGGTTGGAAAGGCCGACGCGCTGCCCTCCGCCGCGACCGCGTCCAAGGGGAGCTACGTCGCCCCTGGCGCCCCGTCGGATGCCCAGATCAGGGCCGAAATCAAGCAGGCGCGCAAGGCCGGCATCATCCTGCCGCAGGGGAACTCCGCGCAATCGTTCGAACTCGGCGCCACGTACGTCGGCGGCGGCGGGGGCGGCAGCTGGGTGTTCCCGATACAGCCCCATGCGGTGGTGCTCGCCCCGCAGACCTGGAGCGAAGACCAGGGCGTCGACATCGCGACCGCGCATGCCGCGTGCGGCAACGGCGCCGTGGAGGTCGCGCTGACGGCCGGCACGATCGTGCGCGAGGGGATCTCCGGATTCGGCCCGGATGCGCCGGTGCTGCGGATCGACGCTGGCCCCTACGCGGGATGGTTCGTCTACTACGGCCATGCCTCACCGGCGCTCGTCGCCGTCGGAGCCCATGTCCTCGCGGGTCAGCCGCTGGCCGAGGTCGGCTGCGGAAGCGTCGGCATCTCCTCCGGCCCGCACCTGGAGATAGGGCTGACGCCCCCCGGCGGCTCCACCTGCTGCCCGGCGCCCGGCGAGACCTCGCCGGTCGTGGCCGGCCTGCTGCAGCAGCTGTACGCGGGCTCGGCCTGAGCCGGCGATCAACGATCCGGCGCAGGGACGGTCGGCCTGAGCGCCTTGCTGCACGATCCGTCCGAACATGCGCTAGTCTTGCGCTCGCCTAATCCGGGGCAGGCGTCCCGGAGCGGGGGAACCGAGTTGTTGGGGCGAGTTCTGCGGTAATCCGCAGAAGGCGGCAAATGTCGCTAGCCCGTCAGCTAACCCCGTCGGCCGAGGAAGAAAGGCAGCAATGCGACGGCGGCGGTTGGCGTATGCCATCACACCAGTCTTGGCCGCGTTCCTGGCGAGCGTGGCGATTGTCGACGGCGCCCCGGCCGACTCCACCGGCGGCACCGAAATGCCGACCACGTCGACGGCGCCCCAGCCGGCCCCCGAACCGACGCCGGGCTCCGGCGCTCCGCCGACGACGCCTCCCGCACCCGTCTTCGCCGGCAGCCCGTACCCCGTCGGCACGAGGGGTTGGGTCTTTCCGCTCTACCCGCTCGCTCGGGTCGCGTCGAAATCATGGTGGTCGCTGGACGCGGGAGTGGACCTCGGCGGCAACGCCAACCAGTGCGGGTCGCACCTACGCGAGCTGGCGGTGGCAAGCGGCACGATCGTCCACGAGGGGCTGGAAGGATTCGGCTCGGCGGCGCCCGTTCTGCGCGTCGACAGCGGACCCGACAAGGGTCGCTACATCTACTACGGCCACGCTTCGCCCGCTCTGGTGCCGGTCGGCACCCACGTAAGCGCGGGCCAGCCCATCGCCTATGTCGGGTGCGGAGCCGTGGGCATCTCGTCGGCGCCGCACCTCGAGATCGGGATTCTGCCCGTCGGAGCGAAAAACCCCGAAGAAATACCCTCGGTCGGCGAAACCTCGCACGAGGCCCTGGTCAATCTGAAGTCGGCCTACAGCGGCGCCCTCGCGGCCGATCAGGCCCGGCGCGCCGCCGCCGCACGAGCCCGGAAACTCAGCGCCGTCCGCCGCTAGCGGACCGCGAACGTCCTACCCGGAGGAGCCCTTCGATACGGGCCGGCGCGTGCGTTAGGCACGCGTCCAGCCGGGCTAAGGGATGCCAGCCAATCTGCCGATGACGGCCTCGTGGCTAAATTTCCTCGTTCGCTTTCCCCGCTGGCGCGTGTTGGGACGACTGGCATACGCGGCCTCAGGTGCTCTCTCGCCCTGGCCGCTCTGGCCTCGCTCGCCGCCATCTCCTTCGCGGCACCGGCGGGCGCCGTCGTCACGAAAGTCGGCAGCCTGGAATACGGCATCCAGCCCGAAACCGCAGCCGCCGGCATATCGTCGACGCCGCTGGTCTATGGAGGCGGCGAAGTGGTCCACAGCAATGCGCCGTACGCGATCTACTGGGATCCCGCGGACGTGTACTCCGGCCGGTGGCAGAGCCTCACCTCCGGCTTCCTGAAAGGGATCGGCACCGACAGCGGCACGTTGAAGAACGTCACCGCGGTTGCGACCCAGTACCGGGATGCGACCCACAACAACGCCTCTTCCAGCTCGGCGTTCCATGGGGCCTACACAGACGTCGAACCGTACGAAACCGGCGGCGAAACCGCCGAAAAATGCTCGGTAGGGGCACGGTGCGTGACCGACGCCCAGATTCGCGCCCAGCTGACGAAATACATGTCAGCCAATCCACAGCTGCCAACCGGCCTCAATCCCTCCGGGCGGCCGACACCGATCTATTTCGTCTTCACCCCCCCAAATGTGACCGTCTGCCTTGACACAGCGACGGGTTACTGCTCGGCGTCGACGTCGGCCAAACCGCTGTGCAGCTATCACTCCTACGTGAGCGTCGAAGGAGCCACGGTGCTCTACGCCGTCGAGCCCTCCAGCTTGGCGACGAGCAGCAAATGCCAGGACGGGACCGGCCTGCTCCAGGAACCAAACAAAAGCTTGGCAGACATAATCGTCAACGGGGTCGCCGACCAGCTGGTAGCCACGACCACCGACCCGCTGCTCAATGGATGGCACGATGGCGCATCCGCCGAGATTCCCGACAAGTGTCGGAACGACTTTGTTCCGTTCTTCAAACCAGCACCGACAGAACAGTACAACCAGACGATTGCCGGCACTAGATATTACATCAACGACGAGTTCAATCAGGCCGCTCTCTATGAGCCCTACCCCGGCGTCGCCTGCCTAAACGAAGTGATAGTAGAACCACGATTCACCGCCCCGAACCATGTGCATTCCGAAGAAGAGGTGACGCTCAGCTCGAGCGAGTCATACATCGACCTCGGGATCGCCAAGTATCACTGGGACTTTGGCGACGAAACAGAACCGGTAACGGTGGATTGCGGCAATTTCACGCCCACGAACGGCCAGCGCCCGGCACAATGTGACGGTGACCCCGGTGTCGCAAATCCCAACCCGGTGGGCAGCGTGAAGCACAAGTACACGTACGCAGGCACCTACAACGCGACACTGACGATCACTGATGACGGAGGGAACCAGGCGAGCTTCACCGAACCCGTCACTGTCTTCGGCCAGGCCAGGCCTCAGGCGGCACAGGGTGGCGCGGGCGCTCCCCAGCCAACCCAAGCCGGCACGGCCACCCCATCGTCCGCCACAGCAGGCGCCGCGACCGGCAGCACCAAAGGCGCCGGGACTGCCGGCACCACACATCCGCTGCCGCTCGCCACGGCGGCATCCGTATCGCGGTCGCTACGCAGCGTCCTGCGCAGCGGACTCGTAATCCGTTACTCAGTCAATGAACAGGTAGCCGGTCACTTCGAGGTCCTGCTCGCCAGCTCGACCGCTCGGCGTATCGGCCTCCATGGCACAGCGGCGACGGGACTCCCGAAGGGCACGGCCCCGCAGACCGTGATCGCGAGAGCGATACTCGTGACCACGAGGGCAGGCCGCAGCATGGTCAAGATCCAGTTCGGAAAGACAACTGCCTCCCGGCTGCGCCGGTTGGGCAAGGTGTCGCTGATGCTCCGGCTCGTCGTACGCAACGGCTCTACCGGCTCCGCGACGATTCTCAGCCCGTTCACATTGTCGCGCTGAACGCGGCCACGCCCGCGGCGGGCGCCGGTCGTCAGTCGGGTGGTTCCCTTCGCCTGGCTTTCGCCCTCGCGCTGAAGACGTAGCGCCACAGGGCGAACAGCAGCAGGTATCCGACCGCGAGCGACGCGACTGACACGACTGCGATCGCGGTACCGTTGCCGCCGGCTTCCGCAGCCGATTCACCGCCGAGTGCAAGCGGGATCGCGCTCATGAGGAAGGCGACGACGGCCATCTCTAGAGCCCCGGCCAGTGACGGGCCACGAATCCTGAATTGTCGACGGACCCGACCTGCCAGCGCGACGCGTAGACGCCGCTTCGCCCGGCCGTGTCATAGAGCATTCCGGCCACGTACATGTATGTGTGACCGGCGTTGGCCAGCACGGTGATGTAGCGACCGGGCCCCGGCGCGCCCCAGCTCTCCAGTTCACCAGACGTCTGGGGCGCACCCAACAGCCCGCCGGCGGCCAGCGCATAGCTGACAGAACCGGAGCAGTCATACGCGTTGTCGACGAAGGACGCGTGTCCGCCGCCGAAGACGTAGGGAAAGTCGGTGATCTCGTTCGCTCCGGCGATGACCTTCTGGACGGCTTCGGGAAGCGCCGCGGAGATCGTCACCGTGCCGTTCCCGCCGATAGACCGACCTCCCGGCACAACCGTCCGCTGCTGGCGCTGCGCCTGCTTGGCGGTCCGTTCGACGGCCTTCATCTGCTGCAACTCGCTTCGCACTTCTGCATCGGACGGCGCCCCTGCTGCGACGACCGCTTCACCGGCCTTGGCCGGCGTCGCCGCGGCGGCGTGGTGAACGGAAGCGGGCGCCGGGAAGCTGGCGGCTTCCTGCGGGTCGGCCACCTCCCTAACCGAGCCGTGCGTACCAGCCGGCGCGCCGACGGTAGCCGCGGCGACGTTGCCCGAAGCGGCGACCGTGGCCGTCTTCGACCTCGGCCCGGAGGGCGCGACCGCGCCGGTGCCGCAGCCCATGACGGCGGCCACCGACAGTGCGCACGCGACCGCGCCGGCCAGCTTCCCTCTGGAAGGCATCCACCAAGGCTAGCGTCAGCGTACGCGGGCACGTGCCGCTAGTCTGTTCAAGATGCGCGAGGATGCCACCGCCGTGGAGCTGCGGCCGCACACGCGTCTCCTGCACGGCATGCGCCGGCCGGCCAACTGGCTCCAGCTCGTCCGCTTCGGGATCGTCGGGGGGGTCGGCTTCGCCGTCAACCTGGCGGTCTATGCATTGTTCGTCCACGCGTTCGGCGTCGACTATCACGTCGCCGCGATCGCCGCCTGGCTGGTCGCGGTCGTCAACAACTTCATGCTCAACCGGCACTGGACATTCGATGCACGTGACGGTGTGGTGCATTTCCAGGCGATCCGCTTCCTGGTGGTGAGCCTCGGCGCGCTGGTCGTCAGCCTGCTCCTGCTGACCCTGTTCGTCGAGAGCGCCGGCGTCCCGAAGGTCGCCGCCCAAGCGCTGGCCGTAGCCGCCTCGATGCCGCTCAACTTCCTCGGCAACAAGCTGTGGAGCTTCCGGGTGGCAGCCTGAGCCGCTGAGGCCCGCCAGGCCCCGGCATCGCTGGCCTCGGGGCTGTTGGCCGGGGCTCAGCCGGTACCTATACTCTGGCTTTCCCCCCTCTCTCGGAGGATCTTGTGCAGGAGATGGTGATCTACGGCGTCAGCTTCGACATGGTTGGCAAGCAGCCGATCGTGCTCCTGAAGACGGTCGACGGGAACAAGTTCTTGCCGATCTGGATCGGCCACCCGGAGGCCGCGTCGATTCTCATGAAGCTTCAGGGTGCCGGCACGCCGCGCCCGATGACCCACGACCTGCTCTGCGACATCCTCGGCGAGCTCGACGTCAAATGTACGCAGGTGTCGGTCACCGAGCTGCGCGAGAACACCTTCTTCGCCTCGATAACCCTCAGCGTCGCCGGCCGCGAACTGGAGATCGACTCGCGGCCGAGTGACGCGATAGCGCTGGCCGTGCGCTCCGGGGCGCCGATCTACGCCGCCGAGGAGGTCATCTCCGAGTCGGCGATCGAGTTCGAGCACGACGTCGAGGAGTCCGAGGACGTGGTCGAGAAGTTCAAGGAGTTCCTCGACGAGGTCTCTCCAGAGGATTTCGCCGCCGGCGACTCGTAGGAGCCGTCAGCTCGTGCGGGCCCCGGCGAGGACCGTCGCCACGAGCTCATCGAAGCCGATCCCCGCCGCGTCTGCTGCCTGAGGCAGCAGGCTGGTCTCGGTCAGGCCGGGTACGACGTTCGTCTCCAGTACCCATAGCTCGCCGCTGCCCTCCTCGAGCATGAGGTCCACCCGCGCGACTCCGTGGCAGCGCAGCAGCTCGTATACCTCGAGCGCGAGCCGCTGCGCCCGTGCGGTCGTCTCCTCACCGAGCTCGGCCGGGCACACGAACGTCGTCATCCCGATCTCATAGCGGGACTCGTAGTCGTAGAAGTCCTCCTCCCGTGGCACGGCCTCCACGACCGGAAGCGCCACCGGTCCGCCCTTGCCGGCGCCGGATCCGGTCGCATCGCCGTCGAGGATCGACACCGCGAGATCGCGGCCCTTGACGTAGCGCTCCACGAGGATCGTGCGGTCGTAGGAGAACGCTCCGACGAGCGAGCCCGGGAGCTGCTCG
>JAOPZB010000047.1 GCA_025964355.1 Solirubrobacterales bacterium | reverse complement strand
TCGAGGATGTTGACCTTGATCTGCTTGCTGGTCATCTTGTGCAGGTCGCGCCGAAGCGCGTCGACTTCGCTGCCGGACTTGCCGATCACGATGCCCGGGCGGGCCGTGTGGATGTTGACCTCCAGCTCGTTCGAGTCCTTGCGGATCGTGATGCTCGAAAGGCCCGCGTGCGCGAGCTTGTTGGTGATGTGCTCGCGGATGCGCACGTCCTCGGCGAGGTACTCGGCGAAATGGCGTTCGGTGAACCAGTTCGACTTCCAGTCGTGGATGTAGCCCACGCGCATCGCCTCTGGATGAACCTTCTGTCCCATATCTCGTCTCTCAGCCGTGTCTCTTGTTGGTGGGGCGCTCAGGTCCCGGGGTCAGCGTGATCGTCAAATGGCTCGTGCGCTTGCGGATCGGCGTCGCGCGTCCCATGGCGCGCGGCCTGAAGCGCTTGATCGTCGGCCCCTCGTCGGCGTATGCCTCCCGGACGATCAGATCGTCCCCCAGCAACTCGTGGTTGCTCTCGGCATTCGCCACGGCCGACTCGAGCAGCTTGCTCCAGTCGCGCGCAACCTCCCGAGGGGTGAAAGCGAGGATAGCGCGTGCCTCCTCGACGGACTTGCCGCGCAGGTGCCCGCAGACCATACGCGCCTTGCGCGCGGACGTGCGTACGTATCGGGCGTGCGCGCGAACGACTTTGCGCCGTGCGGTGCGCGTGCCGGGGGCGGACGCCCGGCGGGGCGCCGGCTCGGCCGGGCGCTCGGCCACCGGCTCGGCGGCAGTCTCGGCGGGACGCTCAGCCACCGGCTCTGGGGCATTCTCGACCGGTTTCGCGGCGGCCGGTTCTTTGGCCGGTGCGGCTTTTTTCGCCGACGGTTTTCTCGTGCGTTTGGCCGGAGCGGCCTTCTCGGCGGCAGGCGCCTCGGCCACGGCCTTCTCGCTGTCCGCCTTCGGTTTCGCGGCTTTGCGTTTGCGCGCCGGTTTCCCGCTCGCTTTGGCCTCGGCTTTCGCCGTGGCCTCCGCCGCCTGGACCTCGGCCTGCCCCTCCTCGTCGGGCGTCTGCCCGGCGTCGGCCTGCGGGTCCTCTGGCGTCTCGGGGCTCATCTCACCCTTCCGGAGCCGGCGTGCCCGCGGAACATCCGCGTCGGCGCGAACTCGCCGAGCTTGTGGCCGACCATCGACTCGCTGACATAGACAGGCACGTGTTTCTTGCCGTCATGCACGGCGATCGTGTGCCCGACCATCTCGGGGAAGATCGTCGATGCGCGCGACCAGGTCCTCAGCATTTTTTTGGTGTTCTGTGCGTTCAGGCCTTCGATGCGCGTCATCAGGCGCTCTTCGACCCACGGCCCCTTCTTGCTCGAGCGGCTCATCTTTGCTTGCCCTTCCCGCGACGCCTGCCGCGCACGATGTAGCGGTCGGACTGCTTGTTCTGCTTGCGCGTGCGATACCCGAGCGTCGGCACGCCCCATGGCGTGACCGGGTGGCGCCCCGGCGTGGTCGATCCCTCGCCGCCGCCATGCGGGTGGTCGACCGGGTTCATCGCCGTGCCGCGCGTCTGCGGGCGCACGCCCATATGGCGCTTGCGTCCGGCCTTGCCGACCTTCACGTTCTGGTGGTCGGCGTTGCCGATCGTCCCGACCGTCGCCCGGCACTCGGCGCGCACCATGCGCATCTCGCCCGACGGCAGCCGCAGCGTCGCCATGTCGCCGTCCTTGGCCATCAGCTGCACCGACGCGCCCGCCGAGCGCGCCATCTGGCCGCCGCGGCCAGGCTGCAGCTCGACGTTGTGCACCACCGTTCCGACGGGCATCCGCGCGAGCGCCATGCAGTTGCCCACGGCGATGTCAGCCGTCTCGCCCGAGGAGACGGTCATCCCGACGGTCAGGCGCTGCGGCGCGAGGATGTAGCGCTTCTCGCCGTCGGCGTAGTGCAGCAGGGCGATGTAGGAGGAGCGGTTGGGGTCGTACTCGATCGCGGCGACCTTCGCATCGACTCCGTCCTTGCGGCGCTTGAAGTCGACCCGCCGGTAGGCGCGCTTGGCGCCGCCGCCGCGGTGGCGCGAGGTCTTGCGGCCGTGCGCGTTGCGCCCGCCGCTCTTGGTCAGCCCTTCGACGAGCGTCTTCTCCGGCTCGGACTTCGTGATCTCGGCGAAGTCCGGGTATGAGACGAAGCGCCTTCCAGGGCTCGTCGGCTTTGGCTTGCGAATCGGCATCGTCTAGTCCTAGCTCTCCAGCGCCGCCAGGCCCTGGAAGATGGGAATGCTCTCACCGGGGCGCACCTGCACGATGGCCTTCTTCCACACGCGCGTGCGTCCGCGCGTCGTCCCGCGCCGCTTCGGCTTGGACTTCACGCTCAGCGTGCGGACCTCCACCACGTGGACGTCGAACAGCGCCTCCACGGCCTGGCGGATGTGCGTCTTGTGCGCGTCGGGATGGACGCGGAAGGTGTAGCGGTTGGCCGCCGAGAGCACATAGCTCTTCTCGGAGACGACCGGGCGGATGATCACCTGCGTGTGCTCCATCAGGCCTTCGCCTCCTTGCCTGCCGCCTCGCGGGCGCCCGGTGCGCCGGCGCGCTCGCTGAGCGCCTGCAGGGCGGGCTGGGAGACCAGCAGCGAGGCGGCGCCGAGCAGGTCGCTCACGCCGACGTCCTCTGCGCTCAGAACCGCCACGCGGGGGAGATTGCGGAAGGACAATGCGGCCACCGACTCGTCGGGGCCGAGCACCACGAGCGTTGGGCGCGCCTGGCCCCAGTCCTCGAGCAGCGAGAGCGCCTGGCTCGTCTTGGGGCTCTCGAACGCCGCCGCGTCGAGGATCGCCAGCGAGCCGCGATCCGCGTGCAGCGAGAGGCCGCTGCGCAGCGCCGCGCGC
>JAOPZB010000104.1 GCA_025964355.1 Solirubrobacterales bacterium | reverse complement strand
TCGACTCGGCATCGACGGCCGGGTCCTCTGAGCCGAGCGCCTCTGCGCCGACCTGCCAGAACTGCCGGTAGCGGCCGGCCTGCGCGCGCTCGTGACGAAAGAAGCTCGACAGGTACCAGAGCTTCACGGGCTGGCGGCGCTTGTGCATGCCGTGCTCGACGTAGGCGCGGCACACCGGAGCGGTCCCCTCGGGCCGCAGCGTCATGGATCGCCCTGCACCGTCGTCGAACGTGAACATCTCCTTTCGGACGATGTCGGTCGACTCGCCGACCCCGCGCGCGAACAGCTCGGTGGCCTCGAACGCGGGCGTCTCGATGCGCTCATAGCCCGCGCCCTCGAGGATCGAACGCGCGCGGGCCTCGAGGGCGGTGCGGGCGGACGCCTGCTCGCCGAGCACGTCAAACGTGCCGCGCGGCGCTTTGATCTTCGAGTCGCTCAACTTCGCGCTGGCGAAGCGCCCGACGTCGCCGACGCGCTCGGGACGCGAACTCGGAGCTCGCTGAGAAACGGGTTGCTGTCGCGCTCGCGTCCAAGCGTCGTGACACCCATGTGCCCGGGATAGACGACGGTCTCCGCAGGAAAGGCCTTGAGCAGCCCGCCGATCGAGCGCTCGAGCGTCGGCCAGTCCCCGCCCGGCAGATCGACGCGTCCGACCGATCCTTGGAACAGCACGTCGCCGGAGAGCAGAGCGCCGCGGACGGCATATGTCACGTGCCCGGGGCTGTGCCCCGGGGTGAAGATCACGTCGAAGTCGATGCCGGCCAGGTTCAGCCGCTCGCCGCCGGCCACCGTGTGCTCGGCCTCGTAGCTCTCGAACGGTCCGAACCCCGGCGGCACCCAGCTCATCACGTCCGCGAGCACCGGGCGCTCGATGACCGGGCAGTAGACCTCGGCACCGGTAGCCCTCGCCACCGGTGCGACCGCGCCGATGTGGTCGAAGTGACAGTGGGTGACAAGGATCGCCTCGATCTGGACTCCGAGGTCCGCGGCCGCCTCCAGCAGCCGGTCGGGCTCCTCGCCGGGGTCGATGATCACGGCCCGCGTCGCCGCCGCGTCGGCCCTGACCAGGTAGGAGTTCTCCTGAACGGGCCCGACGCTGAAGGAGCGCACGTCGGGCGTGCTCATCGTGCCGCCTGCTTGCCCGCCTTGGCCTTGCTGCGCTGGCGCCGGTTGTAGATCCAGCGGTCGGTGTAGTAGCTGATGAGCGTGTACATCACGAGCACGACCGGGAACAACCCGATCGCCTGGTTGGGCTGTTTGAAGAACAGGACCACGACCAGCAGCAGCAGCACGGCCGCGAGCATCGCCTTGATGAACGCTCCCCGCCATGTTGGCGGTCGATCGCGCTTGTCGATGAGCTTCTCCCTCGCCCGTGCGGCCTCGCGAGAATCCCCGCTCTTCTCGGCCGCCGTCGGCTTGCGTCCGGTGCGACCGCGCGACTCGACCACACCGGCGGCGTTGCCGCGGTGCTTGGTCTGGCGCTTGCGCTTGGTCTGGGCCATTACCCCTACCAGCCTAATGCGTTCTCGATCACGTGGCAGGCGGGATCGAAGCCGGTCAGCGGAATGTCCGCGGGGAAGCCCGCGAGCGCCGCGCGCGGGGCGAGCCCGACTAGCTCGGCGCTTGCGATCTCGGCGTGCCTGCCAACGTGCTCGACCACGACGGCGAGCGGGACGTCGAACGGGCGCTCGACGTTCATCGAGACCTGTGCGGTGCCCCCCGTGAGCGCGACCGCGATCGCCCGCACGCCTGGCAGTCCGTCCTCGCCGCCCTCGCGCACGAGCGCCGCGATCCGCCGCGCGTCGTCGATCGTCGCCGTCTTGGCCAGCTGAAGGTTGAAAGCCACTAGTGGCGGGCGCGCCGCGACGAGCGTCACCCCGGCGCTCGGATGTGCTCGCGCAGGCCCGAAGTCGGGCACGAGCTCGCCGGCGCGGATCCGCTCTGTGAGGCCGGCCACGCCGCCGCGCCGCAGCTGCGCGCGCGACCTGGCGGGCGAGTGGCCGCCGGCCGTCAGCTCTCCGTAGAGGAAGACCGGCACGTCGAGCTCTGCGCCAATCCGATCGCCAAGCACAAGAGCCTCGGCGCACGCGGCGCCTCGCGCCGCCTCCTCGAGGTAGACGATGGGCGCCACGTCGACGGCGCCGACGTACGGGTGCTGTCCGGCCCGGTCGGCCTCCTCCTCTGACTGGCCCACCACGTCGATGCGCTCGACGGCCGCGCGAGCGCCCTCCAGCACTGCACCGCCAAGGCTTCCCTGGGTGCCGGCGATCGTGAAGACCGAGCGATGGTGGTCTCGATCCGAATGGACATCCAAGAGGCGGACGCCCGGCGTCGGCGCCTGCCCCTCCGCCTCCGCCGACTTGACTAGTGGCTCGCCCCTCCCGCGGAAGGCTTCAGCGAGCGCGGCGATCGTCGGCTCGTCGCGGCCCTCGGACACATTTGGCACGGCTAGAAGGATCGGGGGCTCCATCGCGCACGAGGCTAACCGACGTCCTCACGATTAGACTGTGGCGCGTCGGGGCCGTGTCATCTCGTCGTATGTGCGCAGTCGCGCAACCCGACAGGGCGCAGCCAAACCCCGCCGGAGTAGCTCAGTCGGTTAGAGCAGCGGAATCATAATCCGCGTGTCGGGGGTTCGAGTCCCTCCTCCGGCACATCGCAGACGGCCCGTGTTTACGGAAGGTCGCCCGTCCCGGGCGACTCGCGGCATGTAGACAGTTGTCCGGGGTGGTAACAAAAGTGGTAACAGCAGCTGGTCGGTGAGGATCTATGGGCGGCTAGTGGATGCACCGTGGCTCGTCCCATGTGGGCAAGCCTGCGCTACGCCCAAGGCGTGGCGCCCAGGCTCGTGAGACTCCGGACCTCCTCGGGATCAGCCGGAAGCTCAGTGCGTGGCCGCCATCACCCCCGCTGCGGCTTGCTCGATGACCCCTGCCACCTCCGCTGCGTGGGACAGGAAGATCGAGTGGCTGCCAGGAACCTCGGACACGGTCGAACCGGCTCGCTCGGCCATCATGCGCTGCGCCGGGGGCGGGATCATCCGATCTTCGGTCGCGACGAGGTACCAACTCGGCTTGTTTCGCCATGCCGGCTCAGTGATCGTGCCGGCCAGGGCGTCAACGCCCCACGGGACCTGCGAATCTGCCCAGAAGGCCGCCAGGTCTGTCGGGACGTCGGCGGCGAATGAGTCATGGAACTTGTCGCGGTCGAGGAACAGAAAGCCGTCTTGGGGCGGCAAGATCGGGGGCACAGGCGCGTCCGGCGGCGGATCTGCGATTAGCGTGTTTACCGACTCGCCCGCGTCAGGGGCGAACGCCGTGATGTAGACGAGCGCCTTCACGTTCGGATCGTTCCCGGCCGCGGTGATCACCGCTCCGCCATAGGAGTGACCGACGAGGATCACGGGTTCACCCTGCGCGTCGATGATGCGCCTCGTCGCATCGGCGTCGCCCTCAAGCGACAGCGTCGGGTTCTGCACAACGCGGACGCTGTAGCCGTCCTTCTTCAGCAGCCGGTAAACCTCTTGCCAGCCCGAGCCGTCGACGAAGCCCCCGTGGACGAGGACGACGGTGCCTGAAGTACTCATGATGGCCCCCTTTGCGAGCGAGTGGAGAAGACCCGATCCTATCCCGCACGGCACGGTCCAGTCAACCGCTGGCGTCGACAGGTTCGACCTTCGCCCGGTGCATCTGCGACACGCCAAAACAGAGCCAATCGCTCTCCCCCAGACCAGCCCGCGCCGCGTAAGGGACAGGATCATAATCCGCGTCTCGGGGGCTCGAGTCCCTCCTCCGGCATGCGTCCAGCCGCCCAGCTATCACGGGGCTTCGCGTGGAGTGGGTAGGTCCGTGACCCTGGCCGCGACCTAACGGTTTTACGAACGGCCCAGCGCGGAGCGGTGCCCATAGGCTCGCCGCATGTTCTTCGGTCTTGAGGCACAACCCCTTGTGACGTGACGCCCAGCGGCGTGAGCCAATCCCCGGACAGCCATGGGCTCCCAACCACCGACGGCCGCTACGGCGAGGCGCAGATCACGTAAGCCGTGACTTTCACCGTCAATGTCGGGGCGCCCGTCGCACTGTTCCACGCTCTTGCAACCCACGCGATCCCGTTGGGGGCACTGGCCGTGAGTCTCCCGACGTTGTCGTCGTCGACTTCCCCCCCGCCTCCCGTCACCCGATCTCCAGGGTTGCATGATGCTACGGCCTGGCTTAGTTCCCCTTCTTTGACGGCCGCGCCGGTGGCCGTTTTCACCGTCACTTTCGTCGCACCGTTGGTGCCGTTCGTGCCGTCTTTGCCATTGACGCCAGCGAGCCCCTGTGGCCCTGTAGCCCCCTGCAGTCCAGTCGCGCCCCGCAGTCCGACGACGCCTGCCGGCCCCTTGTTGCCCTTGAGCTTCTTGACGACCTTCGGATTGATCTGGCTTGTCGAGTTGATCAGGTAGTGCTTCGCTGTCTGTACCGCGAATCGATCGTGCACCTCGCCGGTCCCCGGGTTCGGCTCGAGCTCGCCCGGACTCACCTTCTTTACGGGGAGTGGCTGCGACGCGAACGGCGCCGCCTCGACGCCCGAAACCATTTGCGCACCGCGCATGAGGCGTTCACAAGCATGGGCGCCGAGGCATTCGCGCGCCGCGCCGAACGCGAGCTGCTGGCGACCGGCGAGCGCGCCCGCAAACGGACCGTGGACACGCGCGATCAACTCACGCCGCAGGAGGAGCAGGTCGCGCGCCTTGCCGCGCAAGGAGCCACGAACCGAGAAATCGCCGGTCAGCTGTTCATCAGCCCAAGCACCGTCGAGTACCATCTACGCAAGGCATTCCGGAAGCTCGACGTGAAGTCGCGCACCCAGCTCGCACACCGTATCTCTTAGCCGTCCCCGGCAGAACCGCGCGCCGCACTCCTCGCTATTTGCGAGCTTTTGTCTCGCGACGCGCAGAGTCAACTGGCGCTGGCCGGATGCAGCGAGTACCGTCGAGCGGTGGTGGTCGAGCATCTCTCGCCGGGAGGACGAGAGCCGGGGTCCATCGCTTGACTCTCAGGGACCGAGAGGCCGTTGCGAGAAGGCCAACAAGCCGACGCTAGCAGCTGGGACTGGGGGCAGGATATGGACTCACTGGCAACGCACCGCACGGGGGGCTTGCGGCATACAGGGTCGTCACTGGCCCTCGCGGCCATCATCGTCGCGTTGGCTATGGCGATCGCCGCGTCGGCATCGGCTGCGCCCTATGGCGCAATCGGCTGGGGCGGCAACGGGTCCGGTCAGCTTGGAAACGGCAACCTTTTGGACAGCGAAGTGCCTGTGACAGTGAGCGGTCTGAGTGGAGTCACTGCCGTCTCCGCGGGCGGTGTACACAGCTTGGCGTTGATGAGCGACGGCAGCGTCATGGCCTGGGGCAACAACGCCGGCGGCCAGCTTGGTGACGGCACGACGACTACTAGGGACGTGCCAGTTCCGGTCAGTGGGCTGAGCGGAGTCACCGCGATCTCCGCCGGCGGCGGTTACAGTCTCGCGCTGCTGAGCGACGGTACCGTCATGGCGTGGGGCTCTAACAGCCTTGGCCAGCTCGGTGACGGCACTACCAACCAGAGCGACGTGCCGGTGCCGGTCAGCGGACTGACCGGGGTCACGGCCATCGCGGCTGGGGGCAGCTTTGGCCTAGCCTTGCTGAGCGATGGCAAAGTCGTGGCCTGGGGTGACGACCGCTTCTATGGTGAGCTGGGCAACGGCACCACGTGCGAATTCTGCTACAGCACGGTACCGGTGTCGGTCACGGGTCTGAAAGAAGTCACTACAATCGCGGCTGGCGGGTTTCACAGTCTCGCCAGGCTGAGCAACGGCAGCATCATGGCGTGGGGCTCCAACGAATACGGACAGCTCGGCAACGGTCGCATCTGCGCCGCCTGCCACAGCGCGGTGCCGGTCATGGTGAGCGGCGAACTGAGCGGCGTCACGGCGATCTCGGCTGGCGGTAACCAAAGCCTCGCGCTACTGACCGACGGCGAAGTGATGGAATGGGGTGGCCTCCACGGCGACACCCCCACCCCGGTCAGCGGACTGAGCCGAGTGACGGCCATCTCAGCCGGTGGTGGGGATAGCCTTGCCCTCTTGGGCGATGGAACGATCATGGAGTGGACCTTCGCGCCCCAAGCCGTGAGCGGGCCGGACGAGATCGTTGGCATCTCCGCCGGCGGCTACCACAATCTCGCGTTTGGCCCGCCGCCCCCAACAGTCATTCACGTCAACCCAAATATCGGCCCCGCTGCGGGTAGTACCTCGGTGACGATCACTGGGCCCAACGGTACTGACTTTAGCGAAGCTACAGCCGTTAACTTCGGCTCGGCCACCGCCACGAGCTTCACGGTAAACTCGGCGACTTCGGTCACGGCGGTCGCACCAGAAGGCACTGGCGTTGTGGACGTCACTGTAACCACCCCGGCCGGCACAAGCCCCATCAACCCGGCCGACCGGTTCAACTACTCGCCGGCGGGTCTCCCAGAATTCGGGCGCTGCATGAAAGCGATTGGCGTCAAAGAAGGCGGTAAAATAGTCTTCCACGGCGAGTACGAAAACGGCGCCTGCACAAAACCGAGCGCCACAAAAGAAGGCAAATACAACTGGACCCCCGGCCCGGGCCAACACGCCAAGTTTACGGGCGCGGCGTTCGCGGTCACCGGCCCCGTGGTAACCATCGAAACGGTGGGTCGGTTCACCAAAGGTAAGGTGACATGCCGGGCGGAGACCGACGAAGGGGAAGTCACGGGGCCCAAAACAGAGATGGTAACCGTCACGCTCACGGGATGCGAAACAGGTGCTGGCGCTCCCTGCCAGAGCCAAGGCGCCGCTGCAGGCGAAATTGGAGGCCTTTCTCTTGAGGGAGAACTCGGCTACATCAAAAACGCCGCAATACCGTCCGTCGGACTCGACCTCAAGCCAACGGGGCTCTCTGCGCCTGTCCTGGGAGCCTTCGAATGCACCGGCGGTCCAGGTCAAGTATTGCTCGAAGGCTCCGTTATCGGGAAGATCGTTGCATACGGCATGTCTTTAGCGCACAAACTGACCTTCACCGAGACGAAGGGTCACCAGGTACCCGAAAGCTTCGAAGCCGCGCCTAAAGACACGCTGACAATCGGTGTCGGCACCGTTGAACAGTGCGGGCTGAAGATGAAAGAGACAATCACCAGCGAAGAACGCATCGAGATCAAAGCAAGCGCCTAAAGTTCGTCTCCGCGCGCTTTCCCACGAATACGTGGTGCGCTTCGGCGAACCGGCAAGGCCGGGCATTCGGCTCACCCTGCACGCGTGCTCACAGACGGCGATTAGACTCGAAACTTGTCGAGTTCCGCTGCAAGGGTCTGGCTCGGGCACGGCGCCTCTGGAGGCCCAGAGACGATGCAGGTCTACGTAGATCGCCTTAGGCAGCGCGGCATCAACGCCTCCACGCTTCGGCTGCCGAGGGGTGCAGCTGAGCGAGCAATGCGCTCGCTGCGCGATCAAGTCGGCGAGGAGCTGACGAAGTCGGTGATCGGTGGGCACTCCTACGGCGGGCGGGTCGCCAGCATGGTCGCTGCCGAGAGCCCACCCGCCGGCCTGGTCCTCATGACCTATCCGCTGCACCGGCCCGGGCATCCCGAGGAGCTCAGGGCTGACCACTGGAGCGAGATCACGTGCCCGGTCCTGCTGCTTTCGGGAGATCGCGACCAATTCGCGCGCATCGATCTACTCCGAGCGTCCGCGAAGCGCCTGGCGCGGCCCGAGCTCCATGTCTATCCCGGCATGCGACACGGACTGCAGCAAGTCGTCGATGACGTCGCGGACCGAATCGCAGCGTTCACGCGCGGGTTGTAAACAACCCACCTGCGGACGACTGACGTCGCCGAAAACTCGCGCATGTGCAGGGAAAATGCATTCGCTCGAGCCGCGCGTTTTGTTTGTCGGTATGCCCTCTCGGGGTAAAGCGCAAAATTATGCGAACTTTTTGGCTCAAGGTCAGGGAAGAACCCGTAGTCATGCGCAGGGTGCAGGGCTGGCTCACGCTCCTCTGGGTCGCGATGATCCCCCTGTCGCTCGCCACGGGCTGGGTCAAGAGCGTGACGTTCGTCTCGGCGCTGAGCCTGTGGGCGCTCGTCGCCAGCCACGGCGCCTGGTGGGCGGCGGCGAGCGTCGAATGTCGGCAGGCCGAAGAAGACATTCCCGGCGACGTCGTCGAGGAGATCGTCGAGAAAACCGATGTGGAGGAGGAGCCAGCCCCCGCATAGCGGCAGTCGCGTCTGCAACCTCGCGCGCCCAGGCGTCCGACTGAGCGGCCCGCGGTGACCAGCGGCGCCGCTTATCCCCAGGGCGCTGATCCCGGGACGACGAGCTCGCTCTCGTAGGCCATGACGACCAGCTGGGTCCGGTCGCGGGCGCCCATCTTTGTGAGGATCCGTGATACGTGGGACTTCACAGTAAGGGGGCTGATGACGAGCCTCTCGGCGATCTCCGCGTTGGTCGACCCGTCGGCTATCAGCCCGAGCAGCTCGATCTCCCTAGACGTGAGGTCCTCAGGCAGGCGTGTGGTGCTTGGGCCTCGGTCTGCCGGACCGCTGATAAACGCGTGGATGAGCCGGCGTGTCGCGGTTGGCTCAAGGAGAGCCTCTCCGCCGGCGACGGTGCGAACCGCATCTATCAGCTGTGTGGGCTCCACGCCCTTCAGCAAGAATCCGCTGGCGCCTGCGCGGATGGCACCGAACACGTACTCGTCGAGGTCGAAGGTGGTCAAGACGATCACCTTTGTCTCGCTCAACCGCGAATCGGTCGTGATCAGACGGGTGGCCTCGATCCCGTCCATCACCGGCATGCGGATGCCCATCAACACCACATCCGGCTTCTCCCTTGTCGCGATCGCGACGGCTTCGCGCCCGTCGTCCGCTTCGTCGATTACGTCGATGTCGGCCTCGCTCGCCAAGATCGAGCGAAAGCCGTGGCGCACGAGTGCATGATCGTCGGCGACGACAACCCGCAGCCCCGCGCTGCCGTTCATCGATCTGCCATCCGTGCCGGCAGACTGGCCCGCACCCGCCAGCCGCCGTCGAGAGAGGCGCCAGCTTCGCAATGTCCTCCAAGCGCCGCAGCCCGCTCGGCCATGCCAAGCAGTCCCTCACCGGCATTCGTCGAGCGGTGCCGAGCCGCTCTCCCGTCATCGAGAACTTCGACGGTGAGCTGATCCCCGACGAAGGCCACGCGGACGACCGCCCGCTTGGCGCCGGAATGACGCAGGACGTTCGTCAGGCTCTCTTGAATGATCCTGTAGGCGCCGTGAGCGGTGGCCGACGGGAGTGTCGCCGTGGCCCAGGTCTACCCGACAGGCAGTCCGCAGGACGCCTCCACGTCCAACCTCATCATCACCCTGCGAAACCAGGTAATTCCAACCGCGATCGCTGGGCAACACCTGACGGTCTATGTGGGCGGCGAGACTGCGCTCTCAGATGACTATGCGGCGCAGCTGTCGTCCAAGCTGCCGATGTTCATCGCGATCGTCGTCGTGTTGTCGTTCCTGCTGCTGATGGTCGTGTTCCGCAGCCTGCTGATCCCCGCAACAGCGGCAGTAATGAACCTGCTCTCGGCCGGCGCGGCATTCGGAGTTATCGTGGCGGTGTTTCAATTCGGTTGGCTCAGCTCACTCGTCGGCGTGTCTAAAACCGGTCCAATCGCTCCGCTTGCGCCGATTCTCATGTTCGCCGTGCTGTTCGGGCTCTCGACCGACTACGAGGTCTTCCTGATCAGCCGCATTCACGAGCAGTGGCCCAGGAGTCGCGACAACTCCGAAGCTGTCAACCACGGCCAGGCCGTCGCGGGAAGGACCATCACCGCGCTCGCGGCGATCATGGTTGTCGTCTTCTTCGCTTTCACGTTCACCACCGACCGGACGATCAAGCTGATCGGGCTTGGGATGGCAACGGCGATCCTCCTCGATGCGCTCATCATCCGGACGGTGCTGGTGCCGGCCATCATGCACTCGCTCGGCAAGGCCAACTGGTACTTCCCCAGCTGGCTGGAACGCCGCCTCCCGCGCCTTGAGATCGAGGCGCACGCGGAATCCGAGCGCGAGAGCCAAGAGGCGCCGCTTCAGAGAGAGCCTGAGCCGGCCGGCCGGCGATAGTCATGACGAGACGGCAATGCGACCGCCCGGCGCCGGTGACGCCGGGCGGTCGTCTGCCCGCGTCAGGCTCCTGCCGGTGCGCCGGCCAACACCCCCTTCACGCCTTCAGTCGTGATCGGTCGGCCCCCGATCGTCAGGTGGCCGCTCGACATATCATCGATCACGACCCAGGTCAGACCGCGGACGGGCTCGCCAAGCACCGCCACGAAGGTTTCGGTCACGCTCTCGGCGATCTCAGCCTTCTGGTCATCGGAGAGCACGCCCTCCATCACACGACAGTTGATGTACGGCATTCGAGGCCTCCCTCGTTCGTTGACGAGTCAAGCCAAGGGCAAGGCCGTGTGAGCGGGCGTGTGAGGTCAGGCGGGCACGCCGGGACTGACGAGAGCCACGAGCGTCGGGTTGTCGATCTCTGCAGCGAGCACACGGGCCGACTCCAGAGCGCCCGCTACGCCCAGCCGGTCGCGGTGCACGTGGGCGCGAACCACCAGCTCCCGCAGCCCGCAGCGCGCGGCGAGCGCGGCAAGCCTGTCGACGATCTGCGCCGCGTCGTGTGCATCCGTCCTGACGGCGAGCTCGGCGCAGCTGTTGAGGACGTGCGCGTGGACCCATTGGTAGACATCCGGGACCCGGGTCGCTCTGGCCAGGGCGTCGGCGAGCTGCTCGCGCGCCTGTGCGTCATTCTGCGCGTCGGCGGACAAGAGCGCCATCATCCGCGCCCCCATCGCCTCCCAGCAGGGATCGCCCAGCTGACAGGCGAGCCGGAAGGCATGGTCGAGAGGAGCAGCCGCCAGGTCGGGGTTACCCATCAGCAGCAGAGCCTCAGCCCTGAGCGCCTGCGGCCAGGGCTGGAACGCCGTCCAGCGCTCGGAGGCGACGAGCGCGAGGCTCTCGTCGAGCCGCGGCAGTGCAAGCGAGAGCTCGCCCCTGAGCATGTGTACGCGGCCGATCAGCGACAACGACCAGGCCGCTTGCCTGCGCTGACCGCAACGCTCAGCGCGAGCGACCGACTTGTTCAGAAGGTCCAGGGCCGCGCCGTAGCGGGCGCGGTCAGACAGCGCCATGCCGCGTACTCCCAGCACCGCGCAGAGCTCCTCGTTTCCCTCGGCAAGCTCGGTCGCCCGCATCAGCCAGCGCCCGGCCGACGCGCCGCGTCCGGCCTGCACGTCGACGTAACCAAGCTCCCGGCACGCCGCCGCGGCAGCCGCCCGCTCGTCGCATCCCTCGGCAAGCCGGAGCGCTTCGTGCAGGCGCAGGGCACCCTCCTCGTCGCGGCCGCGCACCGCGTGGACGAGCGCCGAGCCAAGCGCGGCAAGAGACCGTGCCTCCACCGCAGCGTCTCCGCTGGCGGCCGCCTCGGCGCACGCCTGACGGAGGATCTGCACGCCGGGCTCGACGGTGCCTGCGTCGAGCGCCGCGCGTCCGGCGTCGAGCTGGCCGAGGGCGACATCGCTGTCGCCGACCACTTCCGCCGCGGTGCGGTCGGTGTCCCCCGCCGCATTTTTCAGCTCCGGACCCGGGGCGAGGCCCAACTCACGTTTGAACAGCGCCTCGCACTCCGCCAGCTGTCCTTCGGCCGCCTGCTGCCGGCCAGACCGGGCCAGGCAGCGGATCAGCAGCTCTTGGCCGGCCTGATCGAGCGGGTCGTGTGAGACAAGCTGGGCGGCCAGCTCGGTGGCGCGGCCCGTGTCGCCCGCCGCCAGCCGCGCCAGCGCCTCGTCGTGGGCCAGCGCGCGGTTCGCGCCGTCCAGATGCCGTCGCATAACCCCGAGCCAGGACTCAAATCCGGGGCTCGAGGGGAACGTGATGCCCTCGAGCAGCTCGCCCTCGATGTACCTGAATGCGACCTGATCGCCGGGAGCCGTGAGTAGGGCAACGTCCACCGACGTGCGATCCGCGAGCCGCAGCTGGAGTGGGTCGCCGGCGACCGCAGCGCCAGCGCCGAGCGTCCGACGCAGATCGGCCAGGCTCCAGCGCAGGGCCCCGAGCGGGTCATCCGCCTCCGAGAACAGCAGCGAGGCGACGCGGCTGCGCGGGGGCAGCGCCTCGCATAGCAGCAGGTAGGCCAGCAATGCCCACGTCTTGCGCCCGCGCGGGGGCGGCGCGGCGACCCCGCCCCGCTCAATCTGCGGCGTGCCGAATAGGCGGATTGCAAGGCTCACGCGGTCCGGCGATCTTACTCGGAGGCGTGCAGCTGTATGAGACACTGGGCTCATGGCCAGATATCTGCTGGAGCGGACCATCGGTGACGTCACCCGCGAGGACCTCGACGGGATCGCCGCCCACTCAACGGAGATCAGGCTCGCGCGCTTTCCGCAAATTGAGTGGGAGCACACGCACGTCGTTCGCACCGATGATGGTCTGAAGGCCTTTTGCGTCTACGAGTCGCCGGATCGGGAGAGCGTGCTGGCTCACGCCGAGGCTCTCGGGCTGCCCGTGGAGCGCTGCTTCGAGGTCGAGACGGACCTCGCTCCCTGACCGGAGTGCCCGGGCTGGCAAAGCTCACTACACGCGGCTAGTGCTTACGCATGCCGTGGCCGTTGCCCGTCTCATGGCTCAGCTCAGCGCACAACCCGGCCACGCTCTCCCGCAGGCGGTCCACCTCATCGAGCCGCGCGCGGATCTGCTCCATCACCTGCTCAGGTGATTCCGACACGACAGGTGCTCGCGCGAACTCCCCGCAGTCGCACTGCAGACACCGCCCGTTGACCTCGATGCGCAGCCCGCAATGGTCTTTGCGAGTGTGACCGCACGCGCACGCCGTGCTCAGGGTGAGCGCCTCGTGCGCCAGGGCGGCTTGCTCGCCGGCCAACTCCCACCCCGCGGGTCGCCTGTCCGGCGGCTCTATGCCTAGTTCCCCCACTGCCACCAACGGTATCCAAAATACGCGCGAACCGCACGCTCAGACTTCGACTGACAGGACGCCGCATCCGACTAAGGCACACACCAACTTGGTCGGCACGACACTCATCGCGCGATATCGCATAGGTTCGGCAGATTCCGACCAAGACGACGGCCGCACCGGCGCCAAACGTCTCGTCTCTTCGTTTAAACGGCAGGCTGAGCCACTCGAGCGACTCCACCGACGCGAGTCCTTCGGCGGGCCGGGTTGGAGCGACCCGACCAGCTCGACGTTGTCAGCCGACATGGCGTCCGCCTTGACGCTAGACAGTGCGCGCGGGTGCAAGCGGCGTGCCCGGTCGCAAGAGGCTCCGGGCACAGTCGACGATCGTCTCCTCGATCGGGCGCGGCGTCCATCCGACGCGTCGTCTGGCGTTCTCGGTCGAGTAGGTCGTCTTCTGGCCCAGCTCGCCAACGACAGAGCGGACCTCGGGATCGAACAGCGCCATCAGGCGCACGAACACGTCAGGGACCTTGCGCCGCGGCACCTTGCGCGCGTCGGATCCGAGTTGCTCACGCAGGATCGCCGCCACGTCCGTGAACCACAGGAACGAATCCGCAGCGATCAGCCGCTGCCCTGCCGCCTCTGCGGCGGTCATCGCGCCGACCTCGAGCGCGGCCACGTCACGCACGTCGATAAAGCTGAAGCCGAGCCGCGGCAGTCCCGGCATACGCCCGGTGAGCATCCGCTCGACGGCCTGGAGCGAGTACGAACGGCCCTGGCCCAGCACGGGTCCGATGATCGCCCCTGGCTGCACGGTGACCAGCCGATCCTCCGCTCGCTGCGAACGCATGTAGTCCCACGCGGCGCGCTCGGCGATCGTCTTTGATCGCGTGTACGGCGTCAGGTGGGGATTGTCGGGATCCGTCCAGTCCGCCTCCGTGAGCTCGCGGCGGTCCGAGACGTCGGGGCCCGCATTGCGAACAGCTGCCACGGATGAAGTGACGAC
>JAOPZB010000019.1 GCA_025964355.1 Solirubrobacterales bacterium | reverse complement strand
CTCGCCCAGCAGCACGAGCCTGGGATCGGCGCCGAGATCATGGGTGCGGGGAAGTTCGGTCCGCCGGGCTGGCAGGACGACGCCGACTGGAGAGGGTGGTGGGGCCCGAACCCGCCCTTCCACACGCCGACGTTCGTGCTCACCCATCGGCCGGGTCCCCCGATCGAGATGGAGGGCGGCACCACCTTCCACTTCCTCGACGCCTCACCGGCCGAGGCGCTTGACGTCGCCCGCGAGGCGGCAAGCGGGCAGGACGTGCGCATCGGCGGTGGGCCGACCATTGCGCGCGACTTCATCGCGGCGGGCCTCGTCGACCACATCCACCTGGTCCAGGTACCGATCGTGCTCGGCCGCGGGGTGCGGCTGTGGGACGGCCTCGAAGCGCTCGAGGCGGACTACGCCATCGAGGCGGTCTCGACGCCCAGCGGCGTCACGCACCTCACGTTCACGCGATGACCCCGGCCGCGGTCAGAGCGGTAAGTCGGCGCGTGACGTTCTTCACCTCCGTGGCGACGTCCTTCGGACTCGACGCCGACCGCGGGCAGACCCCGGGCCCACCCTCTCGGGGTCGTTCTGCGTCCGGGGTCGGTCGCCGCGCCGGGCGGCGCGGGCGACGGACGCGGCCGAGAACCTAGGAGCGGCCGAGGGCCGCCTGGCTCGCCAGGTACTGGTGGACGAGGCGCACGGACATCGAGCCCTCCCCCACCGCCGAGGCGATGCGCTTGATCGAGCCGGTGCGGCCGTCGCCGACGGCGAAGACGCCGGGCAGGCTCGTCTCCAGCGGCATCGGCGGGCGACCGCCGTTGATCGGGTCGACGTCGAGGTGGGTGACGTCGAGGTCGCCGCCGGTGAGCAGGAAGCCGTCGTCGTCCTTGGCCAGTTGGCCGTCGAGCCATTCGGTGCAGGGATCGGCACCGATGAAGATGAAGAGGCCGCCGACGTCGAGGTCACGGCGCTCGCCGGCGCGCGTCTCCTCCACCGTCAGCCCGACGAGGACGGCATCGCCGTGGATCTCGCGGACCTCGGTGTGGCGGAGCACGTCGATGTTCTCGATCGCTTCGATCTTGTCGACCAGGTACTGCGACATCGAGGCGCCGAGGTCGCCGCCGCGCAGCAGCAGGAAGACCTTTTCGGCGGTGCCGGAGAGGAAGATCGAGGCCTGGCCGGCCGAGTTGCCGCCGCCGACCACCGCCACCGCCCCGCTCCCGCACATCCGCGCCTCGACCAGCGTCGCCGCGTAGAAGAGCCCCGCCCCGTTCAGCTCCGGGCGGCCGTCGACCGGCAGCTGGCGGTAGCTGGCGCCGGTGGCGAGGACGACGGTGCGCGCCGCCAGTTCGTCGCCGCTGTCGAGCGCGACGACGTAGCGACCGTCTTCGTGGCGAAGGCTGAGGGCGCGCTCGGGGACCGCGGTGCGCAGGCCGAAGCGGCGCGCCTGGGCGATCGCCCGCTCGGCCAGCTCGGAGCCGGAGATCCCGGCCGGGAAGCCGAGGTAGTTCTCGATCCGCGACGAGGTGCTCGCCTGGCCGCCGAGCGCGGTCGAGTCGATCATCATCGTCGAGAGCCCCTCGGTCGCCGCGTAGACGGCGGCGCCGAGACCGCCCGGGCCGCCGCCGACGATCAGCGTGTCCCAGGCGTTTTTCGCCGTCTTGTTGGGGGCACGCAGGTTGAGGGCGGTCGCCGCCTCGAGGACCGTCGGCGCGCGCAGGATCTTGTCGCCCCCGATCAGCAGCGGCAGGTCGTCCTCGGCGAGCAGCCGGCCGTCGGGCGTCGGCGCCGTCAGGTCGGAGCCGTCGAGGTCGATGAAGCGGTGCGACACCCGGTTGCGGGTGAGGAACTCGCGCAGCTCGCGCGTCCCCGGGTCGCCGCCGTGGCCGATCAGCCGGGCACCGCTTTCGGCTTCGATGATGATCGCCCGCCGGCCGACCAGGGCGTTCATGATCATGTCGCCAAGCCGGGTGTCGTGGGAGATGACGGCGCGTAGCGCCTCGCGGCTGACGAAGATCGCCTCGCCCGCGGCCGCGACGCGCGCGGTCAGCAGCGTCGGTTCGAGAGTGATCAGGTTCAGCTCGCCGGCGAACTGGCGCGGGCCGTAGCTGACGATGACACGCTCGCTGGGAGTGCCGTAGGCGTCGATGATCTCGACGCAGCCACTGGCGACGACGATCAGGTCGAAGTCGAGGTCGCCCGGGGAGAAGAGGATCTGCCCGGCGCTCACCTGCTCGCGCCGCCCGGCGGCTTCCATCGTCGCCATCTGCGCCTCGGTCAGGCGCGGGAAGGTGACGTCGCTCTCGCCGGCGACGGGAGGGCGGGCCGGCGCGGCGCCGATCGGGTCGGTCTCGCTCATCGAGGCCGCAACGTTAGAGGCTCGGCTCGCTCTCTCCCAACAGGATTTGAACCTGCGACCGCCCGGCCCCCGCCCGAGAGGTGGGGCGGCAGGTGGCAGACACGGCCGGATCCCTCTGGGCTTTCAAGCGGCGAACGGGTCTCGAACCCGCGACCTCAAGCTTGGGAAGCTTGCGCTCTACCAACTGAGCTACCGCCGCGCAGGCGGGATTCTAGGGCCTTCCGGTCAGCGCGGCCGGAGTGGACCTGGTGGGAGTCGAACCCACTCCGCTGGGGCTAAAAACCCGCTTGGCGCCAACCCGGCCAGGTCCCCGGTTCGGACAAAAGCTACCTGGTTGCTGGCGGACCGCGCCGGGCTCTCTCACACCGCCCGGTAGCGAAGATAGACAACGCGAGAGCCGAACGTCCGGCTCTCGATCAGCTCCAGATTGATCCTCTCCTCGAGCGCCGGGAGGTAGGGCGTGCCAGCGCCGAGTATCACCGGGCTGATGAAGAGCCGGTACTCGTCGATCAGGCCGAGCTTCACGAACGTCGAGGCCAGACCGGCGCCGCCGACGGCGAGATCACGTCCCGCTTGCCGCTTGAGCTTGATGACCTCGTCGGCGGCTCCGTCGCTGACCAGCCTGGCGTTCCCCTCGACCTTCTCGAGTGTCGTGGAGAACACGATCTTCGGCGTCTCTTTCCAGATGCTGGCGAACTCGAGCTCCTGTTCGGCAGCCGCCGGCCTCTCGTGAGCGCCCTCCCACGGCGCCATCGCCTCGTAGAGGCGCCGTCCGTAGAGCTGCGCGCCAACCTCGCGCGCCTGCTGGTTGTGGAAGCGATGCAGCTCCTCGTCCGGCGCCGACCAGTCGATCTCGCCGCCGGGGCCCGCGATGTAGCCGTCGAGTGAGACTCCCATCGAGTAGATCAGCCTGCGCATGCCGTGGACATTGTCGTAAAGAGCGCAAGAACGGGTAACGGCGACCCATGGCCACATGCAGTCTCCCGCGCTGTGGAGCCGAGGGCGTGCCCTCGCGCAACGGCTTCTGTCAGGTCCATGCGGACGCGCTGGAGCGCGTCAGGCGCTCACTCAGCTTGAAGATTCAAGAACGCGAGCAGCAGCGCCCGGCGGGCAAAGCTCAGCCGGTCACAAGGAGATACGGACACGCATCGGCGCAGACCTGAGGCGGCCGGTGCCCTGGCCCGCGCGGGACTTGCCCCTCTTCGCCGCGGCGCGCATCGCAACCGATACGAGGGCACGATC
>JAOPZB010000098.1 GCA_025964355.1 Solirubrobacterales bacterium | reverse complement strand
CGGTCACGCTCCTCGGTCGGGGTGAGCAGGTCAAACAGCAACGTCGCGTAGCCGGCGTGCTGCAAGGACTCGGCCAACGCCCGATTGCGGGGGCTTAGCCGGCTCGAGCCGCTGCCGTGGGCGAATGCCACGAGACCGCGCGGCCGCTGGGGCATGCTGAGCTCGCCGGGCAGTGACACGTCGCGGCCGCTGGGGATCGCGACCTGCTCCACGCGCGGGGCCGAGCCGCCGTTGGGCGGGACGGGCTCCCGAACGTTCTCTGCCAGCAGGCGCGCGACCTCGTCGTCGGCGGTCGGTGAGAAGTCCTCATACCACTGGCCGACGGCCCACAGCCGCGGCGGCATGTCCACGCAGACGATCTCGTCCGCCTCGTCGCCGAGGGCGTGCACGGCCGCGGTGGTGGCGACGGGCACGGCGAGGATCAACCGGACGGCCCCGCGCATGCGCAGTGAGCGCAGCGCGGCTCGCGCCGAGCGACCCGTGGCGAGGCCGTCGTCGACCAGGATCACGCTGCGCCCAGCGATGTCGATCGGGTCACGGTTGCGGCGATATCGGAGCAGGCGTTCCTCGAGCTGCTGGTCGTGGAGCGCGAACAGCCCCTGCAGGTCCCCCTCGCACAGACCCAGCGACCGCGCGGCCCGTTGGCTGACCACGTGCACGCCCCCCTCGGCGACGGCCCCGACCGCGTACTCGCGGTTCTGAGGCGCCCCGACCTTGCGCACCACGGCGACGTCGAGGGGCGATGCGAGCCGCCGGGCGACCTCGGCCGCGACCGGGACGCCGCCGCGCGGGATGCCGATCACGATCGGCATCTCAGCGCGAAAGCGCTCCAGCACCCCTGCGAGCCGCCTGCCGGCGTCGTGGCGATCGCCGAACCCGGCACTCACCGCCCAATCTGGCGGCCGGTCCTCGGTGGATCTGACAGCGCGCGGCTCGCGATTGCTCGCCTCTTTGATCATTCGCACCCCTCAGATGTCACTGTCCGGTTTCGCGACGCTGAAACCGGATGCTATGCGAGCGAGCGCCCCATCCAGACGTGCGCTATCCCCGCCTCCTGGAAGGGATCTGACTCGACGCTGAAGCCGGCGCGTTCGTAGAGTCCTGTCGCCTGCATCTGGGCGGCCAGACGCGCCTCGCGGCAGCCCCGCTCTCGTGCAGCCGCGAGGGCCATGTCGAGCATCCGCGACGCGACCCCCCGCCGGCGCCAGTCGCGTTCGACGGCCACCCGCCCGACCTTCGCCGTGCCATCTGCCAGCAGCACCCTCAACGTGGCGATGGGACGTTCGCCTCCGGGCTCGATCGCGACGAGATGCAGCGCGAGCTCGTCGAGCTCGTCTACCTCCTCCGAGCGCGGGACGCCCTGTTCGCCGCAGAACACACGGTCTCTGATCGCGAGCGCCGCGCGAACGTCCTCGGGCCCGGTGGACCAGCGAATCGTGATCTCGCCAGGGCCCATCGCCTACGGCGCGAGAACCCGCTTGGCGCTCTGGCGCTCTGGCGAGATGCGCACCACGTCCCAGACGAGGTGCGAGCGCTCGAGCAGGGCGATCAACCAGGCGCCGGGGTCGAGCTGCCAGCGGCCAAGCCCGTGCCGAGCGGACGTGGGAAAGGCGTGATGGTTGTTATGCCAGGCCTCGCCGAACGTGATCGGGGCGAGCCACGCCAGGTTGCGCGACTCGTCGCCCGTTCCGAACGGCGTGCGGCCGAAGAAGTGACACAGCGAATTGATGCTGAAGGTCGCGTGGTGCAGCAGGAAGATCCGCACGGCGCCGCCCCAGAGTAGGCCCGTCAGGCCACCGATCACCGAGCCCGTGAGCATGAACCCCAGGCCGAAGGGCAGCACCAGGCCGACCAGCGCCCAGAGCGGGAACGTGCGGCTGACGAAGCGCAGGTCGCGGTCGTCGATCAGGTCCCGGGCGTAGCGCCCGGGATTGGCCATGTCCTTGCCGCGGAACATCCAGCCGATATGGGCGTGCATGAGCCCGCTAATGGCGCCGCGCCAGCCGGGCGCATGCTCGGCGTGCGGGCTGTGCGGGTCGCCGGGCCGGTCGGAGAAGTCGTGGTGGCGGCGGTGGGTCGCGACCCACTCCACGACCGAGCCCTCGACGGCCATCGAGCCGAGGACGGCGAACAGGAGGCGCACGACGCGCGAGGTCTTGAAGCTGCGATGCGTGAAAAGGCGGTGGTAGCCGACGGTGACGCCGGCGCCCGACAGCGCGTAGACGATCGCCAGCACGAGCAGGTCCTGCCAGTGCAGGGTGCCGCCCCATGCCAGCCACCCGGCCGACGCGATCGCGGCGAGCGGCAGGGCGACGATCAGCATGCGCACGAGCCGCTCGCGCGTCTCGTGCTCGATGGGGACCGTCTCGGCCACGCCCGGCCCGGCAGGCGCCGCGGCGGCCGGCTCTTCTCGATTGCTCATGCTGCTCCCTCCCTGGAATTGATCCAATCGTCGGCCGCTCCCGCGGCCGACGATCTGCCGTACATCCAGGATGGCACGTCGGACAGATGGGGCGCTCCTCACGCCTCCCCGGCGGCTGCGAGCTAGCGACCGAGCGCCGCAACTACCTCGACGTCGAGGTCCTCGATCGAGGGCAGCACGACGTCGGCGCGCGCCAGCGCGTCGGCGACGGGTGCGAATGCCCGATTGGGGACGGCGATCACGCTCATGCCGGCGTTCGCGGCGGCGCGGATGCCGTTGGCCGAGTCCTCGACCGCGACACAGCTCGGCGGCTCACGCACGAGTCTCCTGGCGGCCTCGAGGTAGACGTCCGGCGCGGGCTTTCCGCGGCTCACCTCTTCGGAGGAGACGGATACCGCAAAGTAGTCCGCGAGATCGGCGAGCTCCAGCACGAGGGCGATGACCTGTCGATTCGCCGAGGAGGCGATCCCCAGCGGCCAGCGAGCGGCCAGCGCGGTGACGGCCTCACGGGCACCCGGTATGAGCGGCAGCCGTTCGCGGTAGACATGTTCCACGCTCCTCACGACGACCGCCGAGATCTCCTCCGGGCTGAGCTGGACGCCGAGGTCGTCGTGCATGTAGCGCGACCACTCCACCGAGCTCATTCCCATCATCACCTGCTGCGCGTCAGCCAGCCAGGTTCCACCGGCCTTCTCGACCAGGTCTCTGCGGGCCTCGTCCCAGACGACCTCCGACTCGATCAGCACGCCGTCGAGATCGAAGATCACAGCGCCTGGCATTCACGCCAGCAGCTCGCGCGCGCCCGGGCTCTCGCCGATCCACTCGTAGCGCAGGTTCCAGTTGCCTGCGCTCGGCCTGGCGGTGAGGCTGCCGTACAGGCCGACGGCCCTGCCGTCCTTGAACACCGAGGTCTCTTCCTGGATCGCCCAGCCTTCCTGCGGGATCTCCTCACCCATGCGGATGAGCTGCGGCGGGCGCGAGAGGATCTGGATGCGCCATTTCGCCGGTGCTACGCCGTTGTCGTCCTGCGTCATCGCCGTGCTTCCTCTCTCCGAGCGTGGCTCTCGCGAGCGCGTTGTGAGACCACAACGAGTACCAGCGGCGCATGACGGAATCTCGGGGACGGCAGCCGAGGCGCGCGCGACCGGCCGTCACGCGAAGCCAGGTTGCGGTTCAGTAAGCGGATGCAATCGCTGGCGGCCGCGTCATCTGTTCATCTCAGAACGGCGCTGGCGCTCGTCGTCGCGTTCGCATCGGCGACGCTGATCAGCCTCGCCTATCTGCGCGAGCACGATGCCGTCACCGGCCTGCCTGAGCTGTCGCTGCGCAATCCGGTGCGGTCGCTTCGGCTGCTGCTCGGCAGTCGCGCGTGGTTGACCGGCTTCGCCATGGAGTCGGGGGGATTCGCCCTCTACGTGGTCGCGCTTGCCCTCGCGCCGCTCGCGCTCGTGCAGAGCGTCTCGGCCGGCGGGATCGGAATCCTCGCCGTCGCCACGGCGCGGCTTGCCCACCGGCGGCTGACACGCAGGGAGAGCATGGGTGCGGGCGTGTCGGTCGCCGGACTCCTGTTCCTGTCGCTGTCGCTGATCGGGGGCGGCGATCAGAGCAGCCCAGGGTCCCTGGTGGAGATCGGGCTGTGGCTCGGCGCCACGTGCGCAGCAGCCGTGCTCGTCCTGACGGTGGGCCGGGCGTTCGTCGGCGGGGGCGCCGCCGACGGGATCGCGGGCGGGCTGCTGTTCTCGTGCGGCGACATCTCGACGAAGCTCGCCACGCACGGTGGGGTGCGGGCGCTGTTCGCGATCGCGGCGATCTTCGGCTATCTCCTGGGCACCTCGTTGCTGCAGATCGGCTACCAGCGCGGCGCGGCGCT
>JAOPZB010000243.1 GCA_025964355.1 Solirubrobacterales bacterium | reverse complement strand
CCGTTCGAAATGGAACGCAGCAATCTAGGGGTCGCCGCGGACGGAACAGTTGTTCGTAGCGCCGCCGCCTCAACGGCGTCGCTTTGCAGGCACTTCGTCCAAATATCGCTGCCCGGCTCCCGTGTCGCCCGGCGGCGACGATGACAGCGCAAGCCGTCAACCCCCTTCTCACGCCCCTTGCACCCAAGTTCCTCCATTCACCGCCCCCTGCGTCATCTTGGCGCCGTGCTCGCCCTCGCCGCGTCGCTGGCCGTGATCGCGCTCACCTTCGGGGCGCCTCCCCAGGCGCTGGCCCGCGCGCGCAGCTCGACCTGCCGGCACTCCTCGACTTCCCGCACGGTGCACGGCCACCGCGCCTGCGCCAAGTCGCGGCGCAAACCGAGGGCTCACTCGCACCGCCCGGCCAAGCACGGCAACGCCAAACGCGCCCGCGGCAAGGTCACGACCGGCGCGACTGCCGTCGCCACCACCAAAGCGTCCTCGAAGAAGGCGCCGGCCAGCTGCGAGGACGCAGGCGAGCCGCGGCGCGTCGCAGACGAAGTCTTCGAATGCGAAGACGGCAGCGAACCGCGCTGTGAAGCCGGCTCGACGCTGGCCCTCTCCGATGACGGCTCCACGCTGCTCTGCTCAGCCGTGCTGGCGGGAACCCCCGGCTCTGGTGAAGAAAGCTGCCAAGCCGGATCCACCTGCTCGGCCGAACCCGGCGAACCGGCGTGCGCCGGCGCAGGTGCTTCGAGCAGCGCCAGCGCCTCGCTACCCGCGTGCGAAGAATCTGGCGAAGAAGGATGTGAAGCGGGCTCGAGCGGTGCCCAGAGCGGCGATCCGGTGCTCCCCTGCGCGGCGCCCGCCGAAGAATCCGGCGAATCGGCGGCCGTCGCGCGTCAGCTACCGGTTCCCCGCAGCTCGCAGGCCGCGAGCGCGTCGTACTTTGTGGCGCCCGTCGTCGGGAGCGAGCGGTACAGGACCGCCTCCGCCGGCGTGAAGCGCAGCTGAGGCGTCGCCGGCAGCAGCGACTGCCCCTGGTCGTCAAGGGCCGGCGCGGCGCCGTCGCGCATGCGCACGACCGTTATGTGGGGCCTGAAGCGCCTCCGCTCGGGCTCCCAGGCGCTCGCCTGCGAGAGAAGGCTCCTCAGGCTCGCGTGCAGCTCGGCCAGCGCACCGCTGGGGTCGCGGATCTCGACAGCGAGCGCGCGCGGCCGCCGGGGGGGCAGCCACAGCGGCGCGCCGACGATCAGCTCTGCGCCCTGCTCGGCGCATAGGCTCAGCGCGGAGCTCAGCGCCGGGATCTCGGCGACGGGGCGGCTGCCGAGGAAGCACAGGGTCAGGTGCAGCGTGTCGGCCTTCAGCAGCCGGGGAGGCCGGTGCGGGCGTCGCGGTCGCCCCACGGTCCACGCCGTCCGATCGGCCACGGCCTGCCGCGCCCATTCCGCCAGCTCCTCGCGCACGTCCACCGGGGGGTCCACCGCCACGAACAGCCGAGCTGAGGCACCTCGTGCCATAGCCGCAGGCTAGCGTCGCCCCGTTGCCTGCAGACGTGTGGCAGAGCTCGCCGAGATGCTGCTCAGGCGGCGCTCAGCGCCCGGCGGATCAGGTGCATCGCCACGGTCGTCGCCCGGTCGCGGACGTCGGCCCTCCCGCCCGGCAGGTTGACCGAGCGCGTCACCGGCTCGCGGTCGGTGACGACCACGCTGAGCCACACCAACCCCACGGGCTTCTCCACACTGCCGCCGCCGGGCCCGGCCACCCCCGTTATCCCGACCCCGACATCGGCATGCAAGCGCGATCTCGCCCCGTTGGCGAGCGCAGCCGATACCTCCCCCGACACGGCGCCGTGCGTCTCGATGAGCTCCGGCGCCACGTCAGCCAGCTCGACCTTGGCCTCGTCGGAATAGGCGACGATGGCGCCCTTGAAGTAATCCGATGCGCCGGCCAGCTCGGTCAGCCTCGCGGCCAGCAGGCCGCCGGTGCACGACTCGGCGGCGGCGATCGTCCGCGGCGGGCGCGAGCCGTCGGGCGGGTCGGCGGGTGGGTGGGATCCTCGTAAGAGCGCCGCGACCTGCTCGTCCACCGTGCTGCCGTCGCGTGAGAACAGCGTCTCGCGGTGGCGCCCGGCGACCAGCTCCTCGAAGGCCCGATAGTCCTGCTCGGCCTCTGGCTCGTAGCGCGTCACGACCTCCACCTCGCCGCGTTTGAGGCAGGTCGTAACCTCCAGCGCCGAGAGGTCCACGCCCTCGCGCTCGGCGACCCTCAAGGTCTCGGCGATCTCGGACTCCGGGATGCCGAACAGCCGCAACGTCCGCTGGCGATAAACGGTGGCTCCGCTCAGCGCGGCCCGCAGCGCGTCGGTCTCGATCGCGTTGCGCCACATCGGCTGCAGCTCGCGCGGAGGACCCGGCAGAACCACCACCGTCGGACCGCCGTCGTCAAGCGGCGGGACCACGAGCCCCGGGGCCGTCCCCACCGGCTCCAGGACCGTCGCGCCGGCGGGGATCGTCGCCTGCTTTCGATTGGCGGCTGCAATCGCCTCCCGGTCGACGTCCGGCCAGCGTTTGAGCAGCGGCCTGACGATCTCGGCGATTCGCTCCGCGAGCCCCTCGTCGAGCACCATCTCGCGACCCTGGAAGCGCCCGACCACCTCGGCCGTGATGTCGTCCGCCGTGGGGCCGAGACCGCCGCTGGTCAGCAGAAGCCCGATTCCCTGGCCGGCCATGAATCGCAGCGCCGCCTCCATGTCGTGGGGGCGATCGCCGACGATCGCCGTATACGCCAGATCCACGCCCAGCTCGCGCAGGCGCTCGGCCAGCCACGGCCCGTTGCGATCGCTGACCCGCCCCGTCAGGACCTCCGTGCCCGTGACGACTATCCCGGCGCGTGTGCTCACGCGCTCACTTGCAGGTCGGCAGCTGGCCGGCGGCAAGGCGCTGGCGACCGCGCGCCTTGGTGATCGAATAGCCGATCGCCTGGCTGGACGGCGGCACGGTGCGGGCCTGTCCGTCGACGATCATCTTCAGCGAGCTGTTCCCGAGGGTGATCTTGAAGCGTCGCGCATGGTAGGTCGGCGTCGTTTCGCCCGGCTGCAGTTCGAGGCCGGGGATCAGCTTGCGTTCGTTGTCACCGATCAGGCACACGTACACGACGGCGCTCGGCGACAGGGCGAGCGTCACGACCGGCGCAAGCGTGCCGCGCGCGACCGATTTGCCGGCCGGATGACGCGCTTTGGCGGCGTGTTTCTTGGTCGCTGTAGTGGCCGTGCTCGTCGTCGGTCCCGAGGAGCCGCCGCCGACCAGGAGCAGCACGATCAACAACACGATCAGCGACCCGATCGCGCCCACGGCGATCACGTAGCGGCGGGAGGGCCCGTTGCCGCCCGGAAGGCGGCCGCGCGGCCCCCGCGGCCCCGCGACGATCGGCTCGGGCGCGCCCTCGCTCGGACGCTCGTGGTGCAGGCGGTATTCCTCGACCAGCGCCCGTCCATCGAGTCCGAGCGCCTGCGCGTACGTCCGCAGGAAGCTCTTCACGAAAGTGGGCCCCGGAAGCAGCCCCCACTCTTCGTTCTCGAGCGCGCGCAGGTACTTGGCCCGGATCTTCGTCTGGGCCTCGATCTCCGACACGTCGATGCGCTCGCGCATGCGTGCCTCGCGCAGCGTTGCTCCGATCTCCGGCATTTCAGCCAAGAGGCTAGTCGTTGACGGTCGCCGCAGACTCGGCGGGCGAGGATTCCAATCCCGCGAGCACCCGCGGCAGATCGGCCTCGGTCACCAGGACCTGTCTCGGCTTGGAGCCCTCGTAGCCCGAGATCACGCCGCGCCGCTCGAGCATGTCGATCATGCGCCCGGCCCGGGTGTATCCGAGTCGCAGACGGCGCTGGAGCATCGACGTCGACGCCGTCTGCATCTCCACGACCAGGACGATCGCGTCGGTGAGCAGCGGATCCTCGTCGGGGTCGAACTCGTCGGAGCCGCCCTCGGGCTTCTCCACCTCGACCTCGTCGAGCAGCTCCTCGCGCAGCTCCGGCTCCCCCTGGCGGCGCCAGAGGTCGGTCAGCTTCTCGATCTGCGACTCGTCGATGTACGCGCCCTGGATGCGCTGCAAGCGCGAGGTGCCGACCGGGCTGAACAGCAGGTCTCCCTGACCGAGCAGCGACTCGGCGCCGTTCTGGTCGAGGATCACGCGCGAGTCGGTCTGCGATGAGACGGCGAACGCGATCCGCGACGGCACGTTCGCCTTGATCATCCCCGTGATCACGTCCACACGCGGACTCTGCGTCGCGAGCACGAGGTGGATCCCGACGGCGCGCGCCTTCTGCGCCAGGCGGATGATCGAGTCCTCTACGTCGGCCGGCGCGACCATCATCAGGTCGGCGAGCTCGTCGATCACGCACAGGATGTATGGCAGCGGCGCTTCGCCGCGCTTGGCGCGCGCGGCGTTCAGCTCGATCAGACCGCGCGTGCGCGCCAGCGACATGATCCCGTAGCGCTGCTCCATCTCCTTGACGAGGTTCTGCAGCGCGTTCGCGGCCATGCGCGGACTCGTAATCACCGGCGTGAGCAGGTGCGGGATAGACTCGTAGTGGTTGAGCTCCACCTGCTTTGGGTCCACGAGAACCAGGCGGACCTGATGCGGGGTGGCGCGCAGCAGAACGCTCGAGAGCATCGCGTTGATCGCCCCCGACTTCCCGGCACCTGTCGTCCCGGCGACGAGCAGATGGGGCATCTTGGCGAGGTCCGCGCCGATCGCCTTGCCGGCCACGTCCTTGCCGAGCCAGACCGTCAGCGGCGACCAGTCCTTCGGAGGCTCCTGGAAGACGTCGCCCAACCGCACGATCCGCCGGTGCGCGTTGGGAACCTCCACGCCGACCGCCTGCTTGCCGGGTATCGGCGCGAGGATCCGGATGTCGGTGGCCGCGAGCGCATACGCGAGGTCATCCTTGAGCTGGGCCACCTTGCCGACCTTCGTGCCGGGCGCGAGGCGCAGCTCATAACGCGTGATGTGCGGGCCGGCGACCGTCCCGATCACCTTCGCCTGCACGCCGAAGTGCCCAAGCGCCTCGACGAGGCTCGTCGCGATTCGCTCCTGCCCGGCGGTGTCGGGGCGCGACTGCTCGGTGGAGGAGCGCGTGAGCAGCTTCGCCGCATCCGGCACGTCCCAATCGAAGGCCGGGTCGTCGGTGACCGCGTCGCGCAGCCTGCCACGAGGAGTGAGCGTCCCGGCCTCGGCGCGGGCGACGCCGGCGATCTCCTGCTCCTCCCCGTCTTCGACAGCCTCGCTGCTCGGTTTCGAGCGCGGGCTCACGCGCGCGGCCGCGACCTCGCCCGCTTCTGGCGGCGCGCCGGCTGGCATGCCGTCCTGCATCCAGTCCTGCGAGGGCCCCTCGACGTGCGTCGCGCGAACGACGAGCTCGGCCGAGGCCGGCTCGGGAGGACGGACTGCTCCCACCCCGTCGGGCGGATAGTCCTCGCTCTCGAGGTCCTCGGGCCACGGTCCGTCCGCCTCGCCGGCGGCCGGCCTGCGCTCGCCCAGCGATCGCAGCACGCGGGTCGTGTCGATCAGGCCGCTCCCGGTCGCGCGCAGCCCGCTCGCGAGCGATGCCCCGGTGAGCAGGATCAAGCCTGCGAGCATCAAGAACACGACGAGGATCTGCACGCCGACGTCCTGCACGAGGCGATGGCTCAGCTGGAAGAGGGCCTCGCCGACGACTCCGCCATGCGCCTGCAAGAACGATGATCTCCACTCCCCCCCGCCGCTCACCGGCGCGGAGCTGATACCGAGCGTTCCGGCGGCGAGCGCCAGCGTGATCGAGGCGAACAGGCAGGCGGCGCCGGCGCGCAGCGGCCGCAGGGCCGGCAGCAGCGGGCGCAGCAGGAGCACGCCCCCTCCCGCGAGGATCGCGACGGGCGCCAGCACGCGCGCTTTGCCCAGCGTCCAACCGAGCGCCACCGCGACCGCATGTCCGGCGCGCCCGCCTGAGGCGGACGGCCCGCCGGACCCGTAGAGCACATATCCCATGAAGACGCCTGCTGCCAGCAGCGCGAGCCCCATCACGTCGCGCTCGCGCTGATCGAGCTGCGGCAGCCGCGGAAGGCGTCGCGGCAGCGAGAACCCGAGTCCGGTCAGGCCGCGGCGGCGGCGCCGGCGGGAGCGTTTGCGCGCGCGGCCGCCTCGTGGCGCAGCGGACTGGCGCGCGGACGCGCGCTTGCGGGTGTTTGCCATCCCGCGCAACTTCGACATCAGCCGCCCGGAACCTCCATCGGAGCCTTACCATCGCTTTACACCCCATCTGTACATAAAGACGTATGAACGACTTCTCTCGCGCACCACGCGTCCTGGTCGTCGAGGACGACGAGGACATCGCACAGGCACTTCAGCGCTCCCTGCGCATGGAGGGGTATGAGGTGCGCTCGGCAGCCGACGGCGAGGCGGCGCTCGAGCAGGGGCGCACGTTCGCCCCGGATCTCGTGATCCTCGACCTGGGGCTGCCCAAGGTGGACGGCCTCGAGGTGGCCCGCTCGCTGCGCGCCGAGGACGACGTCCCGATCCTGATCCTCACGGCCCGCGACGCGCTCGACTCGCGCGTCGAGGGGTTGGACGCCGGCGCCGACGACTATCTGGTTAAGCCGTTCGAGCGTCAGGAGCTGCTCGCGCGCATGCGTGCGCTGCTGCGCCGCCGCCCGCCGCGCGGCTCGGCGCCGCTGCGGGTCAACGACCTGTCGCTGAACGCCGACACCCACGAGGTATCCCGCGGCGAGCGCTCGATCGAGCTGACTCAGCGAGAGTTCGAGCTGCTCGAGTACCTGATGCGCAACGAGCGGATCGTCATCTCGCGCCAGCGCCTGCTCGACGAGGTCTGGGGCTATGACCCGTTCTCGACGACGAACACGATCGAGGTGTTCGTCTCCAACCTCCGTCGAAAGCTCGAGGCGGAAGGGGAGCCGCGCCTGCTGCACACGATCCGGGGAGCCGGCTACGTCCTTCGTGCGTAGGCCCCTGCCGGCGCTGCGACTCACGGCGGCGCGCATATCGGCCAGCTTCGACCGGCTGCCGATCCGGGTCCGCCTGGCGGGCGTCTCGGCGCTGCTGACGTTCGTGATCCTCTGCGCCTTCGCGGTCGCGATCGGCTCGCTGACCGTGCACCGCATCCGCGCGGACTTCAACCGACAGGTGGCAGACGTCGCCAAACAGCTTCCCTCCCAGCTCCTCATCACGATCGACCCGTTCAGGGTCGAACCGCCGCTGAGCGACTTCGCATCCACCGCCAACCACAGCGTGATCCGGATCCTCTCGATCGGCGAACGCGTCGTCGCTCAGGCGCCCGCCAACGCGCCGGCGCTGGGACCGCCGCGCCTGACGGAGGCGACGGTCAAGGGCTACCGCGTGATCAGCGTTCCCGCCGTCGTGCGCCTGTCCAACGGCGAGCAGATCGGCAGGGTGATCCTCCAGTACGGCCGCCGCGTATCGGACACCGAGGACACCGTCGGGCGCGTCGAGCTGTTTCTGCTGCTCGGAGTGCTGGCAGGGACCGGCCTCGCCCTGTTCGCCGGGATGGCGATCGCGCGCAGGGCGATGACGCCGATCGCCGAGCTGACCACAGCCGCCGCCGAGATCGCCCGCACACGCGACCCCTCTCGCCGCCTGCCGCAGTCGGCCGCCGACGACGAGGTCGCCGAGCTGGCCCGCACCCTCGACGGCATGCTCCGCGAGCTCGATGCCGCGCGCGAGGAGACCGAATCGATGCTCGCCCGCCAGCGCCAGTTCGTCGCCGACGCCTCCCACGAGCTGCGAACGCCGCTGACGAGCGTGCTGGCCAACCTCGAGCTGCTCGCCGACCGATCCGAGGCCGGCCAGCTGCCCGGCGACCTCGGCGACGCGGCCCGCTCGGCGTTGCGCTCCTCACAGCGCATGCGCAGGCTGGTGGCCGACCTGCTGCTGCTCGCGCGCACCGACGTCGGGCGGGTGGTGCCGCGTAAGCCGGTCGACCTGGCACAGGTGGTGGTGGAGGCGGCCGGCGAGCTAGGTCCGGTCAGCACCGAGCACGAGATCTCGCTGGACGTTCATCCGGCGGTCGTGGAGGCCGCACACGACGAGCTGCATCGGCTGGTGATCAACCTGCTGGAGAATGCCCTGCGCCACACGCCACCGGGCACCGCGATCAACGTCTCCACCACGACCACCCCCGACGGCCAGGTGGAGCTCGTGGTCGAGGACGACGGCCCGGGCGTCCCGCCCGAGCTCGTGCCGACGCTGTTCGAGCGCTTCGTGCGCGGCGCCGGCGACCGCGGCGGCTCCTTCGGGCTCGGGCTCGCGATCGTGCAGGCCGTCGCCGTGTCGCACGGCGGCAGCGTGACGCTGCAGCGTCCGAGCACCAATGAGGGCGACGAGCACCGCGGCGCGCGCTTCGTCGTGCGGCTGCCGGCCTACTCAGACCTCGACGACGACGGGAAGGACCATCGGCCGCCGCTTCAGACGGTCGTAGACTAGCTTCGCCAGGTCGTCGTGCAGCACCTGCCCCAGCAGGTCGACCTCGCGGATTTCCTCGGCCGCGGCACGGCGCAGCGAGTCGTCGACGGTGCTGCGGATCTCCTCGAGCAGCTCGCCGGCTTCGTCGAGGAACGGGACGCCCCGGAAGATCACCTCGGGCGCGGCGACCGAGCTGCCGTCCTGCTCGGCGATCGTGACCACAACGATGAAGATCCCGTCGGCGGAGAGCATCCTGCGGTCGCGCAGCGCAACGTCGGCCATGTCGCCGATCTCGACGCCGTCGACGAACACCATGCCCGACTGCTCGGGCTCGGCGAAGCGCGCGCCCCGCTCGTTGATCTCCAGCGGCAGCCCGTTCTCGCCCTGGAAGATGTCACGCGGGTGGACGCCCACGGCCTCGGCGAGCTGCGCATGGATGCGCAGCCGCTTGAAATCTCCGTGGAACGGCATGACGTAGCGTGGCTTGACCAGGTTCAGCATCAGCTTGACCTC
>JAOPZB010000239.1 GCA_025964355.1 Solirubrobacterales bacterium | reverse complement strand
CTGCACAGCAGGCGACGCTCACTGCGTCCTTGCCGGCCTCGCCGGGAACACCTCTGACCGCAGCCGACAGCCGCGCTGGTGACGCCACGCGCGCCGCCGTCGAGACGATCGTGGTCCTCGACTACGGCGGTCAGTACTCGCAGCTGATCGCTCGCAGGGTGCGCGACTGCGGCGTGTTCAGCGAGCTTCTTCCGCATCACGTCTCGCTGGAGGAGATCGTCGCCCGCAAGCCCTCCGGGATCATCCTCTCGGGCGGGCCCGCCTCGGTTTATGCGGAGGGCGCTCCCGCCCTGGATGAGCGCCTGCTCGAGCTCGGCGTGCCGGTTCTGGGCATCTGTTACGGCATGCAGCTGCTGATGCACGAGCTCGGCGGGCGCGTCGAGGAGGCGGAGGTGGGGGAGTTCGGCCGCTCTGACCTGCACGTCGCCGAGCCCGGCGTGCTGATGGCGGGGATGCCGAGCGAGCAGACCTGCTGGATGTCACATCGCGACACGGTCTTCGAGCCGCCGCCGGGGTTCACCGCGCTGGCCTCCTCGAGCGCCTCGCCGGTGGCGGCGGTGGAGAATCGCGAGCGTGACATCTATGGGATCCAGTTTCACCCGGAGGTGGTGCACACCCCCTACGGCCAGGAGATCCTCACGCGCTTTCTGACCGAGGTCTGCGGCTGCGAGCCAAGCTGGTCGGCGGCCTCGATCGTCGAGGACCAGATAAGTCGGATTCGCGAACAGGTCGGCGACGGCAGGGTCATCTGCGGGCTCTCCGGCGGCGTCGACTCGTCGGTGGCGGCGCTGCTGGTGCATCGCGCCGTCGGCGAGCGCCTGACCTGCGTGTTCGTCGACCACGGGCTGATGCGCAAAGAAGAGGGAGAGCAGGTGGTCGCCACCTTCCGCGACACCTTCAAGGTCCCCCTCGTCGCCGTCGACGCTGCCACGCGGTTCCTGGCCAAGCTCGAGGGGGTCGTCGATCCGGAGGCCAAGCGCAAGGCGATCGGCGCCGAGTTCATCAGGGTCTTCGAGGAGGAGGCCGCCAAGCTCGCCGACGGCGACGACAGCGTCCGGTTTCTCGTGCAGGGCACGCTCTATTCGGATGTGATCGAGTCAGGCGGCGGAACCGGAGCGGCGACGATCAAGTCCCACCACAACGTGGGCGGCCTGCCCGACGATCTCCAGTTCGAGCTGGTCGAGCCTCTCAGGGCCCTGTTCAAGGACGAGGTGCGCGCCGTCGGGGCCGAGCTCGGACTGCCCGAGCGGCTCGTCTGGCGCCAGCCCTTCCCGGGTCCCGGGCTTGCGATCAGGATCGTCGGCGGGGAAGCCACGAAGGAGCGCCTCGACGTTCTGCGCGAGGCAGACCACATCCTCCAGGACGAGATCCGCAGAGCGGGTCTGTACCGGGAGCTCTGGCAATCGTTCTGCGTGCTCCCAGACGTGCGCACGGTCGGCGTACAGGGAGACGAGCGCACCTACGGATACGTCGTCGTCGTGCGCGCGGTGACGAGCGACGACGCGATGACGGCCGACTGGGCCAGGCTGCCCTACGACCTGCTCGAGAGGATCGCGTCGCGGATGATCAACGAGCTGCGCGAGGTCAACCGGGTGGTGCTCGATATAACGTCGAAGCCCCCGGGAACCATCGAGTGGGAGTAACCAGGCGGCCGCCTCCTCGCCCCTCGCGACGTCCTCGGTCGCTCGCCTGCGCAGCAGGCCACGCTCCCTGCGTCCTTGCGAGGACCGACGATCCGGCCCCCTGGTAGATCATTTTCCAGGAGACACGTCCGCCAGATCCCCGAACAGCCGTAGTGGCGCCGGTCACCACACCAGACTTCGCCGCGGGGGCGGGCGACTTCGCCTATGATGATTGATCGCGCCGCGCGCTACTGCGTGGCCTTTTTCACGTTATGGCCCCCTCGACAAAGACCTACGTAGCGAAGCCGAGCGACCGCGAGCGCAACTGGCTGCTCATCGACGCCAACGGCAAGACCCTGGGCCGCTTGGCGACGCAGGTCGCCGACGTCCTGCGGGGCAAGCGCAAGCCCGAGTACACGCCGCACATCGACACGGGCGACTTCGTCGTGGTCGTCAACGCCGAGAAGATTCACGTCAGCGGAAACAAGCGTCAGGACAAGCGCTACTACCGCCACTCCGGCTATCCGGGGGGCCTGCGCTCGCGGACCTTCGAGGAAATGCTCGCCAGGCGCCCCGAGGAGATCATCCGGCTGGCCGTCAAGGGGATGATGCCCCGCAACCGGCTCGCCCGCAAGCAGATAACGAAGCTGAAGATCTACGCCGGGCCCGAGCATCCGCATGTCGCCCAGAAACCGCAAACTTTGGAGATCGAGGGCTGATGGCCGCCGACGACGAGAACCCCGAGAACATCGACCGCCCCCAGGGCGACGACGCGCCTGGCGCGGACACCGACGCGGCAGCCGAGGGCGCTGCGCACGCTGTCCCGACCGAGGACGCGAAGGAGATCGCCGGCGAGGTGGAGGACGCGCCGCTGGAGGCCGTGCAGGAGGCGCAGGAGAAAGGCGGCGCCAAACAGGCAGCGAAGCCGCCCGAGGTCGAGCCGGCAGGCGAGGGCCACGCGGTGCCGAGCGAGGATGCGATGGAGATCGCCGGCACGGCCGAGGACGCGCCGCTGGAGGCCGCGCAGGAGGCGCAGGACAGGGCAGCCGAGGCCGCGGCGAGCAGCGAGGAGGAAGAGGACACGGCGCCGACGCCCCGCGTGAAGCCGTCTGTTCCGGGCGCCCATCTGGAAGTGGACATTGTCCCCGAGGGAGCCGATCCGCTCGGTCGCAGCGAGACATACGAGGATCCCTATGCAGTAGACGATGAGGTCGAGACCACCGAGGACGCGGCCGAGCAGGAGCCCGAGGAGGAGCAGGAGACCCTCGTCGAGCCGATCGCGACGGCCGCGATCGATCTCGCCTCGGGTGCCCGCTACCGCGCGACGGGCAAGCGCAAGACGGCGATCGCACGGGTGACGCTGCGGCCGGGCACCGGGACCTACGTGATCAACGGCCGTGCGCTGGAGGTGCATTTTCCGCGCGTGACACTCCAGCGCAATATCCGCCAGCCGCTGGAGACGGTCGGCTATCAGGAGCGCATGGACGTGGTCGCGCGATTGCATGGCGGTGGCATCTCAGCGCAGGCCGGGGCGCTGCGCCACGGCGTGTCGCGCGCCCTGCTGGAGGCAGACCCGAACCTGCGCGGCGAGCTCAAGCGCAGGGGCTTCCTCACGCGCGACTCGCGCGCGAAGGAGCGCAAGAAGGCCGGTCTGAAGAAGGCGCGCAAGCGTCCGCAGTTCTCCAAGCGCTGAGACCTGGATAACGGGGGGGAGCATGGCCCGCAAGTTGTTCGGGACCGACGGCGTTCGCGGCGTCGCCGGCGAGTTCCTCACGGCCGAGCTCGCGCTCGCCCTGGGCGCGTCGGCCACGCGCCGCACGCAGGCGGCTCGCCCGCAGGTGCTGATCATCCGCGACACCCGCGAGTCCGGAGAGATGCTGCAGGCAGCGGTCGCCGCCGGGGTGAGCGCCGCGGGAGGGGACGCTCTGCTGGGCGGCGTGCTGCCCACCCCTTCGGCCCCGCTGCTGATCGGTCGCTATGGCTTCGATCTCGCCGTCGTGCTGTCTGCATCCCACAACGCCTACGCGGACAACGGGATCAAGTTCTTCTCCGCCGACGGCTACAAGCTCTCCGACGACACCGAGCAGGACATCGAACGCGAGCTGGAGCACCTCGAGGCCGACCCGACCGCTGCCTCGGGCGCGTCCACTCGGATCGGGCGCATCCGCGATCTCAGAGGCGCGCCCGAGGACTACCTGCGAGAGCTGCACACCCGCTTTTCAGAGCTCGATCTCGGCGGGGTGGACGTGCTGCTCGACTGCGCCAACGGCGCTACCTATCACGTCGCACCGGAGATCTTCAGAAGACTTGGGGCGAGCGTGTCGGTGGTCGCGGACGCGCCCGACGGTCGCAACATCAACGCGGGCAGCGGCTCGACGCACATCGACCTGCTGGCCGACCGGGTCGTGCAGGGAGGTCATGCCGTCGGCTTCGCCTTCGACGGAGACGGGGACCGTGTCCTGGCCGTCGACCGTCGCGGCGAGATCGTCGATGGCGACGAGCTGCTCGCGCTGGCGACGCTGCACCTGCGCGAGCGCGGGCGTCTCACCGGCGACGGGGTCGCGGTGACGGTCATGACCAACTACGGCTTCCACGCCGCCATGGAGCGGGCGGGCGTCAACGTGGCGATCGCCAACGTCGGCGATCGCTATGTGCTCGCCGAGCTGCGTGACAGGGGTTGGACGCTCGGCGGAGAGCAGTCCGGGCACATCATCGAGATGGGCTTCAACCGGACCGGCGATGGCATCGCCAGCGCGCTGCTCACGCTCGAGGCGCTTGCCGGCAGGGACCTGAGCGAGCGCGACGCCATGGCCAAGCTGCCGCAGCGGCTCGTCAACGTGTCCGTGGGAGACCGAGATGCCCTGGCGCGAGCCCCGGCTGTCGAGACAGCGGTTCGGGCAGCCGAGCAGTCGCTGGCGGGACGCGGACGCGTGCTGGTACGACCGAGCGGCACCGAGCCGCTGGTCAGAGTGATGGTCGAGGCGCCGACGGAAGAGGAGGCGGAGGACGTCTGCGGGCGCCTTGTCGCCCTCGTCCAGCAAGAGCTCGGCTAGGAGCACGGGCCTGCCGGGCGCCGGGCCGCTGGTATCTTCGACCGATGTGCGGCATTGTCGGCTATGTAGGCGAAAGGGTGGGCGGGCCTCCGGTCCACGAGCTGCTGCTCGCCGGCCTCAGCAAGCTCGAGTATCGCGGCTATGACTCCGCGGGGATCTCGGTCATCGGCGATGACCGCATCGAAGCGGTGCGCGCGGTCGGCAATCTGAGCGCCCTGCAGGCCAAGCTCGCGAGCACATTGCCCGCTGCCGCTGCCGGCGGGTCCGTCGCGGTCGCCTCGCGGCCGGCGACCACCGGCATAGGCCACACACGCTGGGCGACGCACGGCCGCGTCAGCGAGGAGAACGCGCATCCCCACTTCGACAGCGCCGACCGTGTCCACGTGGTGGTCAACGGCATCGTCGAGAACTACATGCCGCTCAAGGAGCGCCTCCTAGCCGGGGGCAGCGTATTCACGTCCGAGACAGACGCCGAGGTGATCGCGCATCTGGTCGCCGAGCACTACGCGGGGGACCTGGCCGACGCCGTGCGCGCCGCATATGCGGAGTTGGAGGGCCACTACGCGTTCGTTGCGATGAGCCTCGACGAGCCCGAGGTGCTCGTCGGCGCGCGCAAGGAGTGCCCGCTGATCGTGGGCCGCGGCGACGGCGAGCAGTTCGTGGCCTCGGCGGTGCCCGCCTTCCTCGCGCAGACCAGGCGCGTGCAGTACGTGGAGAACGGCGAGATCGTGGTGCTGAGGCCCGACGGCGTCACGATCACGACGGCAGCCGGCGAGCCGGTCGAGCGCCTCGAGCACACGGTTGACTGGGACGAGGAGACCGCCGAGAAGGGCGGCTTTGAGACGTTCATGCTCAAGGAGATCCACGAACAGGCCGACGCCGTCGCCGAGGCGATCGCCGATAGGACCGCGCGTGGCGACGGCGTGGACCTCGACGAGGAGGGCGCGCTCGACGAGTCTCTGCTCGCGGACGTCAAGCGCATAGTCATAGTCGCCTGCGGCACCTCCTATCACGCCGGCCTGATCGGGCGATATGCGATCGAGGAGTGGGCCCGGCTGCCGGTCGAAACGGACATCGCGTCCGAGTACCGCTACCGCAACCCTGTCGTCGGACCCGGTGATCTCGTGATCGGGATCTCGCAGTCCGGCGAGACCGCCGACACGCTCGCCGCCATGCGCCTCGCGCGCGAGCGCGGCGCGACCGTCCTCGCGGTGACGAACGTGATGGGCTCGCAGGCGACACGCGACGCCGACGGCGTCCTTTACACGCGCGCTGGCCTCGAGATCGGCGTCGCGGCAACCAAGACGTTCCTCTGCCAGGTCGCCGTCATCTACCTGCTCGGCCTGCGCCTGGCCGAGCTGCGCGGGACGCTCGCGCCTGCGCAGCTGACGCAACTGGTCAGCGAGATCAAGCGCCTTCCACACTGCATCGACGAGGTGCTCGGACGGGCCGGCGCGCAGGTGGAGGCCGTGGCCGACGGATGCTGGAAGAGCGACTTCTTCCTCTACATCGGCCGCCACGTCGGCCTGCCGGTCGCGCTGGAGGGTGCGCTGAAGCTCAAGGAGATCTCCTACATCGCGACGGACGCCTATGCGGCTGGAGAGATGAAGCACGGCCCGATCGCCCTGCTCGACGACTCCACGCCTGTCGTCTGCGTCGCAACGGATTCCCCTGTGCTGGAGAAGGTGACCTCCAACATGCAGGAGGTCCGCGCTCGCGGTGCACATGTCATCGCACTTGCCACGGAAGGCAACGATCGCATAGCGCAGGTCGCCGACGCCGTGATCACGCTGCCGGCGGTCGACTGGATGCTGCAGCCGATACTCGCGGTCGTGCCGCTGCAGCTGCTGGCCTATGACATCGCGCGCAGGCGCGGGCTGAACGTCGATCAGCCGCGCAACCTCGCCAAGACCGTCACCGTCGAGTAGACGCGGGTTCCATAACCCTGGCCGAATCGCCCCGATCGAGTGACGACGGGGGGCATCGACCATCTAGCATCGCTGATCGTGGTCACGCTCCCGGATTGGCTCAGCCCCCTGCCGGATGCCGAGCAGATGCGCGCGGTCGACCGCTGGGCCATCGAGGTGCGGGGCGTCCCCGGCCTCGACCTGATGGAGCGCGCCGGCGCCGGTGTGGCGCGAGCCGCAGAGGGCCTCGCACCGGACGGCCCGCTCACGGTGATCTGCGGCAAGGGCAACAACGGCGGCGACGGCCTCGTCGCGGCACGTCTGCTGCGCGAGGCAGGGCGCACGGTCACGGTCGTGAGCCTGGTGGCTCCCGAGGAGCTCTCGGGGGACGCGCGTGCGAATCTCGAGCGACTGCCCGGCGAGGCCCCGGTGCGGCTCAGCGGCACCCCATGGTCGCAGGAGGGCGATGATCGCGGCGCGGCGCGCGGCAAGGAGGCCGGGGGGGACACGGCCTTCCAGGCGGCCGCGATCGTGGACGCGCTGCTCGGGACGGGGTTTGCAGGCGAGCCCCGGGGCGCCGTGGCGGAGGCGATCGAAATGATCAACAACGCCGGCAGGGAGGTACTCAGCGTGGACGTTCCAAGCGGCGTCGACGCGTCGACCGGCATCGTCGCCGGCCCCGCGGTGCGCGCGACGCTCACGGTCACCTTCCAGGCCGCGAAGCCCGGGCTGTGGATCAACCCGGGCAAGGGCTACGTGGGAGTGCTCGAGGTGGTCGACATCGGCATCCCGCGCGGCGCACCGATCCAGGCGACGACCGGCCTGATCGAGCCCTCGGTGCTCCAGGCGCTTCCTCGCAGGAGAGCGTCGTGGACCAAGTTCAAGTCGGGGCACGTGCTCGTGGTGGGCGGGTCGCGCGGTTTGACGGGTGCGCCCCGCATGGCGGCATTGGCGAGCATGCGGGCGGGCGCCGGCTACGTAACGGCCTGCGTGCCCGCCTCGCTGCAGGCAATCCTCGCCAGCGGGGAAACGCCCGAGATGATGACCAGGGGCCTTCCCGACGAGGATGGGAGCGTGACCGCCGAGGGCAAGGAGAGCGTGCTGCAGTCAACCGAGCGCGGCGGCGCGCTCGCGCTCGGTCCCGGCCTGGGCCGGACCGACGGGGCTGTCTCGTTAGCGCGTGCGATCGCCCGCGAGGCGCGTGTTGCGATGGTCCTCGACGCCGACGGCCTCAACGCCCACGCCGGTCGTCTGGGCGACCTCCGCGAGCGCGAAGCGCCCACCGTGCTCACGCCGCACGCCGGTGAGATGGCACGGCTGCTGGAGGGCAGCAGCTCTCAGATCGAGCGCGAACGCCTGCGTCACGTCCGGCTGGCCGCGAGCGAAGCCGACGCGGTTGTGCTGCTCAAGGGCGACGACACGCTCATCGCGGACGCGTCCGGGCGCGTCGCGGTGAGCCCCGGGGGCACGCCCGCGCTCGCCACCGCGGGAACCGGCGATGTGCTCACCGGCGTGATCGCGGCCCTGCTCGCACAGGGGGTGGACGCCTTCACCGCCGCCTCGGCGGGCGTGTGGCTTCACGCCGAGGCCGGACGCGAGGCGGCCCGCCGCGTCGGCGTCGTCGAGGGCGTGATCGCCACCGACGTCATCGCCGCGCTGCCCGCCGCACGCGCGACCGCCGCGGACGACAGCGCGCGTGCCAGCGCCCCAGGCCATGATCGGCAGGCGGGCGACCCGTGAACGCAGGACGGCGCATGCGCGAGCGCACGCAAGCGAGGGTCAACGTCGCCGCGATCGCGCGCAACTGCGCCCGACTGTCCTCGGAGCTGCGCGGCGGCGCGGCGCTCTGCGCGGTCGTGAAGGCCGACGGATACGGCCAGGGCGCGGTGCAGAGCGCTCGCGGGGCGCTCGCCGGCGGCGCGACCTGGCTGGCGGTCGCGGGTGCAGGTGAGGTGAGAGAGCTGCGCGATGCCGGCCTGAGGGATGTGCGCATTCTCGTGATGGGCGCTCTGACGATGCCCGAACTCGAGCAGGCGCTCGCCGACGATGGCGACGTGGTCGTGTGGAGCGAGCAATACCTGCAGGCCGTCGCCGCGGCCGGGGGCGGCGACGTTCACGTCAAGCTCGACTCCGGCATGGGGCGTCTGGGCACGCGCGACCCGGTCGAGGCATCGCGAGTGGCGGCCGCCGCGCGGAACACCCCGGGGGTGCGGCTGGCCGGGCTGATGACGCACTTTGCGACCGCCGACGAGCTGTCCGACGACGGGTTCTTCGCCTGCCAGCTCGCCGCCTTCACGGAATGGGCCCGGGAGCTGAAGGCCGAGCAGCCGGACCTCATCGTCCATGCCGCCAACAGCGCGGCGATGCTGCGCGACGCCGACGCCCAGTTCGACATGGTTCGCTGCGGCATAGCGATCTACGGAATGGACCCGTTCGGACGGGACCCGGCCGCGCGCGGCCTGGAGCCGGCACTCGAGCTGAGCTCATACGTCGCCGACGTGAAGCACTGCAAGGAGGGCGAGAGCTCCGGCTACGGCCGCCGGTTCATAGCCGAGCACGACACCTACATCGGCGTACTGCCGATCGGCTACGGCGATGGCTGGCGGCGCGGACTCTCCAACAACGCGGACGTGCTCGTCGCCGGGCACCGCTATCCGCTCGTGGGCACGGTCAGCATGGACAACATCACGGTTGATCTGGGCCTCGACCGCGACGCGGAAGCCCTGCGCGGCGAGCGCGCGATCCTGATCGGCTTCCAGGGCAGCGAGCGGATCACCGCCGAGGAGGTCGCGCGCCGTCTGGACACGATCAACTACGAGATCACCTGTGGGCTGACCTCCCGCGTTCCCCGGACCTACCATCGCGACGGCGTTGCGCTCGACGCGTACGCGGCGCCGATGCCGGCGCGGACGGGAGACGAGAGCGCGACATGAGCGCGCCGAGCGCGGGCCTCGAGGCGGTCCGCACGGCCCTTGCGGGAAGCCGCGCGTGGATCGTCGGCGGAGCTGTGCGCGACCGGGCGCTCGGCAGAACCGGCGATAGAGCCGACATCGACGTGGTGGTCGACGGCGACCCCGCGGCGGCTGCCCGCGGCGTGGCGCGGGCGGCGGGGGCGGCAGCGTGCTTCGCGCTTTCGGAAGAGTTCGGGGCGTGGCGGATCGTCTCGCGCGATCACACCTGGCAGGTCGATGTCGAGCCGATGCGTGGCGACAGCCTGGCTGACGACCTCGCCCTGCGCGACTTTACGGTCAACGCGATCGCCGAGCCGTTGGACGGGGGCCAGCCGATTGACCCGCTTGGCGGCCTCGCCGACGTTCGCGCACGCCGCCTGCGCATGGCCGCCCCGGCGGCGTTCGCCGACGACCCGCTGCGCGTGCTGCGCCTCGTGCGGGTGGCGCTCGAGCTCGACCTCGAGGCCGACGCCGACACCCTGCGAGAGGCACGGGCCGCCGCCGCCGGGCTCCGCGCCGTCGCCTCCGAGCGGGTGTTCACCGAGCTGCGGCGCATCCTCGCGGCCACCGGCGCCGTGGGCGGGCTGCGCATGATGGACGAGCTCGGGGCGACGGCCATCGTCCTGCCGGAGCTCGAGGCCCTTCGCGGCGTGCAGCAGAGCCGCTTTCATCACCTCGACGTCCATGGCCACACGCTGGAGGTGCTCGACCGGACGGTGCAGCTGACGGGCCTCGAAGGTCTGTCGGGCGCCGAGCTCGGTCCGGCGGTCGGCTCGCATGCTTCCGCGGTTGCGACGCTGCTCGCCGAGCCGCTCGCCGATGAGATGACCCGAGGCGAAGCGCTGCGCTGGGGCGCACTGCTGCACGACGCCGCCAAGCCGCTCACGCGCGAGGTCCGACCGGGTGACGGGCGGATCACCTTCATCGGTCACGACGCCAGCGGCGCAGATCTCGCTCGGGCGGTGCTGGAGCGGCTGCACGCGAGCGAGCGGCTGCGCGCCCACGTCGCCGGCCTCGTCCGCCACCACCTTCGCCTGGGGTTCCTGGTGCACGAGCGTCAGCCGCTCTCCAGGCGGACCGTGTTCGACTACCTGCATGCCTGCTCGCCGGTCGAGGTCGACGTCACGCTGCTGTCGATCGCCGACCGCCTGGCCACCAGAGGCGAGCGATCGCGCGACTCGATCGACGCGCACCTGCGCCTCGCGGGCCAGGTGCTCGCCGATGCGCTGCGTTGGCATCAGGAAGGCCCGCCGGGGCCACTGCTGAGAGGTGACGAGCTGGCGCGGGCGCTCGGGATCCCCACCGGCCCGCGCATCGGCGCGCTGCTGGCAGAGCTCGCCGCGGCCCAGTATTCAGGCGAGGTCTCGACACGCGAGCAGGCGCTCGCCTACGCGCGCGAGTTGGGCTAGAGGTCGGAGCACGACGCGGCCCGCTGCCGGGTCCGGGCCATCGCGCTGCGATCCGGCTTGGCCGCTTGACATAGGATCTGCGCTCGATGGCCGACCCCGAGTGCATCTTCTGCAGGATCCTCACCGGGGACCTGCCGGCGACGGTCGTCGATGAAGACGAGCGCACGATCGCGTTCATGGACATCGCCCCGGCGACCCGCGGGCATGCCCTCGTGATCCCACGCGTCCACGCGCCGGATCTGCTGACCGTCGACATCGAGGACCTGCAGGCGGTAGCCGTCGCCGCTCGTCGTCTGGCGGCAAGGGCAAAGGAGCGCCTGCGAGCCGATGGGATCAACCTCCTGAACTCCTGCGGGGCGGCGGCCTGGCAGACCGTCTTTCACTTCCACGTACACGTGATCCCCCGCTACAGCGACGATCCGCTACGGCTGCCGTGGACGCCCGCGCCGGGCGATGCGGGCGAGATCGCCGCCGCCGCGAAGGAACTCGCCGGTGGATAGCGAAATAGTCCAACCGCTACATCCGGCCGACACTCGTGTTGAATGGCAGAGATGAGACGCATAAAGACGGCCGTTCTCGCGAGCATCGCGCTCGCGCTCCTGCTGCCCGCCGCCGCCCCGGCGACGATCACCGAAGTCGGTGTGATCCCGGCGACGACGCCGGCTACGGTTCCCAGCTGCCCCGCGACCCCATGCCTGGCGGTCAGCCGCACGACCGGCTTTCAGGTCAAGGTCGGCGCGCTGACCAACCCGCTGAGCGTCACCAAAACCGGAAGCGTCGTGGCCTGGACGATCGCGCTCGGCAAGCCGAACGCGACGCAGATCAAGTTCTTCAACGCCAACGAGGGTGGGCCTGCGGAAGCGGGCATCGCGATCCTGCGCCCGCAGCCCAAACCGAATCTCACCTACAAGCTCGTCGCCCAGAGCCCGCCGATCAAGCTCGAACACTACTTCGGCAAGACCGCCCAGTTCCCGCTCGAAACGACGATCCCGGTGAAAAAGGGCGACGTCGTGGCCCTAACGGTGCCGTCGTGGGCGCCCGCGCTCGCGCTCGGGTTCAAAGGCGACACGTCCTGGCGGGCCAGCCGCCCGCGCAAAGGCTGCACGAGCACCAGCAGCCAGAGCACCGACACCGCCGTCGGCGCGCCCGTCCAGTACTACTGCCTCTACCAGACGGCGCGACTGACCTACAGCGCGACGCTTATCTCGACTCCTTAGGCCGCTGAGCGGCGGCCTACCGACCAGGGCCCGCTGGCGCCGCCGGTCGGACTAGGGCGCGCTGGCGCCCCCCGTCGGGCTCGAGCCGGCCGCCGATTCGCCGCCGCCTTTGGTTTCGGAGGGCGCTTTTTCTTTTTCGGCGGATGCGCCGCCAGATGCGCCGGCTTCAGCCGCGCCTTCTTTGCTCGCTTCCGAGCTTTCTTCACCCGAGCTCGATTCTTCGCCCGCCGAGCCTTCGCCTGTCGTGCCGGTGCTTTTCGTTTTCGTTGCCGTCGTCGACGTCGAGGTCGTCTGCGCGGCAGCCTTTTCGGCGCTCGTATCGTTCGGAGGCGTTATGTCCGGTGTGCTCTTCGGCAGCGGTTCCGAGACGCTGCTGCCGCCGCAGGCCGCAAGTGTCAAGCCCGCGAGCAGCGCGGCACATGCCGCGGCGAGCGCTCGCGCGCTCACCCGGGGAGGAGGCCACGCCCCGGTGCGCCGGGGCTGATCAGGCATGTCTGGGTGCGCCCCGCAGCGGTCCCATCCGCCTGCCACAGGTCGGGCAGTCGTTCAGGTCCTTCTGGGCGAGCTGATCGCACCAGGGGCAGAAGCGCAGATTCTCGACCGCCCATGGCAGGCGTGAGGTGGAGGGCGCGAGCGGCAGCAGCTTGCCGACGATTTCAAGGTGCTCGCCTGATTCATGGTCCAGGTAGATCTCGCCGGGCTCCGCCTCCATGACGACCTCTCGTCCGGTGGCTGGGTTGCGCAGGCGATAGAGCTGCCTCGTCACGGGCGAGACTTTACCGGAGCGGGTGGCGTCCGAGCACCCGCTCCGAGCGTGCGCCGCAGCGGCCCAGCCCGGGTCTGCGCCGGGCGCAGATAGGCTGCCGGGCGCGTGCGCGTCCTGATCTTCCACGGCTACCTGCTCAGCGGAACCGGCTCGAACGTCTACAACGCGCGACTCGCCGAAGCCCTCGTGCGGCTCGGACACGACGTGCACCTGCTCAGCCAGGATCGCCATGCCGAGGAGCTTGAGTTCGTCGACTCGATCGGAGACTGGGACAACGGCCAGCTGCGAGTCCGCGAGATCCGGCCGGAGCGGGCCGGCCGCGTCGGCGAACGGGACGGGACGGGACGGTGCACGGTCTACCGGCCGAACATCGGCGGCCTGCTGCCCGTCTATGTCGCCGACCGCTACGAGGGGATCCAAGCGCGCACGTTCGCCGACTGCAGCGATGAGGAGATCGCCGGCTACATCGACGCCAACGTGGCCGCGGTGCGCGAGCTACAGGGCAGCGTGCGTCCGCAGGTGGCGCTTGCCAACCATCTTGTGATGGGCCCTGTCATCCTCGCGCGCGCTCTCGGAGACGAAGTTCCATACGCCGTCAAGGTCCACGGAAGCGCGCTGGAGTACACGGTCAAGCCGGAACCCGAGCGCTTCCTCGGGGTGGCCCGAGAGGGCCTCGCGCGAGCGCGCGGAGTGCTCGTCGGCTCCCATCACACGGCCGCGAGCCTCTGGCAGGCGCTCCAGGACCCGCGGCTGCCAGAGCGCACCCGGCTGGGGCCTCCCGGCGTCGACGTCGCGAGGTTCGCGCCGAGAACGCGGACGGACGCCGTCGATCGCGTGCAGGCGCTCAGCGCCCGCCTGCGCGACGGCGCGCCCGCG
>JAOPZB010000214.1 GCA_025964355.1 Solirubrobacterales bacterium | reverse complement strand
GACCGTGCATGCACGGTCCCCAACGGGGGCGCGCATGCGCGCCCCCTAGCCGTGCCGCATGCGGCACGGCCAACATCAAGCTATGACAGCCTCCCAGGAGTCGTCCGTATGGGCTATAGGATGGCCTCCGTGACTGCCGCCCAGGGCAAGACCTTGTGGGAGCGCACGGTCGAGCTGACGATCGCGATCGGCGAACGGATCCTCGCCCCGATCGAGCGCTTCATCGGCAGGCGCTCGCTCGTCGGCGACGCCACGTTCTTCGCGCTCGAGCGCTTCCCGTGGGTCAAGCACGTCGAGGACAACTGGACGGTCATCCGCGAGGAGGCCGAGCGGCTGCTCGAGGTTCAGGCGGACCTGGCCAACTTCCAGGACATCTCCAAGGACCAGATCGAGATCACCGACGACGACCGCTGGAAGACGTTCTTCATCTACGGCTACGGCTTCGAGGCGAAGCTCGGCGTGGAGATGTGCCCGCGGACGGCGGCGCTGATGCGCGAAGTCCCCGGCATGAGCACGGCGATGATCTCGATCCTCTCCCCCCGCAAGCACATCCTCGACCACCGCGGGCCCTACAAGGGCGTGCTGCGCTACCACCTCGGCCTGATCGTCCCCAACGACGCCGAGGCGTGCCGGATCCGCGTCGGCGAGGACATCCGCCACTGGGAGGAGGGCAAGAGCCTGATCTTCGACGACACGTTCAACCACGAGGTCTGGAACGACACCGACGAGACCCGCGTCGTGCTGTTCGTCGACGTGCTGCGCCCCCTCCCCTTCCCCGAGTCGTTGATCAACCGGCTGATCGTCAAGGCGATCGGCTACTCGCCGTTCGTGCTCGACGCCAAGCGCAACCAGGAGGCGTGGGAAAAGCGCTTCCTCGAGCGTCGCCGCGAGCGTCAGGGAAGCGCGCCGCAGGCCAGGACCGCGGCGGGCTGACGGACGGCGTAGGAGTACCCTCCCGGCCATGGGGGCGGTGCGTGCAGTTGCGGTCGTGCTGCTGAGCCTCGCGCTCTGGCTGGACGCCGGGGCGGCGGCGGCCGCAGAAGCAGGCCCGACCAGTCAGGCGACCGGCGTCCTTCCCGGCGCGATCGAACCGCAGCCCGTCAACCAGAAGGTCGAGGAAGAATTCTGGGCCGACGTCGCCGAACACACGCGGCGCGGCGCCGCCATCGTGCCGCCGGCGGAAACCTGGGAGATGCGGCTCGTCCCGGCCCTGCGCGCGGGGATGGTGGGCTGGTGCGCGGTCCTGCGCGGCAGCGCCCACAGCAGCGCGCGCTGCCCCGTCAGCCCGCTCGAAGGCCCTCGCGTCCTCTACGAAGCCTGGGAAGGCGGTCCCTCCGGCACGCGCGGCTTCGCGCTGACGGCTGCGAACGTCGGCGCCGTCACCGTCGACGGCGCCCGCGTGGGCGTGGCCACCCAGCCGGTCGGCGGCCTCACGGTCGGCCTCTCCGCCGCCGTCGTGACGATCCCCGCGCCATACCCTTGGATCTGGCCCGACGAGCTCGACGGCGTCGTCGGAGGCCTCTCCGAATCGCCCCACAGCGGGTGGGGCGCGCCGCCGCTGTCCCCCTCCCTCACGCTTGCCACCACGAGCTGGCAGTCGCCGCAGGCTCCGCCGGCGGCCCCCTGCCAGATCAGCGCCGGTCGCCTGAAGGGTGCGAGGCGCCGCGCCGGTCGTGTCGTTCCCGCGATCAGCCCCCTCGCCCATGTCGCCGGTCGCGGCCTGCTCTCGTGCGCCGACAGCGAATACTCCTTCGCCGGCTCGGCGCTCGACGCCGCGATCCTGCTCGACGCGGCCGAACCCGGGGTCACGCCGGTGCCGCTCCCCAACGCCACGCCCGTGCACCGTCATCCCGGCCTCTACAGCGCGCCCGGCTCGCAGGGCCAGATCCTCGGGCGGCGCATCGCCGGCGCCTGGCTCCTCGTCGAAGGCGGCGCGAGCGCCCTTCAGCGCGAACGGCTGCTCGCGCACCTGCACGGGCGCGTTGGGGGCTAGACGTTGGCCCCCGGGAACGGAAGCGTTCGGTTGACGAAGCTGTTGAGCACGGTGAACTCGCCCGTCAGGATCAGCACGCCGAGCGCGATCATAACGGCGCCGCCGAAGCCGATGATCACGGGGAAATGCCGTTTGACGACGCCGAGCGCCGTCGTCATGCGCTCGAACGCCAGCGCGATCAGCAGGAACGGGATCGCGAGACCGGCCGAGTAGAAGGCGAGCAGCAGGGCGCCGTGGGCGGCCGAGCTCGACACGGCCGCCTGCGTCAGGATCGCGCCGAGGGTGATGCTCGTGCAGGGCGTCCAGGCGATCGCGAAGGCGGCGCCCGCGACGAGCGGGCCCCCGCGGCCGGCGAACCGCAGCAGCGCCTCGGGATGCCACTCGCGATTGAGGATCGCGATGAACGGCGTCGCGAGGAAGGCGACGCCCATCAGCACGATCAGCCCGCCCCCCACCTGCTCGAGCGCGTGTTTGTGCGTGTTGAGCGTCGAGCCGATGACCGTGGCGCTGAGCCCGAGCAGGATGAAGATCGCCGAGAAGCTGGCGATGAACAGCAGGCTCGGCACGAGCACACGGCGCGCCCCCACGCCGTCCTTGAGGTCGGCCGGCGTCACGCCGATGACGGTCGACAGATAGCCGGGAACGAGCGGCAGCACGCACGGCGACAGGAACGACACCAGGCCGGCGGCGAGTGCGAGCGGGATCCCCACGCCGGTGGCGGTGTCGGAGGCGCTGGCGAGGATGACTGACGCGTGAATCATGGTCGCTGCCCCGAAGGATCGCGCATCGCGGCCCGCAGCTCCATCACTTCGCGCTCCAGGCGGGCGACGCGCTCGTGCAGGCCGTCGAGCCGCGCCGGCTCTGCGGGCACGGCGTCGGGCAATGCCGATGCCGGCTCCCGGCGCTCCTGCGGGCCGGGCTCGTCCGGCGCCTCCTGCAGAAGCTGGACGTAGCGCTCCTCCTTGTGCCCGGGGCGGCGCGCCAGCCGGGCGACGAGATCCCGTTCGATCAACCGCTGCAGCGTCTGAAGGACTTCGCCGAGATCTCCGAAGGCGTGAATCCGCTCGCTGCGCTGCTTGAGCTCGCCGGGAGTCTGGGCGCCGCGCAGCAGCAGCACGCACAGGAGCGCCTGTTCGGCGGAGTCCATCGGCAGCGCCTCCGCCAGCAGGTGGCGGTACTTCGCGGCCCGGCTGCCGGCGCCGCTGGCCAGACGGACGAGGCCGCGACGCTCCAGGCGGTGCAGCGCGTCGCGGATGACCGCGTCGTCGTAGTCGACCACCGGGTCGCGGTTGGTCGACTGGTTGGCCGCCAGCCGCAGGGCGTTCAGCGAGAGCGGATAGACGTCGGGAGTGGTCCGCTGCTTCTCGAGCAGGGAACCGAGGACGCGAGCCTCCGGCGGCGTCAGCCGGAACCTGCCTGCCGATCCACCGTTCTCCATGCCTAGGTGCCGCCGGCCGTCGGGAGGTGGGTGTCTGCGCGCTTCACGGCCTTCCAAGGGTACCCGTGAGGGCGCGGCCATCGCATGCGGCGCCTTTAGGAAACGGGCACGGCGACGGTAAAGTCAAGGTCGTGAGCAGCCAGCCCTTCGCCCAAGGACGTACGGGTGACGGGCGTCATCTGCCGCCGGCCGGGCTGCGCCCCGAGGACATCCCCTCCACGCCCGTGTCGCTGCGACGGATCGCGCGCCTGTTCTCCCCGTACCGGCCGCGCCTGACCCTGCTGCTGAGCCTGATCTTCCTGTCAGCTGGCCTCGGCGTGATCAGCCCGTTCCTGCTGCGGGAATTCATCAACGTGGCCTACCCGCGCCACGACACGAAGCTGGTCATCGAGCTCGTTGCCGGGATGATCGCGCTGTCGGTCATCACGAGCGTGATCGGCGTCGCCCAGACCTGGATATCGAACCAGGTCGGCCAGCGCGTGATGCACGACCTGCGCGCGGCCGTCTACGCCCACCTGCAGCGGATGTCGCTGGCGTTCTTCACGCACACGCGCACCGGCGAGGTGCAGTCGAGGATCGCGAACGACATCGGCGGCGTCGACAGCGTCGTGACCTCGACCGCGACCTCGATCGTCCAGAACGTAACGACGGTCGCGGCGACCGTCGTCGCGATGGTGCTGCTAGACTGGCGCCTGGCGGCGTTCTCGCTTTTCCTGCTGCCGTTCTTCGTGTGGCTCACACGCCGCGTGGGCGAGGAGCGCCGGCGCATCCAGTCGGTGCGCCAGAGCCGCCTCGCGGACATGTCCACGCTCGTGGAGGAGTCGCTTTCGGTCTCCGGCATCCTGCTCGGCAAGACGATGGGCCGCTCGCCCGAGCTCGTGCGCCGCTTCGGCGGGGAGTCCGGCGAACTGGCCGACCTCGAGGTGCGCGCGCGCATGGCCGGGCGCTGGCGCATGGCGTCGGTGCAGATGAGCTTCGCGATCATGCCGGCGCTCGTCTACCTGTTCGCGGGACTCTCCGGCGGCAACGCCATCTCGATCGGCACGGTGGTCGCGTTCACGACCCTGCAGACCCGTCTGCTGTTCCCGATCCAGTCGCTGCTGTCGGTGGGTCTCGAAGTGCAGACGTCCCTGGCGCTGTTCGGGCGCATCTTCGAGTACCTGGACCTGCCGGTGGACATCGTCGAGCGGCCGGGCGCCCGCGCGCTGACCGACGTGCGCGGCGACGTGCGCATCGACGACGTCTGGTTTCGCTATGCCGCCGACTCGCCCTGGACGCTGCAGGAGATCAGCGCCGAGGTTCCCGCCGGCACGCGCACCGCGCTCGTCGGAGAGACGGGGTCGGGCAAGACGACGCTCGCCTACCTCGTGGCCCGGCTCTACGAAGCCGAGCGCGGGTGCGTGAGCATCGACGGCGTCGACATTCGCGACGTGACCCTCCAGTCGCTGGCCGCCACGGTGGGGCTGGTATCGCAGGAGACCTACCTGTTCCACGCCTCGATCGGTGAGAACCTGCGCTTCGCCTGCCCGGAGGCCAGCGACGAGGAGATCGAAGACGCCGCCCGCGCCGCGCAGATCCACGAGCTGATCTCCTCGCTGCCCGAGGGCTATGACACGCCCGTCGGCGAGCGTGGATATCGCTTCTCCGGCGGAGAGAAGCAGCGCATGGCGATCGCACGCACGATCCTGCGCAACCCGCCGGTGCTGATCCTCGACGAGGCGACGTCCGCGCTCGACAACGAGACCGAGCGGGCCGTCCAGCAGGCACTCGACGAGCTCTCGAGGGGACGCACCACGATCGCCATCGCGCACCGGCTCTCGACGATCCGCGACGCCGACCAGATCCTCGTGCTCGACGAGGGGCGCATCGTCGAGCACGGCACCCACGAGGAGCTCGTGCAGCTCGGCGGGCGCTATGCGGCGCTGCTGAGCGGCGCCGCGCTCGTGGGCGACGACGACCCGCTCGCCGCCGGCTCGACGGCCTCGGGCGCCGCGCTCGCCTGAGCCTGGGCGACTTCAGGCCGTCGCGTCGATGTTCAGGCGCACGTAGTCGACGACGACGGGTTCCCCGAGCTCCACGAGGACGTCGTCCATGAACCGCTCGCGCAGGTCGGGGGGCAGCTGTTGCACGTGCGGGCCGAGGACGATCGTCGAGAGGAACTCCCGCGGCTCCTCGGGCCGGCGCGGCGCCGGCTGCAACCAGCAGCTCGCCGACGCGAAGCCGGCCTCCAGCAGTCGCTTCTCCGTCTCCCCTGCTCCCGCGTAGTTCCACGGCGCCCGCCAGGCCGCGAAGTGCTCGGCATAGGGCTCGCGCGCCAGCACCGCTCCTGCCCTGCCGCGGAGCACGTCGATGTTGCCCTCTCCCCCGCACTGCGCAACGAGCCGCCCGCCGGGGCGCAGCGCCCGGCGCAGCCGCTGGAACAGCAGGTCGTGGTCAGCGATCCAGTGGAAGGTGGCCGTCGAGAGGATCGCGTCGACGGGCTCCCCGAGCTCCAGCTCGAGCAGGTCGCCGACGCGAACGTCCGCCTGCGGCCCGAGGCGCCGCCGGGCCGCCGCCGCCATCGAGTGCGAGCCGTCCACGGCGATCACGCGTCCGCGCGGCAGCCGCTCGATGAGCGCCGCCGTGATGCGTCCCGAACCGCAGCCGGCGTCGAGCACCACCTCGTCTCCGTCGAGCTGGACGCGCTCGAGCACCTCGCGCCCCAGCGCCTCCATCGTGCCCGAGATACGGTCGTAGCTGGTCCCGTCCCATTCGCGTACCGGCATACGCTTGTACGCTATCACGGATGAACGCGGGAGGCGAGCTCCGCGAGAACGGCCGACAGGCGCCCCCCCTGCCAGGCGATCGGCGAGCGCGCGGGCGGCGCGGCGTCCTCGACCACGAGCTCCGCCCCGGGGATCGCCCGCGCATACCGTTCGCCCACCGCCAGCGGATGGCCGGGGTCGGCCTCGTCGCGGCTGGCCACCACCACCGTCGGCACCTCGATGGCGGCCAGCTCGGCCATGTCCTCGAAGGGGCGCGAGCGCGGGACCGCTTCCAGCGCCTCCGCCACGGCCAGCGGATGCTCATGCGCCGCGAGACGCTGGCGCAGCACGGTCTCGATCGTCGCGCGCCAGCCCTCGGGCACGCCGTCGAGGTCATAGGCGCGCACGAAGCCCTCCACCCCCCCGCTGCGCAACCCCTCCGCGAGCGCGTCCCACCGCGCCAGCTCCTGCGCGTTCCGGGAGCGCGACGGCTCATAGGAGGGCGTGATGATCGCGAGCCCCGCCACCCGCTCGGGTGCCTGTAGGGCCAGGCGCAGCGCCGTGTGCGCGCCCATCGACGCGCCCGCGAGGACCGCCCGCTCGATGCCGGCCGCGTCGAGCACCGCGTCCAGATCCGCCGCCAGGTGCTCGTAGCCGTAGGCGCGGTCGGGGGCCGGCGCCGAGCGACCGTGACCGCGGGCGTCGTAGGCGATCACCCGGTGGCCCGAGCGCTCGAGCGCCCGCGAGCCCATCACCACGTACCGGCGCGTGGCGGTCAGGCCGTGCAGCAGAACGATCGGGCGGCTCTCGGGGCCGGGCGGGCTGCTCTCCTCGCCGGAGAGCTCCACGCCGTCCGATACGACGGTCAGGGCGGTGGCTTGGGCGGCCATCTCCACAGGTTCCTCGCCCGTCCCCTGGTGCCCAGCGCCGCCGACGGCCCGTCAGGCGCTCACGCGTGCACGGCGGTGTGCTCGCGGATCAGCTCGGCTGAGCGCTCGGGCAGCTCCCAGAAGAACATATGGCCGATGCCGTCGAAGATCTCGAGCCTACTGCCTGGTACCCGCGAGGCGATCAGACGGCCGTTTGCGACGTCCAGCATCTCATCCTCGGTGCCGTGGATGACCAGCGTGGGCATCGCCAGCTGCCCGAGCCGGTCGGCCGTGTCGAGGGCCATGCCCGCCTGCAGCTGGGCCATGATCACGGGCACCGCGACCGCGCGCTGCGCGGCGATCCGCTTGAAGGCGGCGTAGGCGGCCTCGTCGGCGGCCATCGCCGGCGAGACGATCGCCTCCCAGCCTGCCCGAAGCGCCCGCTCGCGGTCGCCTGACAGCATCGCCTCGGTAAGGCGCTGGAGGACCTCGGGGTTGCGCTGGGTGGCGGTCGGGCCGCCCGCCCAGGTGCAGCCCAGCGCGAGCGTGCGCACCTGCTCGGGATGCGCGAGCGCGAGCTCCTGGGCGACCATCCCGCCCATCGAGATCCCGAGCACATGGGCGGAATCGAGCCCCAGCGCGCTCAGCAGGCGCGAGGCGTCCTCGGCGAGCTGAGGGATCGTGATCGGACCCTCCAGGGGGGTGCTCGCGCCGACACCACGGTGGTCGTAGACGATCACCTCGAAGTCCTCTCGCAACAGCTCCAGGAACGGCTCGCCCCAGTGGAGCGCGGTGCCGCTCATCCCCATGATCAGCAGCAGCGGCGGCCCCGAGCCGGTGCGCTCACAGTCCAGCTCGACATCTCCGGAACGAACGAGCGCCATGGGCCGATCCTATATGCCCGCGGCGCAGAGATCCCGCCACGGCCCGACCTGTCGGTCGCCGTCGTCTAGACCGGGAGGGCCAGCTGAGAGTCGGCGTCTTCGGTCTGGCCCGGGCTGGGCGGCGCTCCGCCCGTCACCTCTCCGGCGGCCAGCCCGGCGACGCGCACGCCGAGCAGGCGGACGGGTCGCGGCGGTGAGTATTCGCGCAGCAGCCGCAGCGCGACCGCCGTGACGAGCTCGACGTCGCATGTCGCCTCGGCGACGGTGTGGGCTCGCGTCACCGTCGTGAAGTCGTCGAGGCGGACCTTGATGCCGATCGTCCGACCGCGCCGCCCGTGCAGCGCGAGGCCGGCGCACAGCTCGCCGGCCATCCGCGACAGGGCCTCGCTCAGCTGCGCCGCGTCGCCGATGTCACGATCGAACGTCCGCTCGCGCGACTCCGACACGACCTTGCGGGCCGCTCCGACCACCCCGTCGTGCTCGAAGCGCGCGCGCCTGCCGAGCTCGCGTCCGAGGTTCGATCCGAAACGTTCGACGAGCAGCTGCTCGGGCGCGGAGCCGACCGCCGCCAGCGTCGTCAGGCCCAGTGCCGCGAGCCGCGCCGCGGTCTTCGGCCCGATGCCCGGCACGAGCCCGGGTGCGGCCGAAGCAAACCGCTCGCGCGCCTGCTCGCGGCTGAGCACGACGAAGCCGGCGGGCTTCTCCGCGTCGGAGGCGACCTTCGCCACGAGCTTGTTCGGGCCGATGCCGACCGAGCACGTCAGCTGCGTGGCCTGGGAGATCTCCGCGAGCACCCGACGCATGGCGGCCCTCGGGGAGTAGAGGCCTTCGAGGTCGAGGTAGGCCTCGTCGAGTCCCACCACCTCGACGCGCTCGACGTGGGCGCGCACGAGGTCCATCATCCGCCCCGACGCCTCGCGGTAGGTCGCGAAATCCGGCGTCAAGAAGACTGCGTCAGGGCACAGCCGCCTGGCCCGCGCGGCCGGCATCGCCGAGCCGATTCCATAGCGGCGCGCCTCATAGCTTGCGGTGGTCACGACCGCCCGCGGACCGCTGCCGGCGACGACCACCGGCCTGCCGCGCAGCTCGGGGTGTCGCAGCAGCTCGACCGAGACGTAGAACGCGTCGGCGTCGAGATGCGCGACCCTGAGCTCTGTCCGCTGCGCCGAGTCCATCGCTCGAATCTAGCGCTGCCCGCGGCGGGTGATCGCGGCCGCGAGGGCCTCACTAAGATCCGGGCCGGCGCATTCGTTTGACCGGCCTAGGGTAGGCTCCCAGGAACAGCCATGGACCTGACGTTCAGCCCAAAGGAGACCGCCTTCCGCGACGAGCTACGCGCCTGGCTGGCCGACAATCCGCCGGACCCCGAGCCGACCGACGGCGGCGAGGACGCCCACTACGCCTGGCGCCGCGACTGGCAGCGGCGCCTCTACGACGCCGGCTGGGCCGCCCCGAGCTGGCCCACGGAGTACGGCGGCCGTGGCGCCACGCCGAGCGAATCGGCGATCTACTTCGAGGAGATCGGCCGCGCTCGGGTTCCGCTGGCCGCGAACACCCTGGGCCTCCTGCTGGGCGGACCGACGCTCATGGTCTGGGGGACCGACGAGCAGAAGGAGCGTTATCTCGCGCCGATCCTCTCGGGCGAGGAGATCTGGTGCCAGGGCTTCTCCGAGCCCGACGCCGGCTCCGATCTCGCGTCGCTGAAAACCCGTGCCGTGAGAGATCCCGCCCACCCCGACGAATGGGTAGTCACGGGCCAGAAGGTGTGGACGAGCGGAGCCCAGTACTCGAAGTGGTGCATGCTCGTCGCGCGCACCGACCAGGAGGCCGCCAAGCACAAGGGGCTGACGTACTTCCTGATGGATATGGAGCAGGACGCCGTCCAGATCCGGCCGCTGCGCCAGATCACCGGGGAGGCGGAGTTCAACGAGCTGTTCATCGAGGAGGCGCGGATCCCCGACGCGAATGTCGTCGGCGGGGTCGGCAACGGCTGGAAGGTCGCCCTGACGACGCTGATGAACGAGCGCGCCGGCCTCGGCTTCGCCCTGCAGATACGCCTGCGACAGCTGCTGGACGACCTGATCGCAGCGGCCGCCGAGCGGGGCCTCCTTGAGAACGGGGGCGCGGGCTCCTATTCCGACGCGCTCGCCGAGCTGCACGTCCGCTGCGAGTCGATCCGCCTGCTCGCATGGAAGGGCCTGACCGACGCCGAACGCTACGGCCAGCCCGGGCCGGAGGGCTCGCTGGTGAAGTGGCTGTGGTCGGACACCAACCAGCGCCTGACCGAACTGGCCGCTGAGATCATCGGCCCCGAAGCGCTGACCATGGGGACCAGCTGGAGCTATGAGCTACTCCGCGCGCGCGGAAATACGATCGAGGGCGGGACCACCGAGGTCCTCAAGAACATCGTCGCCGAGCGCGTGCTCGGGCTGCCGCGCTTGAAGGTCGCGGTCTAGATGGCCATCGATTGGCGCCGGCCACGCCGGGGCTCGATCGGCTCCCGCCGAGGGGCTGCCTAGCCCCATGGACTTCGGACTGAGCGACGACCAGCGCGATATCCAGCGCACCGCGCGCGACCTGCTGGCCGAGCGCGCGCGACCGGAGCGCGTGCGCGAGCACGCCGAGGCACGCACCGTCGACCAGGCCCTCTGGAGGGAACTGAGCGAGCTCGGCTGGCCCGGCATCGCCGTCGCCGAGGACCACGGCGGTCAGGGCCTCGGCCGGATCGAGCTGTCGATCCTCTGCGAGGAGCTCGGGCGCTCGCTCGCACCCGTGCCGTTCCTGCCCAGCGTGATGGCCGCCACCCTGATCGAGCACGCGGGCTCCCCCGAGCAGCGCGACCGCTGGCTGCCGGCGCTCGCCGCGGGGGACGCCACGGGCGCGCTCGGGGTCGCCGTCGACGGAACGGCGGAGCTCGTGATCGGCGCTGTCGAGGCCGGTGTGATCGTGCTCGTCGAAGACGATCGCACCGCGCGCCTCCTGGGCGCCGATGAGGCGGAAGTCACCCCCGTCGCATCGATCGACCCGACGCGCTCGACGGCCAGAGTCGGCGCGATCGCAGACGGCGGCGAGCCGCTCACGGGAGATGTCTCGGCGGGGATCGACCGCTCGCTCGTGGCGGTGAGCTCCGAGCTCGTCGGAGTGTGCGACCGCGCGCTGGAGATGACGGTGGCTTACGTCAAGGAGCGCAAGCAGTTCGGCGTGCCCGTCGGCGCCTACCAGGCCGTCTCGCATCGCTGCGCCCAGATGCTGCTGGAGACCGAGAAGGCACGCGCGACCGCGGCCTTCGCGGCCTGGACCGCCGACGCCGAGCCGGATCGGCTGCCGGAGGCCTCCGCGATGGCCAAGGCGGCGGCATCAGATGCGGCCCGCGAGGTCACCGCCAGTGCGATCCAGGCGCACGGAGGCATCGGCTTCACCTGGGAGGCCGACGTCCACTGGCTCTACAAGCGCGCCCAGCTGGACGCCGCGCTGCTCGGCGGCGCCAAGCGCCACCGCGCGCAGCTCGCCGTGATTCTCGCAGAGCAGCTGCAGGCCTCCGCGACGGCCTGACGCTCGCGGGACGCCTGATCAGTCAGGCTGGCCCGGTGCCTCTGCCGGCGGAGCCGCCGCGTAATTGTGGTGGATCGCCAACATGTTGCCGTCGGGGTCCTGGAAGAACGCCTGGTGGCAGACGCCCGAGTCGAGCGTGTCCCCTCTGAACGTGACGCCGCGCTCCTCGAGCGCACTGCGCGCCGCCTCGAAGTCGTCGACGTGCAGCTCGATCGGGTTGTTGTTCGCCTGAAACTCCATGCCGAATGCGTCCGACTGCATCACGGCGATGGTCAGGTTCCCTGTCTCGAACTCGCCTGCGGGTCGATTCCCCCACCGCTTGGACAGCGGGAGGCCCAGGACGCCCCCGTAGAAGTCCGCCGCGGCCTCGAAGTCCCTCGTCGCGACGGTGATGAAGTCAGTGCCTGTGATCAGCGGTGCAGCGGAGGTCATGCAGCGGCTCCTTGGTCGTGTCGATCGAGGGCGAGCCCGGATCGTGGCTGCGCGCAGAGTAGCGGCTGTGGCGACGGTTGCCCCCCGGTCGCCAGTTATCGTGGCGCCGCATGGCAACTCATGCGGCCTTCCTGAGGGGAATGAACGTCGGGGCCCACCACCGCGTGAGCAACGCCGATCTGCAGAGGATGTTCTCGGCGCTGGGCTTCGGTGCGGTAGGGACGTTCCGCGCCAGCGGCAACGTGGCATTCACGGCCGGTCGCCAGCCGCTCGAGCGGCTGACCGTGCGCATCGAAGGCGCACTGGCGCAGGAGCTCGGCTTCGCCGTGCCGACGTTCCTTCGCACCGCCAAGGAGATGCGGGCGATCTGCGCATTTGAGCCATTCGAAAAGCGGCTCGTCGAGGTCGCCGGGGGCAAGCTCCAGGTCTCGATCCTGGCCGACCGTCCCTCCGCGAAGGTGAGCAGGCAGGTGCTCGCCATGGCCAGCGAGCGCGACCGCCTGGCGTTCGGTGTGCGCGAGCTCTACTGGCTGCCGAGCGGGGGCATCCTCGAGACCGAGCTGGATCTGGCGGCGATCGAGAGCGCACTCGGGGCGACGACGCGCCGCACGAAGGGCACGATCGAGCAGATGGCCGCAAAGTACTTCCCCGGGTAGGCTCTCGCCGACAGCGAGGAGAGGGGAGTCATGCCGGCCGTGGAGCCGTCGCAGCGAGGGCGCAACCCATTCGACGAGACGGGGGTCGAGCGGGGCTCCGACGGCATCGCGCGCTACGTCGACCTTCCCGCGTCGCTCGTCGACCTCCTGCGCACGAGCGTGGAGCGGGACGCAAGCGCGACCGCTCTGGTGCTCCTCGGCGCAGAGACGATCACCTACGGCGAGCTGTGGGATCGTGCTGCCCGGGTCGCCGGTGGCCTCCTCCGGGAGGCGGGCGTTCGGCGCGGCGACCGCGTCGCGATCCGGCTGGCGAACGGGATCGACTGGGTACTCGCGTTCTTCGGCGCGCAGCTCGCCGGAGCGGTCGTCGTGCCGGTCAACACGCGGTTCACGCAGGAGGAGGCCGCGTATGTCGTCGAGGACTCGCAGGCGACGTTCACGTTCGCTGCAGGGGCCGACCTGCCCGACGGGCCGCCTACCGCGGTCGAGGATCTCGCTCCCGACGATCTGGCGGCCATCTTCTACACGAGCGGCACCACCGGCTTTCCGAAGGGGGCGATGACCTCCCATGCCAACTTCACGACGAACAGCGAGAACGCGATCAGATGCCTGTTCGTCGACCGCTCCGAGGGGCCGGGGATCTCGACCCTGGTCTCGGTTCCGCTGTTTCACGTCACGGGGTGCAACAGTCAGCTGATCCCGATGCTCCAGGTGGGCGGCCGCGTCGAGATCCTCTCCAGCCCGCTCGACCTCGACGGCTTCTTCGAGGCCGTTGGCTCGCATGGCGTCAACCAGCTCGTGTCCGTCCCGGCCATCTACCACGCCGTGATCGGCCATCCGCGCTTCGCTGCGCTTGACGTGAGCGGCGTGCGCTGGGTCTCCTACGGCGGCGCGCCGATCGCCGAGAGCCTCGTGCGCCGCATCGGGCAGGCCTTCCCGAACGCGCGCCTCGGCAACGGCTTCGGACTGACCGAGACCTCATCGCTGACCTCGTTCCTGCCGCACGAGGAGGCCGAGCAGCACGCGGACTCGGTCGGCTTTGCGCTGCCCGTCGTCGATCTCGCGATCGACCAGCCGGGTGGCCGGGGCTCCGATGAAGGCGTCGGCGAGCTGCTCGTGCGCGGCCCGAACGTCGTCGGCGGCTACTGGAACCGGCCCGAGGCCACGGCGGAGACGTTCGTGGATGGCTGGCTGCACACCGGCGACGTGGCCCGGATCGACGGGGAAGGGCTGCTCTACATCGTCGATCGCAAGAAGGACATGATCAACCGCGGCGGCGAGAACGTCTACTCGATCGAGGTCGAAAACGCGCTCGCCGGAGCCCCCGGCGTGGGTGAGGCGGCGGTGGTCGCGGTGGCGGACGAGATGATGGGCGAGAAGGTCGGCGCCGTCATCGTGCCGCTGGCCGGGAAAGAGCTCGACGCCGACGCCGTCCTCCAGCACTGCCGCGCTCGCCTCGCGGACTTCAAGGTTCCCCAGTACCTCGCCGTGCGCGAGGATCCCCTCCCCCGCAATCCGAGCGGCAAGCTGCTGAAGAACGAGCTGCGCGAGGAGACGCAGTGGGGAAGCCCGCTTCGCTGACCGATCACGAGGAGAGAGCCGCCAGATGCCGACCGTAGAGACCGTGCAGGGAGCCGTTGACGCAGACGAGCTCGGGCTTGTGCTCGTGCACGAGCACGTCCGCTTCCGCGACGACGCGGTGGCGGCACAGTGGCCGGAGCGCTACGACGAGGACGCCGAATTCGACGCGGCGCTCGAGGCGGTTGCGGCGGCGAAGAGCAAAGGCGTGCAGACGATCGTCGATCCGACGGCGATGTTCGGCGGTCGCGACGTGCGGTTCATGAAGCGCGTCGCCGACCAGACCGGCGTGCGGATCGTCGCCTGCACCGGCATCTACAGCTACGACCATCTCCCCCACTACTTCGAGAACCGCGACGTGGACGCGATGGCCGACCATTTCATCTCCGACATCGAACGCGGCGTCCAGGGGACAGACATCAGGGCCGCGTTCTTGAAGTGCGCCGCCGACGCGGCCGGAGTCACGGAGAACGTCGAGAAGATCCATCGCGCGGTCGCCCGCGCGAGCGTCCAGACCGGTGCGCCGATCATGGCGCACTCGATGCCCTCGGTCGGGACCGGCCCGCGGCAGGTCGAGATCTTCTCCGAGGAGGGTGTCGACCTCGCGCGCGTGCAGATAGCCCACTGCGGCGACACCGACGACCTGGGCTACATCGAGGGACTGATCGGCTCCGGCGTGTACGTCGGCCTGGACCGCTACGGCCTGGAGATGTACCTGCCGATCGACCGGCGCAACGCCACGACCGCCGAGCTGTTGCGCCGTGGGCATGCCGAGCGTCTGATGATCTCCCAGGACTACTGCGCCACGATCGACTGGTTTCCGCCGGATGCCGCCGAGGCGTTCATGACCAGCGGCGCGATCCGCAACTGGTCGATGACGCTGGTGTTCGACGAGGTCGTGCCGTCGATGCGCGAGCAGCAGGTCATGGACGATGCGACCTTCCAGACGATCTTCGTCGAGAACCCCAAGCGCTGGCTGACCGCCTGACGGCGCCGCGAACGGCGCCTCAGGCCTGCGCGACGAGCAGCGCGGGTCCCTCGAGCTCGGGCTCGCCCGCCTTGTTGACAGCCGGGTTGGCGGGCCGCGCGGACAGGCGCTCGACCGGCAGCGCACCGCATAACTCGAGCGCTTCCTCGGCGCCGAGCGCCGGATCGAGCCATGCCTGCTGCGCTTCGCGGTCGGCGAGGATCACTGGCATCCGGTCGTGGATGCCGGCGGCCACGCGGTTCGGCGACGCGTCGCACGTCAGCAGCGAGACGCTCTGCACCCACTCGCCCTGGACCTTCGCCGGCGTCCACAGGGCGGCGAATGCGAACGGGACGCCGCCGTCGACCTGGAAGAAGAACGGCTGGCGTGGCTCGCCGCGGCGCTCGGGTTTGAGCCACTCGAAGTAGCCGTCGGCCAGCTGCAGCGCCCGTCGTGAGGCCTTGGGGATCAGCGAGCGGTAGGCGGGACTGGAGGTCACGGTCTCCATGCGCGCGTTGATCATGCGCCCTCCCCCTTTCAGATCCTCCGCCCACGGAGGAACGAGGCCCCAGCGCAGCACGCGCGCTTCGGACCGGCCCTTGGGCGAGACGATCGCCAGCACATCCTCGGTCGGCGCCACGTTGAAGCGCCTGGTTCCCACATCGGTGTCGATGGGCACCCGGAAGCGGTCGTTGAGTTCCTGCACGCCGGCCGTGTTCGTGTAGCGCCCGCACATGCGATCGAGGATAGGAGCGCGCCGGCCTGTTCGCCGGCGGCTACGCGCCGAGCGTGACCGGCAGGGTCTTCAGCTGGTTGATGAACGGCGATTCGACATACACGGGCGTTCCCGCCAGAGCGATCCGTGGATAGCGCTTGAGCGTCTCCTCGAAGAGGATCGCCAGCTCCAGGCGCGCGAGCGCCGTGCCGAGGCAGAAGTGGCGGCCGCCCGCCCCGAAGGCCTGATGCTCGGGGTTGCGCGTCACGTCAAAGCGGTCCGGGTCCTCGTAGCGAGTCTCGTCGCGGTTGGACGAGACGTACCACATCACCACCTTCTCCCCCGCGCGGATCTTCTGGCCGTGAAGCTCGGTGTCAGCGGTCGCCGTGCGACGGAAATGTGCGAAGGCGGGGAACATCCGCAGCGACTCCTCGACCGCCCCCGCGGTCAGGGACGGGTCGTCGAGGAGCATCTGCAGCTGGTCGGGACTCTCCATCAGGGCGCGCATGCCGCTGCAGTAGGTCGCCTTCGTGCTGTCGTTGCCGGCCGCGACGAGCAGGAAGAAGCCCATCACGATCTCGTGCTCCTCGAGCTTCTCTCCATCGACCTGCGCATGCACGAGCACGCTCGTCAGGTCATCCGTCGGGCGCTCGCCACGCTCGGCGATCAGCTTGCGACAGCGCTCGAAGATCTCGGGGACGTCCTTGCGCATCGCGCCCTCCACGCCGTCGGGGTTGAGGTCCACGTCGCCGGCCCCCAGCGTCGAGTTCATCAGGCCGGCCCAGACCGCGTCGTCCTCCTCGGGTATCCCCATGAAGCTGCCGATGACGCGCGAGACGGCCGGCTGTGCGACATCCGTCACCAGGTCGCACGTCTCGCGTCCCTCCAGACGGTCGAGGACCCGCGTGACGATCGCCCTGATCTCGTCCTCGTGATCGGCTATCCGCTTGGGCGTGAACCCTGCTTGGAAGAGCGCCTTGAGGCGGTCGTGCTTCGGGGGGTCCATGCCGATGAACATCGCTCGCGTGAGCTCGATCGGAAACACCGCCGAGACCGCCGTGACACCGCCCAGTTCAGAGGAGTAGGTGCGGAAGTCGCGGCTGACCGCGTGGATGTCCTCGGCGGTGGTCACCGACCAGTAGCCCGCCTCCTCGGGAAACTCGGTGATCCGCTCGGTGAAGTGCACCGGACACTCGCCACGCAGGCGCTTGAACAGCTCGTGAGGTGGGCCCCCGAGCCACAGCTCGCGCTCACCGACCAGCACGTTCTCGAGATCACTGCCAACCGCCGCCATCGGGACCTCCGTGATCGTTGCTCGCAAGGACGCTGGATCGATACTACTGGCCGGCTGGCCAGCACGGCCACGCGCTCAGCGCGCGCCACTGCTCTGCGGGCTCGCGAAGGCTCGGCCGGCGAACACCAACATCGCGTCCAGGTGTTCTCTGACCGTTTCAAGGCTGTGGCCGCCCGGATAGATGACGCCCCTGGCGCGCGCGCCGGCGGCGCGCAGCCGAGCGGCAAATTCGGGGTCCTCGGCCGGATCGGCGACCGGGTCCGATACGGCGCCGTAGAGGAACGCATGCAGGCCGAGTTGCGAGATGACGGGTCGATCTGCCCGCAGTTCGCCGCCCAGGTGGTTGAAGTACCCCAGCCAGCTCTCGACGACCGAGAAGCGGTAGGGGTTGGCCAGCGCGACGTGCATGGCGCCAAAGCCGCCCATCGAGTTGCCCGCGACCCCGCGAGCGGCCCGAGTCGCGATGGTCGGGAGCATGCGGTCGGTCATCTCCTGCACTTCGCGCACGTAGCTGGCGCTGCGCCGGCCGCCGAGGTCTCGCCAGTTCTCGAGACCGGGGCGGTCCTGGATCATCACGGCGATCATCGGCGGCACCGCCCTGCGGGCGATCAGGCGGTCGAGCGTCTTCTGGATCCCGATTTCGAGAAAGGCGGTGGCATGCCCGTTCTGCCCATGCAGCAGGTAGAGGACCGGATAGCGCATGGTCGTGCTCCCATAGCCCGGAGGCAGATAGACCAGGAACGAGCCGGTGGCGCCGCCGAACGCCGCGGAGGGGTAGCTCACCGCGTCGATCGAGCTCCCGGCCGCGTCCTGGCTGACCAGCGTGAGCGCCGGCGGCAGCGGCGGAGTCGGTGTCGTGCTGATGGCGCTGGCCGCGTCGACCGCCCCCACGGCGGGAGCGCGATTCCCGATCCCCGTCAGACGCTCCAGCCCGGCTGGGCCGTTCAGGGCCACCGCCGCACAGAGAGCCGCCAGGGCGCTGACACCCGCGCCAAGGCCGAGTCGCCGCCTGGCGACCCGCCGCGGATGCCAGGTCGCCTGGCCAGCCGGCATCGCCGTCTCCAGCGCAGGTGGCGGCAGCGCCGGCACCCACGACGGAGGCTGGAATTCCACGGCCGCGTTTCGGCCCGGCCAGCTCCAGTCACCGAGGCTCTCGAGCCACAGGTGCGTGCGGGACGCTTGGGATCCAAATGACATCCTGAGGATTGAACGGAAGCCGGGCGCAGGAAGCCAACCCCTGCATGAAGGCGCCCACGGCCGTGGGCGCCGTTTATCAGCCGGTGCTCCACACCTGGCCGGTGTCCCCGAACCCGAGCGCCTGCTTGGTGGCTTCGGTGAGGTCGAATTCGCGGCCCGCGACATAGGGCCCGCGGTCGACGACCGGAACGCGAACGGAGCGCCCGCCATAGCGGAGGGTCACGAGCGTGCCGCAGGGCAGCGTCTTGTTCGCCACGCCAAGCGTGCTGCTGGTGAGCGCGCCGCCGCAGGCCAGACCGCCGCCGCCGCCGTACCAGGACGCGTCCGCCAGGCGGTAGACGTTCAGCCGGCCCAGCCGCCGGCGAACGCTCTTGTCGCCGGCGTCTCCGGAGAAGCGCAGGCGCACAGCCGAGCTTCCAACCCGGTGCGGGACATAGGTGAGGCGAAAGCGGCCGCCGGCGCGCGTGTGCGCGCGGGCCAGTGTGCTCCACCCGCGTCGCCCGAGCGCCTGAAGCGCGACGATGCGGTCGGCCAGGCCGACACGTGGCGCACCAAGCAGCGCGCCGGTGACGCTGACGCGATGGTCGGCGAGGACATTGAGCTTGGAGTCGCGCACTTTGAGCAAGGTGCGCATGGGTCTCGCGCTCACTGGCGGTCTCGCCGAGGCGATCTCGACGGGAGCCAGGGCGGCCGTGGGCTGCCCGAGCGTCGCTGGGACGTACATTGTTTACAACCTCCTTGCGTAAACGCCTACGGGGTTAGCTGTCGGGCTCACGCGCGGCCGGGCCACGCGAACGGGACGCGTGTCAGCCGGGCGTTACGGCCGTATCCAGCGGCCGATTCGCCCCATCCGGAGCGCACGAGGCGATCCGGCAGTGGGTCCCCCGATCGCCATCCCTCCAAGGCGGCGACTCGGCGAGTCGAACAATTGTTCGCATGATAGGACGCCCTGACCCCGTTTCTGTGTGACGGACGTCACACA
>JAOPZB010000040.1 GCA_025964355.1 Solirubrobacterales bacterium | reverse complement strand
CGAGCTGGCGCGAGTGTCCGAGATCGACCACGCGGCCGTCCTGGACGGCCACCACGGAGGAGTTGGGAGCGCTCGTGAGTTCGACGAGCTGCAGGGTCTGCGCCGCTGCCGCCTTCGCTGCGGCTGTCGCCTTCGCCGCGGCCGCCGCGGCAGCGGGCGCCACGGGAGCTGGTGCTGCGGGGTTGCTGGCGCCGGCTGACGGAGCGCTGGCCGGTGCTCCCGAGGGGGCGCTCGTGGCGGCTGCAGGCACCGGGGGGACGGAGGCGGCGTTCGCGGTTGCGCTTGACACCGACGAGAGAGACGCGGCCCACGCGAGCTGCTTGCCGGTTATCGGCAGGCGCCCGTCGGTGAGGCCGGTGAGCGTGGCGATCACGTTCTTGGGATAGCTTGAGATCAGCTTCGCCCGCAGCAGCACCGAGGCCACGTATTCCTCGGAGTGGTTGTAGGCGAGGATCGCGGCATGCAGGTCGGTCGCCGCGCCGGCGGCACGCAGGTAGCGGGCGGCGGCGAAGATGGCGTCCACCGGGTTGTACGGGTCGGCATAGCCCGCGTCGAGCGCATCGACTCCGTACTGGAGCCAGGTTTCGGGCATGAACTGCATCCAGCCGACCGCGCCTGCGGTGGACACCGACTGGTCGGTGCCGTAGTTGGTCTCGATTTCGTTGATCGCGGCGAGGATCTGCCACGGCACTCCGTACTGGACGCCGGCGGCCTTGTAGATCGGCAGCAGGAACAGCGGAATGCGGTAGAAGCCGAGCGCCTGGACCGACGCCGCTGAGGATGCCAGCGCCGCGGAGAGCGCCGCGGCCTGCCCCGCGACAAGCTGCGGTGAGAGGGCGACGTTGTTCGCGCCTGCCCCTTTCGAGCCCGCGGCATTGGTAGCCCCTGGGGTGTTGGCGGTGGCGGTCTGGTTGGGGTTGGCGGGCTTGCCGACCGTCTTGCGTTGGCGTCTCTGCAGCACGACGGTGGGCGCTTGCGGTGTGCCGCTGCCGGTCGTGGGCGCCGTCGGCGCCGCGGGAGTCTTGGTGCTCGGCGCCTTGCGCGAAGGTGGGGGCGGCGCGACGACCGTCGTCGACGTCGTGTTCGATGGCTGCCCCGCGGCTTCCGGGGAGACCGGCGCAGGAGCGGCCGTGCTCGTGGTCAGCGGGCCCGTGGCGCCTTCGCCGGATTCGGCTGTCCCGGCAGGCCCGGCCGCGCCGAGCGCAACGCTCGGCTGCACGGCGAGCCCGGCCGTGAGGCCGCTGCCGGCGAGAGCCGACAGCATCGCGCACCACGCCCTATGGCGAGCGTAGTTCAGAGGCTGCATGCGTTGAGTTCGCTCATCTCAGGGGTCGTCCCATGGGTTGTGGTTGGCGCAGCTGGCCCACAAACGCGGGTACGCCCACCGGCATTCATATCGGCAGGCAACCATGAATCCGTAAAGGATTCGTAATCGAACGCACAAAACGTTGGACGCCTCCAGCGCGCGCCATGCCGCGAGACCTGACGGTAACGATGAGCCAGGCGGAAGCGCTTGCGCGTCACGCGGACCTCGTTCGCGTGAAGAGGCCGCACTCCTGCGCAGCTTCGGTCGCGCGCCGTCGGCCGCTTGTCCGGGGTCGCACCGCGTATGTATCGAACCGCTCTATTGTTCACGCCCGAGGGTTTATATGACAAATGCCGGCGAGGTTGCGTCGGTGCGGGGCCGAGGAGAGCGATGATTGCAGGGGCTCGTTTCGTTGCGGCGATGCTGTGTGGCACGTTCCTGGCCTTCGCTGCCACGGCGCGGGCCGAACAGACGGTGAGCATCACCGCCGCCGGCTTCTCGCCGGACAAGCTCGGCATCCCCACGAACGTGTTCGGCAGCGCGACGATCACCTCGACCACCGGCCCGGTGCCATCGCCGATCAGGCATGTGAACGTCTACGGGCCGGCCGGCGTGACGCTCGACCTCCGTGGTAGCGGCGTCTGCGTCAAAGAAAGCCTCGAACGCGTCGGCCCGCAGGCCTGCCCCGCCAATTCCAAGGCGGGCTTCGGCGGTGGCCAGGGGATCTACATGATCGGCAAGGAGCTCGTCGAAGAGGAATACACGCTCGACTTCTTCCTCGCCGACAATCGTCCGGGCCACGTGGCGCTGCTCATCTACCTGATGGGATCCAAGCCGGTGGCGGTCGAAATGGTCTTTCCACCCGCCCCGGTGATTCAGGGACCGAAGCCGTATGGTCTCGGCTTCAGCGTCGAAGTGCCGGAAATCAAAGTGCTCCCGGAAGCTTCCAACGCCTCGGCCAAGAGCGCCTTCCTGTCGCTCGGCGCTCACAACGTCGCCTATTACCGGACCGTCCAAGGCAAGCGCAAGCTGTTCCACGTAAAGGGCATCGTCCTGCCGAAGAGCTGTCCGCGGGGAGGCTGGCCGGTCGCGTCGCAGTTCACCTTCGAAGACGGCCAGACGGTCATGGCCAAGCGCACCGTCGCCTGCCCGAAGAAGTGACGGCCGCCATGGTCGTGCGGGCGCCCGCGGCGGCGTGGGTCAGCGTGCGCCGGCGCCGCCCCCGGCATAGCTCGGGGAGCCCCCCAGACGCGCTAATCTGCGGCTCATGGAAACCGTGCTGTCGGTTCTCGAGGTCATCATCGCCGTGATCGTGGTGTTCCTCGTGCTCATGCATTCCGGCAAGGACGCCGGGCTCTCCGGCGCTTTCGGCGTGGGCAGCGGCACCGGCCCGCTCGGCGGCGGATCGATGGTGGAGCGCAACCTTAACCGCTGGACGGTCTTCTTCGCGATCCTCTTCTTCATCCTCGCGATCGTCCTGCTGAAGCGGCCCTGGGCCTGAGCTCAGGCCCCTGAGGCCTCAAGGCGGTTGAGTATCTCGAGCGCCTCGGCGCGCAGAGCGCTGTCGATCGCCTCGTAGTCCTCGCGCGAGAGCTTGCCGGTCCGGTAGTCGAGCTCGGCGTCGCGAATCTCGCGGTACTTGGCTTCCCGCGCCGCCTCGAGCTCGTCGCGCTCGAGCTCTCCGTCGTGAGCGCCGGGCGGCACTCGCGGCGCCGGCGCACCGGCGCCATGCTGGCGCGCCGCGGCACGACGCAGCGGAGCGCTGATCACCAGGAAGACCACGGCGACCAGCGCGAGCGTGAGGATCGCTACGAGCAGCGTCATGCCTTCAGACTCGCAGGACCGGCGAGCTTCAGGCGCGGGCCAGGCCGCGCACGGCGCGCGCGCGCGAGCGCGCGCCAACCCGGCGGCGCACCGCGCTCGGTGCCGGCCAGATCGCGATGAGGCCGCCGCCGAACACGATCAGGCCGCCGATCCAGATCCACATCACGAGTGGCGAGACGATCAGGTGGAACTGCGCCTGTGGTGGATGCTGCAGGTAGGCGCGAGCCAGGACGCCGATCGCCAGCAGCCCGTCTTGCGGCGGCAGGGTGCGGTTGCCGGCCTTGAGGATGCGCTGAAGCGCCGGTGCTTCGATGTTCGGCTGAATCGCGCTCCATACGTCGCGTGTGACACCGGCGTCCATGCTGATATGGCTGACCGGCTGACCGCCGATCAGGCTGCCGACCGATCCCTGGCTGGCGTCCTGCGATGCGTAGAAGCCCTCGCTCGGGTTCAGCGTGGCCACGTGCCGGCCGCCCTTGCTCACGTCGAGCACCGCGCCGAGGGCCAGCGTTGAGCCGGTGTGCGCCGCGTCGTACTTCGGCGTGATCGTCGCCGTCGGACGCACATAGCGGACGGTGTAGGCGCCAACCCGGGTCGAATGACCGGGCGAGAGGCCGAGCTCGGAGGCATGCTGGAAGGACGAGGACGCGGCGACCCCGATGAACAGGACGGCGATCCCGAGGTGGACGACGTAGCCGCCGTAGCGCCGGCGGTTGCGCCGCACGAGCGCGAGCAGTGCCACGGGCGCCCGCTCGCCGGCCATGGCTCGGCGGGCGCGCACGCCGCGGAAGAACTCCTGGCCGATGCTGCCGAACACGAAGGCGGCGCAGCAGAACATGGCGATCGCCCCTGGCCGGTCGCCGACGCCGGCGCCGAGCAGCACGAGCAGCGTGAGCAGGGCGAGCAAGGTCGGCGCCAGGAAGTTGCGCCTCGCGTTGGCCAACGTCGCGCGGCGCCACGCGATCACCGGTCCGATGCCGCTCAGCAGCACGAGAATCAGCGCCAGCGGCACCGTATAGCGATCGAACCAGGGCGGTCCGACGGAGGCTTCTCGTCCGGTGAGAGCCTCCGAGATCAGCGGGAAGTAGGTTCCCCAGAAGATGACGAAGCAGAGTCCCACGAGCACGACGTTGTTGGCCAGGAACATCGCCTCGCGGGACAGCAGCGAGTCGAGCCTGTGCTGGGAGCGCAGCATGTCGCGTCGCGACACCACGAGGTAGATCGATCCGGCGATCAGGCCGCCAATGAGAACGACGAACGGCACGCCGAGGGTCGCGCCGCCGAAGGCGTGGATCGAGCTGAGGATGCCGCTGCGCACGAGAAACGTGCCCATGATCGCCAGCGTGCCGGTGGCCAGCACGAGCGACACGTTCCAGACCTTCAGCATCCCGCGCTTCTCCTGGATCATCAGCGAATGCAGGAACGCGGTGCCCGTCAGCCAGGGCATCAGCGACGCGTTCTCGACGGCGTCCCAGCCCCAGTAGCCGCCCCAGCCGAGCTCGGCGTAGGACCAGCGGGCGCCGAGCAGGATGCCGACGCCGAGGAACAGCCAGGCCGCGAACGCGAAGCGCCGGATCGCTTTGATCCAGTCTGCGTCGACCCTGCGCGCCAGCAGGGCGCCCATGCCGAACGCCAGCGGGATCGTGCAGAGCGTGTAGCCGGAGTAGAGCATCGGCGGGTGGATCATCATCGTCGGGAACCGCAGCAGCGGATCGAGCCCGACCCCTTCGACGGGCGCTGGCCTCGTCGTCGCGAAGGGGTTCGCGTAGAACAGCATCAGCGCCACGAAGAAGCCACCGAGGCCGAGCAGGATCGCCGTCGCGTAGGAGGCGATGTCGCGCATGCGCTTGCGCGTGAGGAACAGCGCGAGGCTCGACCACAGCGACAGCAGCCAGGCCCAGAGCAGCAGGGAGCCTTCCTGTGACGCCCACACCGCCGCCGCCCTGTAGGCGGCCGGGGTCGTGCGACTCGAGGTGTCCGCCACGGTGTTGAAGGCGAAGTCGTTCCTAAGGAAGGCAGCCTCGAGAACCGCGAACGCGACCGTCAATATCAGCGCGAGCGCGTAGACCGACCGCCGTCCGGAGGCAGAGAACTCGACGCGGCCGCTGCGCACGCCGTAGAGGGACGCGCAGACGCCGTACGCGCAGACGGCGAGGGCCAGCAGTAGACAGACGCGCCCGAGACCGGCCATCAGTGCTCAGCGCGCGGGCGAGGGGTATGCGGCGAGCGACACGGCACTCAGTAGCTCTGCCTCTCGCCGGCCGGAGCGGTCTTGTACTTGGAGGGGCACTTGGTGATCAGCGAGTTGCGTTCGCCGATGTATTCCCCGCCGTGCTTCTGAACGGTGACGATGACCTCGCGGCCTTCGCGAAAGGGGTCGGGAACGGTGCCGGTGTAGGCCAGCGGAACCGCGGTGCCGCCCGCTCGATCCTCGACCTTGAAGTCGAGCACGCCGCCGTCCCGTCGGACCGATCCAGCGACGACGGTGCCGGTGAGCTGATAGCTGCGGCCGGCCTGTCCTTCGCGGACCAGCTGGGTCGGCGTGAGGGCCGGGCTCGCCGCACTGAAGCTCGTGTACATCAGGGCGCTCGCCAGCACGACGGCCGCACTCAGCGCCACGACCAGGCGCACCGTTCGCTTGCGCACGGGGTTCATCGCCGTCAAGTATCTCAAACCGCCTCGGCGGCCGGAGACGCCCTCGAGGGCATCTTCGGCTGCTCGACGCCCCCGCCCCAAGGACATTTGGCGTCCACATCGAACCCTTTGGCATCGAGATGAAACCTTTTGGCGCCGACGCTGTTTAGTAATAGCGTCTCATGAGACCTAGCCTTCTTCATTCACTCGGCGAGCGGCGTCACTCACGCCGTCACTCGCGACGCCACAGCCGTGCTCGCGGCCTAATCCGAGCGCGCGCGGCTCACCGCCGGACCGACGCGGTAGCCCCCGATCCGGCTGTACTGCGTGTGCGCGCGGCCGGAGGTCCGATCGACCGAGCCTCCTACAGCTGCGAATGCGGCTACATGTTCGTCGCGGCCGTCTCCACGACCGTGCTGTGCCCGCATTGCGGGACGGGACAGGCCTGGTAGGCCGCGAGAGCGCGACAGCGCCCTAGAGGCGGAACTTCAAGCCGCGCCCAGCCCGTCGGCGCTCCTGCAGGGACGCCTCCATCGCCTTCAGGAGCTCGGCTGTCGTCATCGCGTCGCCTGAGGGCTTGGCGGACGCGTGAGCGGGGCTCTCCTCGCGCCAGCGCACGGTGCCGTCTTCGTCCTCGCTGCGCCAGTACTGCAGCGTACCGCCGTCTTCCAGATCGAGCCGCACGCGCCGCGCCCGGCCGGGTTTCTTCCAGCTCGCCGCCATATCTGGAGGTTATCCGCCCGGCACAGACCCTCCACGCTCCTGAGACGTTCGACGAGCCGGTGTTTGAGATCTGGATTTCGGGTCATATTGATGACGTGGTCGGGGGCCAGGCACCGCAGCAGAACGACGCGCCCAGGCAGACGCTCGACTCGGAGGCGACGCAGGCGCTCCCCTTCGGCGCGCTCCTGAGCCAGGTGCCGGACGACATCCGCGACATCTCCTTCGCGACGGCGGTGCGCGGCTACGACCGGCGCGAGGTCGACGCGTACGTGGAGCGCGTCAACCGTGTCATCGCCGAGCTGGAGGTCAGCCGATCGCCGCAGTCGGCCGTCAAGCATGCGCTCGATCGCGTTGGGGAGCAGACCAGCGGCGTGCTCCAGCGGGCGCGTGAGGTTGCACAGGAGCTGACCGCGACGGCGCTGGCGGAAGCCGACCACGCGACGCGCCGCGCCAAGGTGGAAGCCGAGGAGGCCGTGGAGAGCGCGCAGATGCAGGCCCATCAGCTGCGCGGGCAGTCCAAGGAGGAGGCGGATGAGATCATCGCCCGCGCGAGCGCGCAGGCAGCGGAGCGTGTCAAGCGCGGCGAGGACAGGCTCCGAAAGCTTCAGGACGAGGCGGAGCAGCGGCTGCGTACGCTCCGTGGCGAGATCGACGCGGCCGCCGATGCCCGCCGCCAGCTGCTCGAGGAGCTGCGCCAAACGGCCGCCAGGCTGGACGAGTTCGCGCAGGGGGTGATCGCCGGCTCCGAAGACGGGCGACAGAGCGGGAGCCCTGCCGATCCCCCCACCGAGAGAATGCCGAAGAAGACACCGGCTCGTTCGGCGCGAGGAGGCCCTCGCGAGGCGACCGACGCTACGCCTCAACGCAACAGCGACGGCTAACGCGTCGCCGAGTCCGCCCGGCCTACCGAGCGGATCGCCCTAGGCGAACAGCGACTACTCCTGGATTGCAAGCGTGGCGAGCAGTTTGAGCAGATCGCCTTCGCCCGGGTTCGATTCACTTTCTTCCAGTCGTTTTTCCAGACGGAGCGTCTGCGCGAAGAGGCTCGCGTCGGACCCCCGCTCGTAGGCGCCCAGCAGGCGCGCCGGTAACGGGTTCAGCTCGATCGCTTCAACGCGGCGGACGAGGCTGACCGTGTCGGCAGGCACGACCTTGTAGCCGCTGGCCCTCCACGCCACCACGTCCTCGCACAGCGGAGGAACAGCCAGAGTCGCCATCGCCTGCAAGCTGCCTGCATAGCCCTGCGCTGCGCGCGTGATCGCCTTGTTGCTCCAGCGCAGGCGCTTGACGACGTTGGCGAATGTCCGGATCGGGACGGCGTCGGTCCCGTAGGCGACCGACCACAGCGCGACGCCCGCCTCGTAGTTGAGGAAATGCGTCTGTTCGTCCTGAGGCGAACCGGCCCCCACGGCGGGGCATTTGTGCGCGAAGTCTCCGATCAGGCGCACGATCTTCGCCTGCCCGACGCCGAGGCGTGCGACGCTCGTCCTCGCTAGCTGGTTGTTGGCGAGGATGTAGGCATGCGTGGCCGCGACGTCTGAAGGCGCGGCGCCGGCGGCCGCCGGCGACGCCGCAAGAGCCATGGCCAGCGCCGCCGCCGCCAAGCGCGATCGCATGCGCCGCACGTTTCCCGCTAGCGGATCTGCATGCCCGAGATGGCCCGGGCGATCACGAGCTGTTGGATCTCGGCGGTGCCCTCGAAGATGTCGTAGATCTTCGCGTCTCGGTGCCAGCGCTCGACGGGGAACTCGCGCGTGTAGCCGTTGCCGCCGAGGATCTGGATCGCGCGCTCGGTGACCCACACCGCGACCTCGCCGGCCTTGAGCTTGCTCATCGAGCCCTCGGCGTTCTCGAAGGTGTGCCCGCTGCGACCCATCCAGGACGCTCGCCAGACGAGCAGGCGCGCAGCGTCGATCTCCATCTTCATGCGCGCGAGCGTGAACGCGATGGCCTGGTTCTCGATGATCTTGCGGCCGAACTGCTCACGCTCCTTGGCGTAGTCGAGGGAGTACTCGTAGGCGGCGCGCGCGATGCCGAGCGCCTGAGCGCCGACGGTCGGACGCGAGGACTCGAAGGTCTGCATCGCGGCCTGGGAGTTGCTGCGCTTGCCCTCGCGCACCCGCGCGATGCGCTCGTCGAGCTTGTCCTTGCCGCCGAGGACATGGCCGGCTGGCACGCGGCAGTCGTCGAGGAACACATCGGCCGTGTGCGATGCCCGCAGGCCGTGCTTTGAGACCTTCGACCCCTGCGAGATGCCCTTCGCCTCGCTCATCGGCACGACGAACGCCGCGTGGCCGCGCGAGCCGAGCTCCGGGTCGACCGTCGCGATGACGACGTGAACGTCGGCGATGCCGCCGTTCGTGGCCCACGCCTTCTGGCCGTTGATGACCCACTCATTCGTCGCCTCGTCGAACTTGGCCCGCGTCCGCACCCCCGAGACGTCCGAGCCGGCGTTCGGCTCCGAGGCGCAGAACGCGGCCACCTTCACGTCGTCGGCCGTGCCGAAGCAACGCGGAATCCACTCGCCGATCTGCTCGCCCGAGCCCTGGCCGAAGATCGCGGCCACCGCGAGCGCGGTGCCCATGATCGACATGCCGATGCCCGCGTCGCCCCAGAACAGCTCCTCGTTGACGATCGGCAGCGTCAGCCCGCTGGGATCGGCGAAGAACTGCGCGAGCCCTTCGAACCCGTAGAGCCCGATCTTGGCGGCCTCCTGAATGATCGGCCACGGCGTCTGCTCCTTCTCGTCCCACTCATGCGCGGCCGGACGCACGACATCGGCGGCGAAACCATGCACCCAGTCGCGAATGTCCTTCTGGTCCTGCGTCAGCTCCAGCGAGAAGGTCACATCCTGGTTGGCAGCGCCGGCGATTGCCTCGACCGCGGCCTCGGCGGCGTCCGAGGCGCTCGGGCTGGGTGTGGACGGTGCAGCTGAGGGCGGGGCTGACATCTGATGCGATCTCCTTTGGGGTGAGGCGCTGGGAGGGCTCGAAGAACAACGCGTGCCCTTCGGGTCGCCCTGTGGGCCTTGGTGGGACCGAAAAAGCGTACCCGACGAGCTTTTGAGCCGCACACAGGCGGACCGCCTTCATATTCCCCGGAAGGGCCTGCGCATATTCCCCGCTTCTCAAATCTCCTGAATTCGGATAGGATTCCCGGGCCAATTTCTCACATTGCTGCTTATGTCCGTGCTGTCGATGCAGAAAGTGACCATGCAAACACGCCGAATCGCCCTCATCCTTTGCCTGCCGGCCGTCGTGCTCGGCCTCGCCGCGTGCGGGTCCTCCGGCGGGAGCGGCAAACAACTGGCGCTGGTCGCCTACTCGACGCCCAAGAGCGCCTACGAAGCGTTGATCCCAGCCTTCCAGGCGACTCCCGGCGGCAAGGGCGTGAGCTTCACCCAGTCCTACGGGGGGTCGGGCGAACAGAGCAGGGCGGTGGCCAACGGTCAGCACGCCGACGTCGTCAACTTCTCGCTGGAACCCGACGTGGAACGACTGGTCAAGGCCGGCATGGTCCCGCCGACCTGGAACCAGAACGCCACCCATGGCTTCGTGACGAACTCCGTGGTGGTGATCATCGTGCGCAAGGGCAACCCCAAGCACATCACCGGGTGGTCGGACCTGGTCAAGGCGAGCACGCAGGTGGTGACGCCGAACCCCTTCACGTCCGGCGGCGCGCGCTGGAACATCATGGCTGCCTACGGCGCCCAGCTGAAGGAAGGAAAGACGCCGGCGCAGGCGCAGGCCTATCTGACAGCGCTCTTCCACAAAGTGGTCAGCCAGGACAGCTCTGCGCGTAACTCCCTGCAGACCTTCCTGGCCGGCAGGGGTGACGCGCTGCTCGGCTACGAGAACGAAGCGATCGCCGCGCAGAAGAAGGGCGAACCGATCGAATACGTGATCCCCGGCGACACGATCCTGATCCAGAGCCCGGTCGCGGTGGTCGGCACGGGCTCGACCAGCAAGGCTGCGACGGACTTCGTGAACTACCTGGTCTCCCCCCCCGCGCAGGCGATCTGGGCGGCAAAGGGCTACCGGCCGGTGATCTCGGGTGTGGCGGCGAGCTCCAAGTTCCCCACCCCGGCCGGGCTGTTCACGATCGCATCGGTCGGTGGCTGGAAGACGGTCACCAAGCAGTTCTTCGAAGCCGAAACCGGAATCGTCACGAAGATCGAGCAGTCGCTCGGAGTATCCACTGCCAAGTAGCGCTGACACGCTGGCGGTGAGACGCCGGCGCCTGCCGAGAGCGGGCGCGCGCGGTCAAGGCGCGCTCGGCAAGGGCCTGCTCGGCATCTACCTGACGGCGCTCGTGCTGTTGCCCATCGCGGCCCTGCTCGCGAAGTCCAGCAGCGGCGGGACGAGCGCCTTCTGGCGCGAGATCTCGAGTCCGGAGGCGCTTGCCGCGATCAAGCTGACGCTGGCTGCATCGGCGATCGTCGTCGTGATCAACGCGATCTTCGGCACGATCATCGCCTGGGTGCTGGTGCGCGACGACTTCCCGGGCAAGCGGGTCGTCAACGCGCTGATCGACCTTCCGTTCGCGCTGCCGACGATCGTCGCTGGGCTCGTGCTGCTGGCGCTGTACGGGAAAGGCAGTCCGGTCGGCATCAATGTGGCGTTCACGCGGGCCGCCGTTGGGCTGGCGCTGCTGTTCGTGACGCTGCCATTCGTCGTGCGGTCGGTGCAGCCTGTGCTGCTCGAGCTCGACTTCTCGATGGAGGAGGCAGCGGCATCGCTCGGTGCGCGGCCGTTGACGGTGCTGCGGCGCATCGTGCTGCCGAGTCTCCTCCCGGCGATCATCTCGGGGGTGGCGCTGAGCTTCGCGCGGGCGCTCGGTGAGTTCGGCTCGCTGGTGCTGATCACCGGAAACCTGCCGTTCAAGACGGAGGTCGGCTCCGTCTACATCTTCGGCCAGATCCAGAACGACAGCCTCCCGGCCGCCGCGGCCGTATCGGTCGCGCTGCTGGTCGTGGCGCTTGTCGTGCTCGGGGTCCTGAGCTTCGTCTCCCAGCGGCAGTCCAGACATGTGCTCTAGCGGGCGGTCCCGGTGAGCGTGTCATCCGCGGTGGGCGGCGGGCTCGCACAACGCGCGCCGGCGAGCGGCGCGCGCCGTTCCGACGAGCGGGCGGCACGTGCTCGGAAGTTGGGCGTGCGGTCGATCGCGCTTGGCTACCTTGCCCTGCTGCTGCTGGCACCGGTGGCGATGATCTTCTACCGGACCTTCGAGCACGGCCTGACCCCCGTCTGGAACTCGGTGACCGCGCCGAATGCCCAGCACGCGTTCTGGCTGTCGCTTGAGATCGTCGCGATCGCCGTCCCCCTGAACACCGCCTTCGGCGTGGGCATGGCGCTGCTGCTCGAGCGCGGGCGCTTCTGGGGCAAGGGCCTGCTCGGCGTGCTCATCGATCTGCCGTTCGCCATCTCGCCGGTGGTCGTGGGCCTGGCGCTCGTGCTCGTTTACGGCAGGACGGGATGGTTCGGGAACTGGCTTGCGGGACATGGCATCCAGGTGATCTTCTCGGTGCCCGGGATGGTGCTCGCGACCGCCGTCGTGTCGCTGCCGTTCGTGGCGCGCGAGACGATCCCCGTGCTGCGCGAGCTCGGCACCGACTCGGAGCAGGCGGCGGAGACGCTCGGCGCGAGCGCCTGGCAGACGTTCTGGCGGGTGACGCTGCCAGGCATCAGGTGGGGCGTCGTCTACGGCGTGGTGTTGACGACGGCGCGCGCGCTCGGCGAGTTCGGGGCGGTGAGCATCGTCTCGGGCCGAATCGAGGGCCAGACTCAGACCCTGCCACTCTATGTCCAGGATCGCTTCGAGAACTTCGACTCGACCGGCGCCTACACGGCCGCGGTCGTGCTGGCGCTCCTGGCACTGGCGACCCTGCTCGCGATGAACCTCTTGACACGACACACACGCAGACGGACCCCGGTCTGATGGCGATCGAGGTCCGCAATGTCGGCAAGCGCTTCGGCGACTTCGTGGCGCTCGAGGATGTCAGCATCAGGGTCGGAGACGGCGCGCTGACCGCGCTGCTGGGACCGAGCGGAAGCGGCAAGTCGACGCTGTTGAGGATCATCGCCGGCCTGGAGGTCCCCGACAGCGGCGAGGTGGTCATCGGCGATCAGGACGTCACACACGACCCCGCGCGTACGCGCGGGGTCGGCTTCGTGTTCCAGCATTACGCGCCCTTCAAGAACATGACCGTCCATGACAACGTCGGCTTCGGGCTGAGCGTCCGCAAACGGCCGAAGGCCGAGATCGGCGAGCGCGTGGCAGAGCTCTTGAGCCTGGTTCGCCTCGACGGGCTCGCCGAGCGCTATCCGTCACAGCTCTCAGGCGGGCAACTGCAGCGAATGGCCCTCGCCCGCGCCCTGGCCGTCCAGCCGCAGGTGCTGCTGCTGGACGAGCCGTTCGGCGCGCTGGACGCGCAGGTCCGCGGCGAGCTTCGCGAATGGCTGCGCCGGCTGCACGATGAAATCCACGTCACGACGGTGTTCGTCACGCACGACCAGGAGGAGGCGATGGAGGTGGCTGAGCAGATCGTGGTGATGAACCACGGGCGCATAGAGCAGGCCGGCTCCCCGCGCGATCTGTACGAGAGTCCGACGAACGAGTTCGTCATGTCGTTCATCGGGCCGGTCAACCGCATCGGCGACGCGTTCCTGCGTCCCCACGACATCCAGATCCTGCCGGAGTCCGATGGCAGCGGGACCGAGGCGCTGATCGAGCGTGTCGTCCACCTCGGCTTCGAGGTGCGCGTCGAGCTCAAGCTTCACGACGGCCGCGACATCTGGGCCCAGGTGACGCGTGAGGAGGCCCAGCAGCTGGAACTCAGCGAGGGCCAGATCCTGTCCGTGCGCCTGCCGGCTCCGCGCGTGTTCTCCTCCTAGCGCGTCTGACGGCCCTCCCCGCGCGCCCGACTGCCGCGCGGGCGCTCTGCTAGCGGGTCTGCCAGGCCTCCTCCTGACGCGTCAGGGCGAGCACGTCTTTGGGAAGTTTGCCGGAGGCGACCTGGGCCACGGTGACATGCTCGAGCACTTTGCGCAGGTTGGAGCGAAGGGCGATCCAGACCTGCTGCAGGGACTCTGCCGAGCCGACGTATTCGATCTCCTCGGGGCGCTGGCCGCGGACGCCCACGAGCGGCCCCTCGACGGCCCGGATCACCTGCGCGAGGTTTACCTCGCTGGCCGGTTTCGCCAGCCAGTAGCCCCCCTCGGGCCCGCGCTGGCTTCGCACGATGCCGGCCGAGCGCAGCTGTGTGAGGATGTTCTCCAGGAACGAGACGGGGATGCCCTGTGCCTGGGCCACCTCGTCGACCTTGCGGGGCGAACCCTGATCGCTGTCGGCGAGCTCGACGACGGCTCGGACGGCATAGTCGGCCTTGGCGGTCACGTGCATGCAGGGATTCTCACGTATTCGACGCCGGAGGGTCGCCGCCCTGGGAATCCCGACCTGTGTGGTAGAAGTTAGGGATACCTAACCGGACTTGGCGAGCGACGAGGTAGAGATGGGCTTCACTGAGACAGTGACGCTGGGCGCGATCGCCGGGCTGACGATCTACATCGGGCTGCCGCTGGGCAGGATGCGTCGCGTCGACGACCGGATGCGGGTCTGCCTGGCGATGTTCTCGGTGGGGATCCTCGCGTTCATCTTCATGGACGTCACCAAGCACGGCGAGCAGATCCTCGAAACGGCGCTCGTCCATCTCAAAGCTCACACGACCAGCTTCGGTCACGTGCTGTTCCTCTTCGCGCTGCTCGCGGTCGGCTTCACGGCCGGAACAGCGGGCATCTCGGCCATCGAGCGGCGACTGCGCTCGAGGCGCAGCGCTCCTGCTCCGGTCGCCGGCGGTGACGCCACGGCGGTGCTGAGCGCCGAGCAGATCGCTCGATCGGAGGGCGAGGAGGCGCGCCGGCGGGCGTTGCAGACGGGCATGGTCATCGCGGTCGCGATCGGCCTGCACAACTTCGCCGAGGGCCTGGCGATCGGCGTGTCGGCGAAAGCCGGTGCGATCGGCCTGGCGACGGTGCTGATCATCGGATTCGGCCTGCACAACGCGACGGAGGGCTTCGGCATCGTGGGACCACTGGGCGGCACGCGGCCGTCGTGGCCCTGGCTCGCGCGGGCCGGCCTGATCAGCGGTGGCCCGACGTTCCTCGGAACGATCGTCGGCTATCAGGTCAACTCGAGCCCACTCGAGCTGCTGTTCTACGCACTCGCAGGCGGCGCGATCCTGTACGTCATCGGGGAGATCTGGACGGGCATGCGCCGCTATGGGCATCACACCCTCGGCCTGTACCTGGTCGCCGCGGGCTTTCTCGCCGGCGTGGCGACCGATCTGATCGTCTCCTATGGCGGTGGTTGAGGTCGCGGCAGCCCGCCGCCATGGCGGCCTTTAGCATCTGCCCATGACGCCGCGCTGGCATTGGGACTTCGAGGATGTCCGCCCGCCACGCCGCCCGCAGCACCCGCCGGCCCCGGCCCCTCCCGTCCTGCCCGTGGCGCCCGACGGGCCGGAGCCCGAGGGCGTGACGAGGTTTCGCCGACGCCGGGGCATCGCGTTCGTCGGCCTGGTAGCGCTCGTGGCGGTCCTGATCGCGGTGCTGTCGGGCTCCGGGCACCAGCGCGCGACGACGCCCGCCGCCGCCGCGCAGGCCGAACTCGCACGAGCTCGCCGTGCGCGCCCGCGCCCGGCGAGCGAGCCGGAAAACGATCAAAAGGGCGCCGTCTCCTCGGTTCTGGCCTATACGCCGTTCGTCAAAGTTGGAGGCGGGCGCGCGCGCGAGGTGGCGCTCACCTTCGACGACGGCCCCGGGCCCTACACGCCTCAGGTGCTGAGCGTCCTCGAGCGCTTTCACGTCCACGCGACGTTCTTTGCGATCGGGCGCATGGAGCGCTACTTCAGCGCCTCGACGAGGCGGGCAATAGAAGACGGCGACGTGATCGGCGACCACACCGAGAACCACCCCGCCCTCGCGCACCTCTCGGCACATGATCAGCGTGAAGAGCTGCTCGAACAGATCGCGCGGGTCGAACTGCTCGGCGGCAAGCGACCGACCGTGTTTCGCCCGCCATACGGGTCCTTCAACGCCACCACGATGCGCCAGCTGAAGTCGCTGGGGCTGCTGATGGTCCTCTGGTCGGTGGACACAGGGGACTATCTGCAACCCGGCGTCCCCGTGATCGTCGAACGCGCGCTCGCGGGCGCGCATCCCGGAGCCATCATCCTGATGCATGACGCCGGTGGGGCGCGAGCGCAGACTGTGGCCGCCCTGCCGGGGATCATCCGCGGCCTGCGATCGCGCGGCTACCGCATCGTCACCGTGCCGCAGCTGATGATGGACGACCCGCCGCCGCCTGGCCAGGCGCTGCCCACGAGCCTGAGCGGCGATTGATCGCGTGCGCGGCGATCAGCTCGCCGCGCACGTCTCGCAGGACCCATGAATGACGACCTCGTGCTCTGAGACCTGCAGAGGGAGCGCGTCGCTGACGCGGCGGATGGCGCGCTCGAGGCCTTCGTCGGTGAACGGCGATATGCGCCCGCAGTGGTCGCAGACGAGGTGATGGTGATGACCCGGACCATGTCGGGACGGCTCATAGCGAACAACCCCCCTCCCCACCTCGACGCGCGCCAACAGGCCGATCTCCTCGAGCTCCTCCATCACGCGGTAGATGCTCGCGCGCGACACCTCGCGATTGCGGCTGGTGAGCGCCTGTTGGATCTCGACGGCCGAGAGCGCACAGGACTGCTCGTCGAGCAGTTCGAGGATCGCGCGGCGCGCACCCCCGCGCCGGTAGCCGGCGCTCGTGAGCGCCAGAGCGGCCTCCTCGGCCCAGCCGGTCCGTCGCGAGGTCGACGCCACGCGTTGCATTCTAGGCGGCGCAACCGCGCGCCTTTTCGGGTCGTCGCGGGTCGACGGCACGCTATCTCCCCGTGGCGAGGTGCAACGCCCGCTGCAGGCCTTCGAGCTCGGCGACCTGCCACTGCTCGAAGTTCAGCGACGCCGGGGACAGCGTCTCGGTGATCGTCGCGACCGGGATGTGCTGTTGGCTGGCGATCTGGTTGACGCGCTGCACGTCCGGAGTGACGTTCTGGCTGTTGAAGACCCACACCTTCACCTGGCGCCGGCGAATCTGGTTGTCGACCGTTTCCTTGTCGCCGGCGGTGACGTCGGTGCCCTCGGCGATCGCCTTCGCGAAGCTGTAGGGGGTCAGCAGCCGCAGCCCGAGGTCTTGGCCGAGGCCCTGGAAGATGCTCTCGCTGTAGCCGACGGGGACGCCCGCGTAACGCGCGCGGATTTCGCGGCGCAGCTGGTCGTAGCGCGCGAGGCTGACGCTCTCGAAGCGCTGCTTCTGCTGTGCGAAGTAGGCGGCGTCGCGCGGGTCGAGGCGGCCGTAGGCGGCGACGATCTGATCGATGACGGCGAAGACGTCGGATGGGAAGTACCAGAGGTGCTGGTTCGCGCCCTCCTTCAGGCCGAGCAGGTCGCCGACGTTGAGGACGGTGCGCCCGCTCTGGGGGCTCGCCTCCAGTAGCTGGGATGCCCAGTTGTCGTAGCCGAGGCCGTTGACGATCGCCATGTTCGCACCGGCCATCGTGCGGGCATCCCGTGCCGTCGGCTCGTAGCTGTGCGGGTCGGCGCCGGGGTTGACGATGATGCTCTTGATCGTCGCCTTCGTACCAGCGAGCTGGGTGGCGATGCTGCCCCAGAAGTTCTCGGCGGCGACGACCTGGAAGGCCGCGTGGCCGCCCCCCGCGCCCGTGGCCGAGGCGGACCCGGCCGGAGCTCCCGAGCGCCCGCATCCGGCGACAGCGAACGCCATGGCGGCAGCGGCGAGAACCTGGATCGCTATCACGTCCGGTCTGGGCAACGCTACTTCTCCTTCTCTCGCCGGACAGGCGTTCGAATCTTGCGGGATCCGGGGCGACGCGCCCTCGGACGGATCGCCAGCCTAGCACTAATAAGATCCGATCTTATAAAAGACGGGATCTTGTTCGGGTCAAGAACCCCCGGGTATCCTTCCTTCGATCATGGGCGGCTTCCGCGCCGCGAGCGGCGAGAGGGCAGATGGACAACGAGGCCTCGCGCGCGCGTCGTGAGCAGCGCCGGCGCGCGCTTCGCCGTCGCCGCTCCGCCGCGCTGACGGGCCTGGTCGGCGCGCTGCTGGCCATCGTGGTGGTCCTGGCGGCCGGGTCGCTTGGAAGCTCGCCGGGCAAGCGCAACCACGGTGCTTCGTCGGCGCTGGCGCCGAACTCCGGCCAGCAGCCCCGACGGGGCGCGCCGGGGTCGGCGAGGGGAACGGCCACGGCAGCGGCGACCGGGCATCCGGGCACCCAGGCCGCGCCGATTCTGATGTACCACGTGATCGCGCCGCCGCCGCCCGGTGCGCCGTTCCCGGGGCTGTATGTCTCGTCGCAGGAATTCGCCGCGCAGATGCAGGCCCTGAAGACGGCGGGCTGGCACGCGGTGACGCTCGACCAGCTCGACGCCTACTGGAGGACCGGCGCGCCACTTGGGCCGGGCAAACCGGTCGTGCTCACGTTCGACAACGGCTACCAGTCGCAGTACACGCAGGCGCTACCGGTGCTTCGGCGGCTCGGCTGGGTCGGCGTCGAGAACATCCAGCTGAGCGGCCTTCCTCCGTCACAGGGCGGCCTCGGACAGGACCAGGTCCGGGGACTCGTGTCGGCCGGCTGGGAGCTCGACACGCAGGGGTTCAGCCATGCCGACCTGATCACGCTCGGCAGCGAACAGCTCCACTACGAGGTCGCGGTCGCCCGCCGCGTCCTGCGCCAGCGCTACCACGTTCCCGTGAACTGGTTCTGCTACCCCTCCGGCCACTACGACGCGACCGTCGTCGCCGCCGTCCGGGCCGCCGGCTACCGCGGATCCACCACCGTGATACCCGGCTGGGGCCGCCCGGCTGACGATCCCTACAGATTGCACCGTCTGCGCGTGCTCGGCGGCACGAGCCCCCAGGCGCTGCTCGCGCTGCTCGCCGACACGCACGCAGCGCCGTCCGCTCCGCCGAGCTACGGCGGCGCCTGAGACAGCAGGCGAGCCCCCGAGGGCGCGCACGTCAGGACTTGCGAGCCAGGCGCTGAAGCGCGCGCCGGCGCGCCGGATCGAGGCCGGCGACCTGCCGGGCGAAGTGGCTGAGCGCTACGTCGCCATACTGAGCGACGAGGCCCTCGACCTCGGCTTGGGCACGCGAGGCCATGAACTGCTCACGCGTGAGCTTCGGTGCATAGAAGTCGGTCTTGCCCTCGCGGCGCCGATCGAGAACGCCCTTCTTGTGCAGGCGGGCCATGATCGTCATGTAGGTCGTGTAGGCCCGCTCCCTGCTCGCCCGCTTGTTGAGCGCGTCCATCACCGAGCGAACCGGCGCCTCTCCCTGGGACCAAATCTCCTCCATCACCTCCGCCTCGAGTTCGTGCAGCGGCGGCGGCGCGGGCTCGCGACGAGCCTTGTCCTTCTTGCGTAGAGCCATCTACGACAGAGTGTAGCAAGGAGCATTGGTTTCTGACCCTCACGGCCGACGACCGGCTCCATCTACGATCGTTGGTAGTAGCATCGGGAGCAAGATGATAAGTCGCGCCCTCCTCTCGCCCGGGTTTCTATGCCGGCTGGCTGTTGCCCTCGGGGGGCAGTGGCGGCACGGGGTGCAGGAGCGCCTGGCTCGATCGCAGGTCCGCTCGAGTGGCCAACCCAGGACCGGGTGCTTCGGCATTCTCACCGGCAAGGACGAGATGGTCGTCAGGGGCCTTGCCGTGAGCCTCGCCTGTTCGGCCGAGCGAGGACGGCGCCGATGATGAGCCGCCACCGGCCACGTGCGCTCGAGCCGAGTGCCCGCCGGACGGCCGCGCTTCGCGAGCGCCGTCGCGAAGGAGTTCGCGGCTCTACGATGCACTGGTTAGCGATGACGACCCCCGCGCCACCCCTGCGCTCGGCTGCGCGCCCGGCCGGGACGCCGGCAGCGTCTGCCGCCGGCGGGCCCCCGCGTGAGGCGC
>JAOPZB010000153.1 GCA_025964355.1 Solirubrobacterales bacterium | reverse complement strand
GCGCGCGCGGCTGATGGGCTCGCGCTCGGGCTTGCACAGGCGGCGGCCCTGATTCCGGGCGTCTCTCGCAATGGAGCGACCCTGGCGGTCGCCCGTGCGCGCGGGTTCGCGCGCGACGACGCGCAGGCGCTGTCGTGGAGCGTGGCGTTGCCGGTCATCGTCGGGGCGACCGTGCTGAAGGGCCGCCGCCTGACCCGCGCCGATGTGACGCCGCAGGTGCGAACGGCGATGGCCGCGGGCGCGGGCGCCGCCTTCGTGTCGACGCTGGTCAGCGCGACGGTCCTCGGCCGCCGCAGGGCCGGCGCGCAGGCGCTGCTGCCCTACGCGCTCTATCGCTGGCTGCTGGCGACGCTGGTCGTGCGCCGCCTCCGCGCACGACAGCGGCCGGGATGACCGCGCTCGGGACCCTCATTGGGGGGCGCTACCGCCTGGACGCGCAGATCGGACGCGGCGGGATGTCGACCGTGTACCGCGCCTTCGACACCGTGCTGGAACGGCCGGTTGCGATCAAGCTGATGCATCGCGAGATCGCCGCCGACTCCGATCAGCTCGAGCGCTTCCGGCGGGAGGCCCGCTCGGTCGCCCAGCTCAACCACCCGCACGTCGTCACGGTGATCGATGCCGGTGAGGAGCCCGCGACCGAGGACGGGAATCCGGGCGACGGCTGCCCGTACATCGTGCTCGAGTTCGTCGAGGGGGAGACCCTCAAGGACGTGATCCGCCGCGAGGGACCGCTCGACATTCCACAGGCGATCGCCTATGCGATCGAGATCGCGCGAGCCCTCGGCGCGGCGCACGAGCGACAGATCGTCCATCGCGACGTCAAGCCGCACAACATCCTGATCAGCGCTGAAGGGGGCGCGAAGATCACCGACTTCGGGATCGCGCGCACGCTGACCGAGGAAGGCCTGACGATGGCCGGCCGCGTGCTCGGCACGACGGACTACGTCTCACCCGAGCAGGCGCTCGGCCACCCGGTCACGGGCCAGTCGGATCTCTACTCGCTCGGCGTCGTCCTCTTCGAGATGCTCACGGGCGGCGTGCCGTTCCGCGGAGAGACGCCGGTCGCGGTCGCCATGAAGCATGTCCGCGAGGACCCTCCCGACGTGCAGGTGCTGCGGCCTGAGCTCTCGGCCGCCACCGCCTCGGTGCTCGACCGCGCTATGGCCAAGGACGTCGGCCAGCGCTACCCCGACGCGGCGAGCATGGAGAGCGACCTCGAGGACGTGCTCGCGATCGAGACGTCGCGCTCGGGCCAGGCCACCGGCGAGGTGACGACGGTCCTGCGCACGCTCCCCGGCGGAGCGCTGCGACGACTGCCGTGGAGGATGCGTCATCGAGGGCGCTGGGTCGCCACGCTCGGCCTGCTCGCCGTGATCGTCGCGGTCGCACTGGTAGTCGCGCTCGGCCGTACGCACAAGGGGACAGGCGTGGCATCGGGCGTCGGCTCGCGGGCGGGCCTGGTCCCGGTGCAGCTCAGCCAGACGGCCGCCCACGGATACAACCCGTTCGGCACCGGCCCCGAAAACCGCGACCAGATCGACAACGTCGTCGACAGCGACCCGAACACGACGTGGAGCACCGAGCAGTACTACGAAGGCAACCTGAAGAAGGCGGGAGGGGTCGGGCTCGGGATCTACCTGGACGCGGCCCCGGGCGTGGTCGCAAAGGCGATCGCGATCCAGACGCCGACACCGGGATTCTCGGCGCAGGTCTACGTCTCTGACCGCATCGACCTCGAACTCCCGTACGGCGATCCGACGCAGCTCGCCAAGCGTGGCTGGCAGGGGCCGGTCGGCTCCAGCGCCTCTGTGCACAGCGGCGAACACATCCAGCTCACGGTCGCCGGTGTCCGCCACCGCTACTACCTCATCTGGCTGAACACGCTGCCGCCCGGCAAGCAGTCGGCGTCGATCGCCGACGTCACGCTGTTCAGGTGAGCCGCTCGGCGTGGCGCTCGCGCGCGAGTCGGCAGAGGCGGTCGACGAGCTGCGGATAGGGAATGCCGGAGGCATCCATCAGCTTCGCGTAGACGCTCGTCGGCGTGAAGCCGGGCATCGTGTTGAGCTCGTTGACCAGGACGCTTTCTCCGTCGACGAAGAAGTCCACCCTCGCCAGGCCCTCGCAGCCCGTCGCTCTGAATGCCTTCAGCGCGAGCTCGCGCACGCGGTCGGTGGCGGTGGCGGAGATCCGGGCGGGGACCTTCAGCTCCATCCCGCCCGGGGTGTACTTGGCGGTGAAGTCGTACCAGTCGCCCGCCAGCACGATCTCGCCCGGCGCGGAGGCGAACGCCGCGTCACCGGCTTGGTCGCGTTCCTCGTGCAGCGCGCCGACCACGCCGCACTCGACCTCGATCCCGCCGGCCATGCCCTCGACGATCACCAGCCGGTCGTGCTCGAAGGCGCTTGCGATGGCCTGCTCGATCGCCGCTGAGTCGCTCGCCTTGGCGATGCCCACCGAGGAGCCGAGGTGTGCCGGCTTGACGAACACGGGCAGGCCGAGCCGTGCGATGTCGGCCATCACCTCTGCGCGCGCATGGCCGAGTCGCTCGGCCCGCACGCCGACGAAATCGACCTGGGGAACGCCGGCCGCCGACATCAAGTCCTTGAACAGCACCTTGTCCAGGCACACCGCCGAGGCGGTCACGCCCGCCCCGACATAGGGCACATCGAGCGTCTCGAGCATCCCCTGAACGGTCCCGTCCTCGCCGAAGGGACCGTGCAGCGCCGGGAAGGCGACGTCGACGCCGAGCAGGCCGCCACCCGGGGTGACGCTGAAGGGCTCGCCGTCGCGCCGCCAGACGCCGTCACGGCCGATCTCGACCCAGACGACACGGTGTCCGGCGACGAGCAGCCCGTCGCGGACCGCCGCGCCGGAGGACAGCGACACATCGTGCTCGGATGACCGTCCGCCGGCGAGCACGGCGACGCTCAGCGCCCGCGGACCCGACTCCGCGCCTGCGATCACGGCCCGGCTCAGCCTGCCGCCGCGGGCGGAGTCGTCGTGGTGGTCGTCGCGGGCGGAGTGGTCGGCGTCGTGGGCGTGGTGGGCGTGGAGAGCACGCCGACCGAGAGCGTGACGCTCGAGCCCTTGCGGGCACGCGCGCCGGCGGCGGGGCTCTGTTTGAGCACCACGCCGACCTGGGCCGGTTCGGTCGTCGGCGCCGGCGCCGTCTTGGGTTTGAAGCCGGCTTCACCCAGAGCCGCGGCCGCGAGCGCCTCGCTTTTGCCAACCACATTGGGCACGGCGGCTTCATTTGAGGCCTGCGCCACGGTCAGGTTGACCTTGTCGCCCACGTGCGCCGAGGCGCCGGTGCTGGGCGACTGGGAGAGCACGGTCCCCGGCGCCTGCGTGCTCGAGACCTTCTTCGTGACGGTGCCGACCGCCAGTCCGGCGTTGGTGAGCGTCGCTTCGGCCGCCTGCAGCGACTGCCCCACCACGTCGGGCACGTGCACCGCTTCCGGGCCGCTTGAGACGAGCACGGTGACGGGGCTCCCCAGCTGCAGCTCGGTGCCTGCGGGCGGGTTGGTTCCGATCACCTTGCCGGCCGCGACGGTCGTGCTCGGCTGCGTTTTGGTCGTCGGCTTGAACCCCGCTTTTCGCAGCTTCGCGACCGCCTGGCTCGCGCTCAGGCCTTCGACGTTCACGAGCGGCTCGCTCGCCGGGCCCCCGGAGACGAGGATGCTGACGCGGCTTCCCTTCTTGACGAGACTGCCGGCGGGCGGTGTCTCGCTTATCACCAAGCCGGTGGGGACGCTGCTGCTGGCGGCCAGCGATGGCACCGGGTTCAGGCCGGCGCTCCGGAGCGCCGTGCTGGCCGACTGTTCTGTGTGACCGACGACGTTCGGCACTCTCACCTTGCTGCTGCCGGGAAGGAGCAGGACCAGCGCCAGTGCAACGAGGCCGGCGGCCAGCAGGGCGGCGAGCGCCCACAGCAGCCCGCGGCGGCGGCGATCGTCCTCCGGAGCGGGGCCGTAACCGTCGCCGCCACGGCCGTGGGGGGCCAGCAGCAGCGCTCCCGCCCCGGGGCCCGCGCGGCCGGACGCCTGCCCCGGCGGTCCGTTCCCGCGGGCACCGACCGTCGCGCCGGAGAAGGCCGGCAACTCGTGTCGCGCGCGTTCGAGCGCGGCGATCAGCTCTCCGGCGCTCTCGAAGCGCTGCGCGGGATCCTTGGCCAGCGCGCGCAGAACGATCGCGTCCAGGGAGGGCGGCAACGCCGGGTTCAGCTCACTCGGAGGACGCGGCTCGGCCGAGACCTGCTTGAAGGCGATCGCGACCGCGCTGTCGCCCTCGAACGGCACGACGCCGGTGAGCAGCTCGTAGAGGATGACTCCCACCGAGTAGATGTCCGAGGCCTCGCTGACGGAGTAACCCTGCGCCTGCTCGGGCGACAGGTACTGCGCCGTGCCCATGATCGAGCCGGTGAGCGTCATGTCCGAGGCGCCCGCGCGCGCGATGCCGAAATCGGTTACGCGCACGCGCCCCTCTTCGTCGAGGATCACGTTGTGGGGCTTGAGGTCGCGGTGGATGACCCCCCGTTTGTGCGCGAACTGGGCCGCGCGCAGGATCTGGATGACGATGTCGATCGCGACGGCGGGCTCGAGCGGCCCGTTCTCGCGAACGATGCTCTTCAGCGAGCGCCCGGCGACGTACTCCATCGCGATGTAGTAGGTGCCGTTCCATTCGCCCCGATCGAAGATCCCGACGATGTTGGGATGCGACAGGCCCGCCGCGCTGGACGCCTCGCGCCGGAAGCGCTCGACGAACTCCTGATCCTCGGCGAAGTGCTGGTGGAGCACCTTCACGGCGACCTCGCGGCCGAGGAGCTGGTCCTGCGCGAGGTAGACGTCGGCCATCCCGCCCGAGCCGACTCGGGAGATCACGCGGTAGCGGCCGTCGATGATCGTCTCAGGCTCAATCATGGAGGAGCCTTTCGATCACTTGCTTGGCCACCGGGGCGGCGAACGCGGAGCCGAAGCCCGGCACGCCCTGGAGGGTCACCGCGATCGCCACCTTCGGCGCGTCGGCGGGCGCGAAGGCGATGAACCACACGTTGTTGATCTTGGTGCCGATCTGGGTCTCGGCGGTCCCTGTCTTGCCGGCCACCCGCACGCCGGGTATCTGCGCCGGGGTGCCCGTGCCTTCGTTGACGACGGCTTCCATCATCGACGTGACCGTCGTGGCGGTCGAGGGCTTCATCACGACCGACTGCACGCGCGGCGAGATCGTCTTCACCGTGCGCCCTTCGGAGTCGACGATCTTGCGCGTCATGTGCGGCACCATCAGCGTGCCGTGATTGGCGACGGCCGCGGCCACCTCGGCCATCTGCAGGGGGACCACCGCGAGTTTGTCCTGGCCGATCCCCATGCGTCCGACATCGACACGCGAACTCGTCGGCGTGAGCAGCCGAGAGCCGAGGTACTCGCCGCTCGAGGACATTTCTTCGGCGGGGTAGTCCAGCTGCGGCTTGCGGTCGAAGCCGAAGCGGCTCATGTAGCGCGCCATCGTCTGCTTGCCCAGCCGCTCGGCCACCTGCGCGTAGACCGTGTTGACCGACTGTGCGAGCGCGTGCGTGAGCGTGATCGGCCCGAAGCTCTGGTTTTCGTCGTTCTGCAGCGGGACGCCCGAGATGGGCACGTCGTTGCGGCCGTTGACGGTCGATTCCGCGGCGAATGCCCCCGTGTCGATCGCCGCCGTTGCGGTGACGACCTTGAACGTCGAGCCCGGCGCATATCCGAACTGGGTCGCGCGGTTGACGAGCGACTTAGGCGCCTGGCTGCCCTTCGTTTCGCGTTCCAGGCGCGCTGCGCCGGCGCGGGTCCGCAGCGCTCTCGGGTCATAGCCCGGCGAGGAGGCCATCACGGTGACGGCCCCGCTGCGGGGGTCGAGCGCCACGACCGCGCCGTGGTGGCCGGCGAGCGCCGCGTTGGCGACCTGCTGGGCGCGCGGATCGAGTGTCGTGAGGACCTTGTCCCCCTGTGGTTTCTTGCCCTGGAGCTGGTCGAGGATGCTCTGCACGTTGGTGCCGTTGTGTCCGTTCAGTTCGTTGCCGCGAAAGCGCTCCAGCCCGCTGCTTCCGAAGTTGGTGTAGGAGTAGCCGATCGCGTGGGCGAACTCTTCGCCGGTTGGATAGCGGCGTTCGTAGACCCCTTCGGCGTTGCGAACGCTGCGTGCGAGAACGCTGCCGTCGGCCGCGAGGATCGGTCCGCGGTCGATGCGCTGCTGCTCGAGCAGAAGCCGAGCATTGAGCGGGTTGTTGCGCAGCGAGCTGGCCTCGAAGACCGTCCAGCGCGAGGTGAACGCGACGAGCAGCGCGAACATCAGCGTGAGCAGGCCGAAGAGTCGGACGATCGGACGGTTCACCGGGCGCCTCTCATTCGAGCTGTCCGAGTTCGAGGCTGCGGACCAGCGACGCTGCGCTGGATTCCGAGCGCAGGGAGTGGTCGAGCAGCGTCCGCCGGCGGTCGGGTGTCACCGTCGACGCGCCCACCCCCGATACGTAGGCCCGGCTGTAGAGCGGCACGTTGCCGGGGAGGCTGAAGGGAACGCCCCGGAAGATCGTGACCAAGCCCCGGCCGTTGGTGCCGATGAAGTACACCGACTGCATCGCCAGGTAGGCGCCGGATCCGAGCACCCCGAGCACCGCGATCACGCTCGCCGCCACGCCGGCGCGCCGGATCCGCCGGCGACGGCGGGCGCGCGTCGTTGCGTCCGCCGGCGGCTTGCCGGCCGGCCTTCGTGGAGCGCGGGGACTGACCGGCGCCGCGACCGCGGGCATGCCGACGATCGTCGAGTGCTCGCCTGTCGCCTGGTCGCCCGTCGCCGGCCCGCCTGCCGTGTTCTCGCCGCCGTCATGCTCGCTCGCCACCGCGGTGGCCGCGTGCACGTCCTCGAGGCGCAGGAGCACCACGGTGATGTTGTCGCGACCGCCCGCCTCGTTGGCCGCGGCGATCAGCGCCTCACCGGCGTCGCGCAGGCGGGGATTGGCGAGCAGCAGCTCGAGGATGTCCTCCTCGGCGAGCATCGTCGTGAGCCCATCGCTGCAGAGCAGGTAGACGTCGCCGGCACGCGCCCTGTAGGAACGCGTATCCACCTCGACGGTCCCCTCGGGGCCGAGCGCGCGGGTGATCACGGAGCGCTGGGGATGCTCAACCGCCTCCTCGGGCGTGAGCCGCCCCTGGCGCATGAGCTCGTCGACGAGCGAATGGTCGTCGGTCAGGCGCAGCAGCGTACCGTCGCGCAGGCAGTAGGCACGGCTGTCGCCCACGTGGGCGATGGCGACCTCGTCCTCGCCGACATAGACGGCCGTGAGCGTCGTGCCCATGCCGGCCTGCTCGGCGTTGGAGTGCGAGAGCTCGTGGATGCGCGAGTTGGCCGCCCGGGCCAGCTCGGCGAGCCCGGACTCCGCCTCGGAGCCGTCCTTCAGGCCGGGCTGGAAGGACTCGATCGCGATCCGCGAGGCGACCTCTCCCGCCTGCGCGCCGCCCATGCCGTCGGCGACGACGAACAGCGGCGAGCGGGCGAGCAGGGAATCCTCGTTGGCGCGCCGCTGGCGGCCGGTGTCTGTCACGGCGTACTGCTCGGCGACTCGAAGCATGTCAGTCGACCTCGAACGCGAATTCGCTGTCGCCGATGCGCAGCCGGTCTCCGGGATGAAGCGGCCTGGGGGTCTCGAGCAGCTCCTCGTTGAGGTAGGTGCCGTTGGTCGAGCCGAGGTCCTCGACGACCAGGATGTTGCCCTGCTCGTAGATGCGCGCGTGCCTCGCCGACGCGAACGGATCCTCCAGCCTGATCTCGGCGTGATCGCCGCGTCCGAGGAGGAGCTCGCCGTCGAGGTCGTAGATCATGCCGGAGTCGTGGCCGGGCGCGCGTTCGACGACCAGGCGCGGGGTGCGCTGCGACAGGTCCGCGCTACCGAGCGTCGAGGCCGAGTACATGCCGGTCGCGTCAGGCGGGATCGCGGAGGAGGAGGAGCGCTCGTCCACCGGCCCCCCGGTTCGCAGGTCCCTGCGCGCGCTGCGGCTCACCCACAGCAGGAACAGGTAGAGCACGACCAGAAAGCCGAACTTCAGCGCGACAGATACGGGCTCGAGCGTTGTCATCCAAGTTCGAAGACGATCTCGGTGGAACCGAGATCGACGCGGTCTCCCGGCTGCAGCGGCTCGACTCCGCGGACCTCGCGGCCGTTGATCGTGACGCCGTTGGTCGAACCCAGGTCCTCGATCGTCCAGCCGTGGCGGCCGGGGCGGATCTCCGCGTGGCGGCGGGAGATGCCGACGTCGTCGAGCACGATCTCGCAGTCGCGGCTGCGTCCGATGGTGGCTCCTTTGGGCGGCACGAGCAGGCGTCGCCCCCCGACCGAGAGCAGCACGCGCGGCGCGCGGCGCGCATGCGCCTCCTCGACGGCGCCTCCTACGCGAGCAGATGTGCTGTAGATCATCGTCTTGCCGTGCTGTTCGGACTCGACCGGTGACGGGGGCGGCGGCGTGCCATCACTTTGATCGTCGGGCCGGACCAACCGCGCCTGAATGCCGAACTCTCCGAGGGTCAGATGCTCGTCGGTCTCAAAGACGATGACCGGATTGGACGCGAGGATCAGCTCCTCGCGGCGCGCGTGCTCGAGGAGGTAGGCGGAGAGTTCCTCGATGACCTCGCCCTCGACGCCTTCATAGCGCGCGCGGTCCTGCGGGGAGAGCCAGACGGAGTACTCGTTGGGGACATAGACGCGCGACACCGACACCGTGCGGTGGGCGTCCATCTCGCGCGCGAGCTTGCGCGCGAGCTCGATCGGGCGCACCTCCGAGCGGAACACGCGGCCGAACGCGCCCTCGACGAGGCTGGCGATCGTTGTCTCGACGCTCTTGAACAGATTCATTTGCTGACGGCCCGGGCGACCGCTCGGGAATCGACCGATAGCCGGGAGCCATGCTACGCACCCTGCGTCAGGCGGGACCCCGCAGCGCACGCGCCGCCAGCGCGAACATCGCTCCGAGCACGGCACCGAATACGGCCCCACGCGGGGTCGGATGCGTGGCGTGGGCCGACAACCCCGCGTCCAGGAGCGGCGCTGCGGTGACGATCGCAGCGGACCACATCGTGGCGGCGACGGCGTCGACAGCGGCGTTGCGCCCGCGCACGAGCCAAGGGAGCGTCACAGAGCCGACTGCCCACAGCGTCGCCCCGAGCAGCAGCCCGACGCTCAGCATCGGGCCGATGACATGCGTCGCGCTGGTCTGCAGCGAGCCCTCCCACACGGCTCGCGCCGGCGTCCCGGCCGGGGCTCCGAGCCATAGCCGCTGGGCGAACAGCGGCTCGGCGAGGGTCAGCCACCAGTAGCCGAGGGCGCCCAGCGCGGCACGCTCGCGCCAGCCTCTCGCCTGTCCTGCGATCGCAGGGTACGCGCCTGCGAGCCCCGCGAGCCCGAGCGCCGGAGCGAGCGCGCTCGAGAGCCAGGAGGGGCCGGCGCGGCGCGGCAGCGCGAGCAGCGGCAGAAAGGCCGCGAACAGCAGCAGAGCCACGCCAGGACGTCCGGCGGCGGCCTGCCACACGACGAGGGCCAGGGCGCCCCCGAGCCACCACACGCGCGGCAGCGCGCTGCGGCTTGGCCATCCCGGCCGTGGAGCTTCGATCGGGCTCTCGAGGGCCCCCTCCGGCAACCGATCGTCGGGCTGCCGGGGAGCGACCGGCGCCTGCTGCGCCGGGAGCGCGCGCCGAAGCGCGGCCGGG
>JAOPZB010000150.1 GCA_025964355.1 Solirubrobacterales bacterium | reverse complement strand
CCGTTCTCACCGTCGGCGCCCGCGGAGCCCCCACGGCGCGAGCGCGACGGCGGGGGGGTACGGCCGGCGGACGAGACCGCGCCGGCCGCCTGCGACCGTCCGCGACGAGGCTTGCCCGGAGGGGTCTCGCCGTGGCGCTCCTCCAGCAGCTCCAGGCGGCGCTCGTACTCGAAGGTGAGGTCCTGCGGGGCCAGCAGCCGGGCGTGCACTCCGAGTCCCAGCACCCACGAAATGATTCCGCGGGGGTTGGAGTAGCTCGTTAGGAACAATCTGTCACCGTCCTCCGCGCTGGCGGCCTCGCCCTGCGGCGAGCTTATGTCGCCATAGCGGCCGAAGTGGCGTTCGACCTGCCAGGCGATCCGCTCGGAGATGAGGATCTCGGCGACGCCCTGCTCGTCACCGAGCTGCCAGTCGGCGCGACCGGCGTAGGCGCGCGGGTCGAAATCGGTGGGACGCCGGAAGTCGTGCTCAGCCTTCGTCGCATAGGAGACCTTGCCGCGGATGCGCGAGAGGCGAAAGACGCGGATCGCGTCCCGCTCGTGGGCGTAGCCGAGCAGGTAGAACTGCCCGCCCTGGAACAACAGGTGGTAGGGGTCGACACGGCGAGAGCTGACCTCGTCGCGCGCCATCGTGTAGTAGTCGAAGACGATCGTCTTGTTGCGGAAGATCGCCGTCTCCACCTTCGCCAGGCGCGCCGAGAGGTCGTGGCCGCCGGCGGAAGCGGTTATGCCGAGCGCCACCGAGCTCTGCTCGGGCGCCCGCAGCGGGCTCGGGCGCCCCCACGTGATCTGCTGGAGCGCCAGGCGCAGCGGCTCGGCGTAGGCGAATTCGCCGTCGAGCAGGCTGAGCGCCGTCTGCAGCGCAGCGAGCTCCTTGTCGGTGAATGCGATCGGCGGCAGGTGGAAGTTCTCAGGACGCAGCGAGTAGTTCTCCTGCTCTGCCGCCCCGTCTGCCGGTCGCTCGACGGTCAGTTGGATGCGCAGCGATTCGAGCTCGGAGCGGTCGGCGTAGAAGCGACGCGCGAAGGCGTCCTCGTTCATGCCGCTGTATCCCTCGACGTCGCGCCGGATCTCTACCGCGGTGACGGGTCGCCGCTCGGCCATCAGATAAGAGATCAGCGACAGCTGGCGGATCAGCTTCTCGGTGTCCTTTGCCATGGCCTCAAAAGATAGAAGCCAGCGGCGAGACGGATGCGCGGCCGGGCGATCGCCGCCCCGCTATTTGCGGTGTTTCAGGCGGCTTCGCGCGCCGGCGCAGGCAGCTGGCCGGGCTCCGGGCCCTCGCCGCGTCGCTCGGCGAAGAACGCGCCGGCTCCGATAGCGCGGTCGAACGGCGACCAGCATCTTCCGGGACCGAGCTCCTTCTCGAGACGATCGAAGCTGCCGAGGCGCCCGCCGAGGTTGTCGATCATGTGCACGAGGGTCGCCTCGCGCGTGCACGGTACGACGGGGCTTCCGTGCTCCAGCGTGCCGTGGTGGGAGAGGATGATGTGCCCCACCGCCTGCGCCAGCGCGGCCGGGAAGCCCTGGATGTCCTCGATCGTGCGGCGGATGCGGTAGTAGCCGAGCGCGATCTCCCCGTGCAGCCGGCCGTCGTCTGTGAGATCGATGTTCGACGGATCGTCGGTGTAGGCATCGAGCTTGCCGAGGTCGTGCAGCAGCGCACCGGTGACCGCGACGTCGCGGTCGATGCCGGGAAACGTGGCGCTGATCGCGCTGACCGCCTGGGCGACGCCGAGGCAGTGCTCCAGGAGCCCGTGGCGGTAGGCCTGGTGGTAGTACTTGGCCGCCGGGGCCACCCGGTAGCCGGCCCACAGCTCCGATCCCTCGCCGAACACGCGCTCCAGCAGGGTGCGCAGGTATGGCTCCTGGATCGTGGCGACGAGCTCGCGGACCTCATCCTCCATCTGCTCGACTGCACGCGCCGGACCATCGATGAGGTCCTCGGTCGAATAGCTGCCCGGTGAGGCGGCCTCCACGCTGCGCAGGTTGATCTGCGGCCCGAAGCGCGGGTGGACGGTGTAACGGCCGCGAACGTTGACCGGCGTGCCGGCGAGAGCGAGCTCCTCGATCTCAGAGAGCTCCTCCCAGACCATGCAGGTGACCGCGCCGGTCCGGTCGCCGACCTGGAGGCGCAGGTAGTCTCCGCCGTCTCGCCGCTGCCGGCGCTCGGCCTCGCGGACCAGGAGGACCTGGTCGATCTCCATGCCGTCTGTGAGCTCGTTCACGAGCATGACTTGAAGTTAGAGACGGCTGCGGACGGGACGTGCCAAGGAGGCAGCGTGACGCAGCCGCGAGCGCCGGCGAGCCGGTGGGTCGTTCTAGGGCTCGAGCCGGTGGGGACCGCGATAGAGGAACGTCACCTCGCGCACGTTGTCCTGACCGAGGAGCTGCATGAGCAGGCGCGTGAGCCCGAAGCCGAATCCGCCGTGTGGCGGCGCGCCGAAGCGGAAGAAGTCGAGGTAGTACTGGATCGGTCCGACATCCACCCCCTTGTCCTCGGCCTGCGCGAGCAGCTGCTCGTAGCGGTGCTCGCGCTGGGCGCCGGTCGTCAGCTCGATCCCCCTCCACAGCAGGTCGAAGCTCTTCGTCAGCTCGGGGCGATCGGCGTGGCGCATGTGGTAGAAGGGCCTGACCGTGGTGGGATAGTCGGTGACGAACGTGAACTCGTGTCCCTGCTGCTCGGAGACGATCGCCGACAGCGCTCGCTCGCTCGGCGGGTCGAGGTCGTCCAGCGGACCGGGCGCCTCGTGGCCGCGCTCGCGCAGCAGCTGCTTGGCTCGCTCCAGCGTGACGCGCGGGAACGGCAGCGCGGGCACGACCACCTCGCTGCCGAACGTTTCCTCGATGTCGGCCCCGTGCGTCTCCTTCACCCTCGCGAGCACGTGCGCGAGCCACTGCTCCTCGAATGCCATCACGTCGTCGTGCGAGTCGATCCACGCGATCTCGACGTCGACGCTCGTGAACTCCGTGTCGTGACGCGACGTGAACGACGGGTTCGCGCGGAAGACCGGGCCGACCTCGAACACCTTGCCGAGGCCCGCGGCGATTGCCATCTGCTTGTAGAACTGCGGCGACTGGGCGAGGTACGCCTCGCGGTCGAAGTACTCGACCTTGAACAGCTCGGCGCCCGACTCGCTCGCAGAGCCCATGAACTTCGGCGTGTGCAGCTCGATGAACTTCTCTCTGTGCCAGAACTCGCGCATCGCGTGCTCGGCGGTCGTTTGGACTTCGAAGATCAGCCGCCTGTCGGGGCGGCGCAGGTCCAGGTAGCGCCAGTCCATCCGCTTGTCCAGGGCGGAGTCCAGAGCGATCGGCAGCTCGGCGTCGGCGAGCGAGTCGACCTGCAGCTCCTCGAGGCGCACCTCCAGGCCACCGAGGTTCACGCGGTCGTCGGCGATCACGGTGCCGACGACCGTCACGGCGGACTCCGCCGTCAGCGCCGAGACGGCCTCGTTGAGCTCGCTCGGCGGCTCCTCCTTCGCCGCCACCACCTGCGCGAGGCCCGATTCGTCGCGGATCACCAGAAACTGCACGCGCTTCTGGTCGCGCACGGTGTGCACCCAGCCGCGGATGCGGACGCGCTCGCCGATCTTCTCCGACAGTTCAGATATGAGCGTCCGCTTCACGCCGCGGACCCTATCCGAGGTGGCGCGGAGAGCCGCCCCTCAGCTCTCGCTCACTGCGCCGGCTCGGGCACCAGTTCGACCTCCACCGCGAACTCCTCGTCCTCGACCGGCTCGAGCTGCTCGATCGCACCGGCGGCCACCAGATCGTCGGAGCCCAGCTCGAGCGCCTGCAGCCGCTGCGAGGTGTCGCGCACGATGACGCGCCGCACCGGCGCACGCATCGGACGACGCGCCTGGGACTTCGCCTTGCGCACCTCTCGCAGAACCTCGGCGGTCACATCGAGGGCCATCTCCTCGCCGTTTCGCTCGGCGCCCGCGGCGGCTGTGGCGAGCTCGTCTGCGTCGGGCCACGGCGCATGATGCACCGAGCCCTCCTGCCACCAGGACCAGACCTCCTCCGAGACGAACGGCAGAAACGGGGCGAACAGCCGCTGGAACGCCGACAGGCAGAGACGCAGCGCGCGGCTCACCGACGCCGAGACCTGGGGGTCGGCGTCGTAGCGACGGCCCTTGATGAGCTCGAGGTAGAAGTCGCAGTACCACCAGAAGAACTCCTCGGTGCGCTCGAGCGCGCGCGCATAGTCGTAGTCCTCGAAGCACTGCGTCGCCGCTCGCACGACGG
>JAOPZB010000120.1 GCA_025964355.1 Solirubrobacterales bacterium | reverse complement strand
CGGCGCCGGCAGCAGGCGGAGCCTCACGGCCGTGATCACGCCGAGCGTGCCCTCCGAGCCGATCAGCAGGCTCTTGATGTCATAGCCGGCGACGTCCTTGGCGCTCCAGCCGCCCAGCTCGACCAGCTCACCGGGAGCCAGGACGGCCTCGAGACCCGCCACCCACGCCCCTGTCACGCCGTACTTCAATGCGTGCGGTCCGCCGGCGTTCGTGGCCACGTTGCCGCCGATCTGCGACTGCTCGGAGGCGCCGGGGTCGGGGCCGAAGAAGAGCCCGTTCTCGCGTGCGAGGCGCTGCACGTTGCGTGTGCTCACGCCGGCCTCGGGGAGCATCCTCCAGAGCGCCGGCTCGAGCTCGCGCACCCTGCGCAGGCGCTCGAGGGAGCAGACGACGCCGCCGTGTGTCGCCACCGCCCCGCCCGCCAGCCCGGTGCCGCCTCCGCGCGGCACGATCGGGACGTCGTGTTCGTAGCACCAGGCGACGACGGCCGCGACCTCGGCCGCGCTGCCCGGCAGCACGACCGCATCGGCGCGACCCTCGACGTCGCGGCGGCGCGCCGCGTCCTGGTTATAGGGCGATGCAGCGGGGGCGTCCAGCACATGCTCGGCGCCGACCAGACGGCTGAGCTCACTGCGCATCACGAATGTCGAGGCTAGCGCTCCCAGTAGCATTGAAGCCGGTCATGGCGGTAAGCGCAAAGCCTCCCTCGCAAGCGAGCGAGCCGAGTTTTCGGACGCTCTCGGGCGAGCCGGTGCGCGAGCTCTACACGCCCGAGGACCTTCCGGCCGGAATCGGTGGCGCCGACGATCCCGTGGGACGCCCCGGCGAGTACCCCTACACGCGGGGGATCCACAGCTCGATGTACCGCGGACGGCTGTGGACGATGCGCCAGTTCGCCGGCTTTGGCACCAGCGAGGAGACCAACGAGCGCTTTCACTACCTGCTCGACCACGGCCAGACCGGCCTGTCGACCGCCTTTGACATGCCGTCGCTGATGGGCCACGACTCCGACCACTCCCGCTCGCTCGGGGAGGTCGGCCGCGAGGGCGTTGCGATCGACACGCTCGACGACATGCAGACGCTGTTCTCGGGCATCGATCTCGGCGACGTGTCGGTGTCGATGACGATCAACGCGCCCGCCGCGATCATGCTCGCGTTCTACGTAGTCGCGGCCGAGTCGGACCCGGTGCATCCGGTGCCCCCGGAGCGCCTCTCGGGAACGATCCAGGCGGACATCCTCAAGGAGTACATCGCGCAGAAGGAGTGGTGCTTCCCGATCGATCCGGCGATGCGGCTGTGCGGCGACATGATCGAGTGGTGCACGCTCCGGATGCCGCGCTGGCATCCGATCTCGATCTCCGGATACCACATCCGCGAGGCCGGCTCGACCGCCCAGCAGGAGCTCGCGTTCACGCTGAAGGATGGCCTCACCTACGTGGAGCAGGCCATCAGCCGCGGGCTGGACGTGGACGAGTTCGCGCCGCGGCTGTCGTTCTTCTTCAACGCCCAGATCGACTTCTTCGAGGAGATCGCCAAGTACCGCGCGGCCCGGCGCATCTGGGCGAGAGAGATGCGCGAGACCTTCGGGGCGAGCAATCCACGCTCCTGGCAGATGCGCTTCCACTCCCAGACCGCCGGCGTCAGCCTGACGGCGCAGCAGCCGCTGAACAACATCGTCCGCACGGCCATCGAGGCGCTCGCAGGCGTGCTCGGCGGCACCCAGTCGCTGCACACCAACTCCTATGACGAGGCGCTCGCGCTGCCCACCGAGGAGGCGGTCACGATCGCGCTGCGCACCCAGCAGGTGATCGCGCACGAGACCGGCGTGACGAACACCGCGGACCCGCTCGGAGGCTCCTACTTCGTGGAGGCTCTCACCGACGAGATGGAGGCCCGCGCGTACGAATATTTCAAGAAGATCGACGAGTTGGGCGGGATGGTCGACGCGGTCAAGCTCAACTACCCACAGCGCGAGATCGCCGACGCGGCCTTCGCGCTGCAGCAGGAGATCGACTCGGGCGAGCGCATCGTCGTGGGCGTAAACAGCTTCGTGGCCGCCGACGAGGAGCCGATCCCGACGCTCCGCGTCGACCCGGCGCTCGAGCGCAAGCAGCTCGGACGGCTCCAGGCGGCGCGGGCCGGACGCGACGGCGTCGCGGTCGAGCGGGCGCTGGCGGCCCTGCGCGACGACGCCGCTCACGCCGATCGCAATCTGATGGATCCGCTGCTCGCCTGCGCCCGGGCGCATGCCTCCGAGGGCGAGATAGTGCAATCGCTGCAGCAGGTCTTCGGCGATTACACCGAGACGCCCGTCTTCTAGACGCCCGCCAGACGACAGTCGTGCCCGCCGGGAGAGGGGGCGCGCGGCAGCGAACGGGACTATTAGCAACTTCTTAGGGACTGTCGTGTCGTGATCATAGGATCGCTGTAGGCCGAGAACCCACGTCCTGGAGGCAAGATGAACAACCGCGAGCGCCGTGTGATTTGCTGCCTCCTGGCTTCGGCCGGGCTGGGGCTCGTGGCCTTCGGTGGCCAGGCATCTGCGGCGGCGGGGGTGACGATCTCTCCCTTCCCCGGGGCGCTCACGGCGATGCCCAGGACGCAGATCAGCTTCCTCGGCGCCTCGGCCGGCGCGCTGCACTCGATCTCCGTCGTCGGATCCTCCAGCGGCCGCCATGCCGGTCGCCTGCGGGCCTACTCATCGGCTGTCGGCGTGAGCTTCTTGCCGAGCAAGCCGTTCGCGCCAGGCGAGCACGTCGTCGTGCACGCAAGGCTGAGTGGTGCCCGCGGAAGGTCCTCCTCGCTGTCCAGCTCCTTCACCGTCGCCCAGCCGGCGGCGGTGCCGCTCACCGAATTTCCGACCACGCCGGGCACCGCGGCCGACGTGCAGAGCTTTCAGTCTGAGCCGGGACTTCGTCCTCCCGTCGTGACGGTCCACCAGGCCGCTGGCGCGGCGAGCGCCCCCGGCTATGTCTTCGCCGCGCCGTTCATCGGGCCCGGGCAGTACGGACCGATGATCTTCGACAATGCGGGGCGCCTGGTGTGGTTCCACGCCGTGCCCGCCGGCGAGGACGGCGCCGACTTCCAGGCCCAGAGCTTCCACGGCGAGAATGTCCTCACCTGGTGGCAGGGGCACACGCTGCAGCTCGGCTACGGCCTCGGCGAGGACGTCATCGCCGACGCCAACTACAAGACCGTCGCGGTCGTGCGCGCCGGCAACGGCCTGCAGGCCGATGAGCACGAGTTCAACGTGACCCCGCAGGGGAGCGCCTACGTCCTCGCCTACAGCCCCGTCGTCGCCGACCTGTCCTCCGCGGGCGGCCCCGGCAACGGCGTCGCGGTGGAGGGCGTGATCCAGAAGATCGACATCCACACCGGCCTGGTCATGTGGGAGTGGCACAGCCTGGGCAACGTCGCCGTGTCGGAGTCTTATTCAAAACTGCCAACGACGGCGACGGCTCCCTACGACTACTTCCACATCAACTCGCTGACGAGCGACAGCCATGGCAACCTGCTGATCTCGGCCCGCAACACCTGGGCGCTATATGACATCAGCGCGCGAACCGGTCGGGTGATGTGGCGGCTGGGGGGCAAGAAGAGCACCTACGCGCTGGGGCCGAACGTCGCGTTCGCCTACCAGCACAACGCCCTATGGCTCCCGGGCGGCCAGATCAGCCTGTTCGATGACGAGGGCGCGCCCACGGTCAGGGCGCCGTCTCGTGGCGAGATCGTGAAGCTCGACTCCAAGCACAAGAGCGCGACGCTCGTCAGCCAGCTCGTTCGAGCACCCGGACCGCTGATCACAGGCAGCCAGGGCAATGTCCAGCCATTGCCGGGCGGCGGCTGGATGGTCGGTTGGGGAGGGCTTCCCAACTTCACCGAATTCAACGCTCAGGGACAGGTGATCTACGACGCGCAGCTGCCGCGCGGCGAGTTCAGCTACCGCGTCTACCGCCAGCCATGGAACGGCCAGCCGATCACGCCGCCGGCCATCTCCGCACGCAGGGTGGGGCCCACGACGACCGTCTACGCGAGCTGGAACGGCGCCACCGGCGTGGCGTCGTGGCAACTGCTGACCGGGCCGAGCGCCAGCCAGCTGACCGCCGTCTCGACCACGCCGAGGACCGGCTTTGAGACGACGATCCCTTCACCCACGGCGGCGTTCGTACAGGTCCACGCGCTGAGCCCCTCGGGAAGGGTGCTCGCCACCTCCAAGGCGGTTGCGCCGACCGTCGGGTGACCGGGCGAACGGACAGCTCCTCGACGGTCGGCGGCCGATGACGCGCCGCGGACCGTTGCTCTATTGCGGAGTGCTGGTCGCCCTGTGCGGCCTGAGCGCGTTCGCGCTGGCGTCCACCCGGACCGTTGGCCGCCCGGTGGCCGCTCGCACCGGCGGGCGCTGCACCCCGACGAGGCTCAACCGCTCCGCGGTGCTCCCCGGCACGCCGCTCGCGGTGTCTCCGCTGCCGGGCTCCTACGACGCGTCGCCGCGCAGCCAGATCAGCATGCTCGGCGCTCCCGCCGGCGCGATCGTCGGAGTTCGTGTGAGCGGATCGCGCAGCGGTCCCCATCGCGGTCGCCTGCTCGGCTATTCCGAGGGCGATGGAGCGAGCTTCGTCTCCTCCAGCCCGTTTGCCTCCGGCGAGTCGGTCACCGTGCGGGGCCACGTGACGACGGGCGGCCGGGTGAGGTCGTTCGCCTACCGATTCGTCGTCGCGCGCCAGGATGCGCTTCCCTACACCGCGCCGCACGTCCCCTCCGGTCGGGATCCCAACGAGGTGCAGCACTTCCGCACCCGCCCCGACCTTCAACCGCCGGCGCTGGCGA
>JAOPZB010000107.1 GCA_025964355.1 Solirubrobacterales bacterium | reverse complement strand
CGGCGCCGGGGACCTCGTCGCGACGGCTCTCGCACGCGAGAGCCGCAATCGCCGCGCCGGGGAGCTGCTCGCCGCCGGCGTGCCCGCCGCGGAGATCCCGGCGCGCATCGGTCAGGCCGTCGAGGCGCTGGAGTCGGTGCCCCTTCTGGCCCGTGCGCTACTGCAGGCCGGGGTTGGCGCGCCCGTCACAGGCGCCCTCGGGCGGCTGATATCCGGCGAGCTGCCGCTCGACAGGTGGGTGGCGCTGGTACGCGCGACCGTCCCGCCCCCCGCGCTCTGGCGCAGGCGCCCGCAGCCGGGGTTCTGGCGGCGTGCGTGGCGCACGCTTTCGGGTCGGTCCTAGGAGCGCGCCGCCATCAGCGTGCTGACGACGGCCTCGTAGACGCCGGCCCCGTGGCCCGCGGAGCTCACGCGCACGTTGTCGTGGGCGGCGATCGCCTCTCGCATCGAGGGGTCGCGCTCGATCGCGTTGGCGACGAGCCAGAAGACGTCGACCTGCTCGGCGCAGGCCAGATCCTCTCTGGAGTCCCCCACGGCGAAGGTCTCCTCCCGCGGGTAGCCGCGCGTGCGGCGATGAAAGGCGACGGCGCCCGCCTTCGACGCACCGGCCGGGACGAGGTGATAGCCGCGCACGTGCGGCAGCTCGGCGAGCGCCGCGGAGCGCCGCGACACGACGCCGTTGTCGACGAGCCGGAGATCATCGTGACCGTGCTCGACCAGCAGGCGATCGACCTCAAACGCGTCAACGAGGCCGCGGAAGAGATGCGAGACCTCGCGCTCCGTGTGCCACGGCTCGTGATACTCCAGCCGCCCTCGATAGCGCTCGAGCAGCAGCGCCGGGGCGCCTTTGAGCTCGATCTGCTCGGCGATCGTCAGCTCGCCCGGCAGCAGCTCCCCCGTGAGCCAGTGCTCCTCCCCGTCGAGCACGACGCAGGCGCCGGCCTCAAAGATGTAGGAGCGCTGGCCGAGCAGCCGCGCGTCCTCGAAGACCTGCGCGCGGCGGCGTCCGGACATCAGGATGACCTCGACGCCGGCGCGAAGACATGCCTGGATCGCGCGGACGCCTTCGATCGAGACCTCGCCGGCGCCATCGTGAAGCAGCGACGCGCCGCGACCGAGCAGGGTTCCGTCGAGGTCGACGTACAGGCAGCGGGTCACGGCACCGTCACGCTTTCCAGCGGTGGCCGTTCGACGAGCTCGCCCTCGACGCCGTGCAGGCGACCTTCACGGCGCAGCCGCTGGACGATCGTGGTGAGCACCGTCGCCGCCATCGGCGTCAGGGCCGACAGGGCCTGATGGCGGTTGCGATGCTCCTCGAGGTCGACCTGCGCCATCCCCTCCAGCCCGACCGTCCGCCAGGCGTCGATCAGCATCGCGATCTCGACGCCGTAGCCGGTGGCGAACGGCAGCTGGTCAAGCAGCTCGCGGCGCGCCGCCACCTCGCCCGCCAGCGGCTGGCGCACGCCGGCGAGCTCGGGGTAGAACAGCTCCAGCGCCGGACGTGCCATCAGGTGGTTGACGCGCCCGCCGCCCTCGCCGGACGCCGTGCCCCCCTCGGCCAGCGGACGGCGGTAGAAGCCCTTGACGAACGACACGCCCGGCTCGCGCACCAGCGGCCCCAGCAGGCCGGTGACGTAATGCGCTGAGAAGCCCTCCGTGTCGGCATCCAGGAAGCAGACCAGCTCGCCGCCGAGCGCCGAAAGCCCGCGCCACATCGCGTCGCCCTTGCCGAGCACCGGCCCGAATGAGGGCATCAGCTCCGCCTCCTGCCAGACGACCGCGCCGGCGCGCTCCGCCACCGCCGCCGTGCCATCCGCCGAGGCCGCGTCGACGACCACGATCTCATCGATCGCGCCCATCTCGCGCAGCTGCACGAGCGCGCCCACGATCTGCCCGACGGTCCCGGCGCATTCGCGGGCCGGGAGGCACACGGACACGCTCTGCGTGCGCTCGGCGGCGATCCGATCGGCCGAGAACAGCGAATGATGGAACGAGCGGGCTTTGCCCCAGCCCTCGGCAGGCGTCGATGACATCGCCTCTACTATCTCAAGCTCGTGGCCCAAGACCGGAGAATCGACCCGTGGAGCGCGCTTCTAGACTCCGGCTTGCAGGACGGGCGCCTCGTGCGCGAGGCCAACGAGGGGCCCAGTCGCGCCAGGCTCGTCGATCTCCCCGCGGAGCTGCACCCTGACGTCCTCGCAGCCCTGAACCGGCTCGGTGTCGAACGCCTCTACTCCCATCAGGCACAGGCGCTGCGTTCCGCGTGGGACGGACCGACGATCATCACGACGGGCACCGCCTCGGGGAAGTCGATGTGCTTCAACCTGCCCACCCTCGACGTCCTCTGCCGCGACGCGCGAGCACGCGCGCTCTACCTCTACCCGACGAAGGCGCTCGCACAGGACCAGGCCCGCGCGCTCGCTTCGTTCGGCCTGACCAAGCGCGTGCGCCCCGCGATCTACGACGGCGACACGCCGCGCGAGGCGCGGGCGACGATCCGCAAGAGCGCCAACATCGTGCTCACCAACCCGGACATGCTGCATGTCGGAATCCTCCCCAATCACGCCGCCTGGGCGGACACGTTCGCGAACCTGGCTGTGGTCGTGATCGACGAGGCGCATGTGTATCGGGGCGTATTCGGATCGCATGTGGCGAATCTGCTGAGGCGTCTGCGCCGCATCGCTGCCGCCTACGGCACCGAGCCTCGTTTCCTGCTGACGTCAGCCACGATCGCCAATCCCGTCGAGCTGGCCGAGCGCCTGACCGGGCTCGCCGACGTTCGGCTGATCGACGACGACGGCTCGCCGGCGCCGCAGCGCCGGATCGCGATGTGGAATCCACCGTTGACCGATGAGCTGATCGGGGCGAGGCGCTCCGCGCTCTCGGAGGCCGCCGAGCTGCTCGCCCGCCTCGTCCGCGACGGGGCGCGCACGATCTGCTTCATGAAGTCGCGCAAGGGCGTCGAGGTGCTCAGCCGGCTGGTCGAGCAGGACCTGAGGGATACCGATCCCGACCTTGCCGACCGCGTCGCGCCCTACCGCGCGGGCTATACGGCTCAGCAGCGTCGTGAGCTCGAGAGTCGCCTGATGCGCGGCGAGCTCCGCGCGGTGATCACCACTGACGCGCTCGAGCTCGGCATCGACATCGGTCAGCTGGACGCGGCCGTGGTGGTCACCTTCCCGGGTACGGTCGCCTCGCTGCGCCAGATGTGGGGACGGGCCGGACGGTCGACCGCCGGGCGAAGTGGACACGGCCTGGCCGTCTACGTCGCAGGCGAGGATGCGCTCGACCAATTCTTCTGCCGCCATCCCGAGGAGTTCCTGGAGAGACCGGTGGAGGCGGCGATCCTCGATCACGAGAGCGAGCTCATCTACCGCGCTCACCTCCTCTGCGCCGCCCACGAGGGTCCGCTCTCCCACGACGACGCCGAGTTCCTCGGCCCCCGCTGGCAGGCACACGCCGACGTCCTGCTCGGCGCCGGCGAGCTGCGCCGCCGGCCGTCGGGCTCCCGCGGCCGCCGCGCGCGGGAGGATCACGACTCGACACCCGACGGGTGGGCCGCCGACAGCTATGTCCTGCGGCGAGCGGACGCCTACCCCGCCGCCGAGGTGTCATTGCGCTCGGCCTCCCCGGAGACGTTCGCGATCGTCGACGTGTCGTCGGGTGAGCTGCTCGGATCCACCGAGGCGGCGCGTGCCCATTCGACGGTTCACGAGGGCGCGATCTACCTGCACCTCGGGCGCTCCTACGAGGTGCGCGAGCTGGACCTGGATCGCAGTCGCGCGTTGGTGACGCCGTTCGACGGCGACTGGTACACGCAGCCAAAGCGCGAGACGGACACCGAGATCGTCCGCCTCCTCGACCGCAGGGAGGCGCTCGGGGTCACGCTGTCCTTCGGCGACGTGAGCGTCACCGAGACGGTGCTTGCCTACCAGCGCCGGCGCCTGTCCGACCACGCGCAGGTCGAGCTCCTAGCGCTGGAGCTCCCTCCCACCAGCTTCGCCACCCAGGCGCTGTGGTTCGAGCTCGACGCCGGCGAGCTCGCGGACACGATCGGACTGGAGACGCTGCTCGGAGCGCTGCACGCCACCGAGCACGCTCAGATAGCGGTGCTCCCGCTGATCGCGATGTGCGATCGCTGGGACATCGGCGGGCTGTCCACCAACTTTCACCCACAGACCGGAGCGCCCACGATCTTCCTCTACGACGGGCATCCGGGAGGGATAGGCATCTCGCGTGCCGCCTTCTCGCGCTTCGAGGAGCTGTGCGAGGACGCAAATCGGCTGATCGCCGGATGTCCATGCGCCAGCGGATGCCCGTCGTGCGTGCAGTCGCCCAAGTGCGGCAACCTCAACGAACCGCTGTCCAAGGCCGGAGCGGGCATCCTCCTGCAAGGACTGCTCGGCGCCTCCCGATCGCCGGTGCCTGCTCCGCTCTGAACGCCGCGCGCGGTTGTTGAAGGATGGACCGCGCGACACGGCACAATGTGCGGCTTGCCGCCGCCTCTCGAAGATCGTGCGCCCTCGACGACCTTCTCGCTCGCGACCATCGCATAGACCATGCTCTCGACCTCACGCAAACACGCTCTCGCCTTCGCGGCCGTCTGCATCGCGCTCGCGACGACCGCAGTCGCCGCCGGGCACTCCACGAGCCCGCGCGTCACCGCCGCATCCGCGCAGACGGCCGGGCAGCTCGCCGGCTCCGAAGGCCCGGGCGGACGCGTCGCGCTGACACACTGGATCCGGCGCGGTGATCCTTCCGATCGCGGCTCCTCGCGCGGCTGGCAGCGCGGCACCTTCACCGGCGCCACCGTGAGCGTCCCGAACGTGATCGGCGCGACCTCCTTCAAAGGCGCCGCCGGCATACGCAACTACGAAGGATCGGTCGCCTGGTATCGCACGAGCTTCCAGGCCCCGCATGCCGGCGTCTACGCCTTGCACTTCGAGTCCGCGAACTTCAGGGCAGATGTCTGGATCGACGGACGCCCCGCCGCTTCACACAGGGGCTCCTACCTCCCGTTCGAAGCACGTCAGACCGTGGGCGCGGGTACGCACACGGTCGTCGTCCGCATCGACTGGCGCAACCCCGCGGCGCAGGCGCGCGAGGGCTTTCATCGCACCTGGTTTAACTGGGGCGGCCTCAGCGGAGGCGTCGACGTTCGGCCGATCGGCGAAAGCGAGCTGTCGAGCCCGGCCATCGAAACGTCGCCGGCGCCGAACGCGCCCGACGCGACGCGGGCGAGCGTGAAGCTCAGCGTCGAAGTTCACAACTATGGGCCGAGCCGTACGATCGTCCCGGAAGGCACGCTCGTACGCGGCGAACAGACGATCCCACTGTCGTTCGAAGGCGTGACGCTGGCTCATGGCCAGAGCGCCGTGGCGAGGACGGCCGTCGAAGTCCCGTCCCCTGCGCTCTGGTCGCCGGCGAGCCCGAACCTGTATCAGTTGACGCTCTCGATCGGGCAGGAGAGCAGCTACTCGGCGCGCGTGGGCCTGCGCAAGCTCAGCTGGAGTGGCGGACGGATCTATCTCAACGGCCGGCGCCTGCTGCTGCACGGCGCGACGATCCAGGAGGATGCTCTCGGCCACGGCGACGGGCTGACTGCATCGGATCAGAGCAAGCTCGTGGCAGAGCTGAAGGCGATCGGCGCCAATGCCGCCCGCGCCCAGCATCCGCTCTCCCCTGGCTTGCTCGAACGGCTCGACGCCGCCGGAATCCTCGTTTGGCAGGGGATCGGACCGGTCGAAGGCGCCGGGAACTGGTACTCGAGCACGCCACGTTTGCTCGCAGCCGCCGAAGACCAGGCGCGCACAGCCGCGCTCGCCGCCCGGCTGCACCCGTCGATCTTCGCTTGGAACCTCGTGGACGAGGTTGCCAATAACGGCCGCAACGGCGCCGAGGTGCAGTATGTGCGGGCGAGCGCCCGTTGGTTGCATGCCCACGACCCGACCCGGCTGGTGGCTGTCGACGTGTGGGGCGATCATCCGCCGCAGCGGGCGGGTCCTCTGTATTCAGAGGCGGACGCCGTCGCCGAGACGGATTACAGCGGCTGGTATGACAACCCACGCGACAGCGCGGCCCAGCTCAGGGCTCAGATGCGCGCGCGACTTGCCGCCATGGAGCGGACGTTCGCCGGCAAGGTGCTGATGATCAGCGAGTTCGGCGCCGAATCCAACGGCATGAATCCGCCCGGGAGCCCCGGCAGCTACGGCTACCAGTCCCGGCTCCTGGCCGCCCACATAGCAGTCTATGAGGCGGACCCGAAGCTCAGCGGAATGCTCATCTGGGTGCTCCGCGACTACCCTTTGAACCCGACCTTCCGCGGCGGCTCCATCCACGGCGTCCTCCCGCGCGTGAAGCTGATCGAAGGCCTCAACCAGAAGGGGCTGTTCACCTACGGCGCGCAACCCAAGCCCGCCGTGTCCATGCTCTCGCGCCTGTTCAGGGCGTTGCCCAGAGGCTAGACCTGACGCTCAGCGCCGCGCCGCCGCGGCGATCGCCGCTTGCCCGAAGGAGATCGCCCCGTCGTTTGGCGGCAACCGCTCCGCGGTGAGCACCCGCAGGCCGGCGTCGTGGACGGCGGCGGCGACCCCCTCGAGCAGCAGTCGGTTCTGGAACACGCCGCCTGCCAGGACGACGACGCCCAGGCCGGCGTCCGCCGCGATCGCCAGGCAGGCGTCCGCGGTGGCGGTCACGAGCGCGTTGTGAAACCGTGCCGCGACCGTCGCGGGCTGGGCGCCGGCGGCGAGATCGGCCATCACGCCGACGATCGCCGGGCGCGGATCGATCTGCCCATCCTCGTAGGGCATCGCATACGCGTATCGCTCGCGCGCGTCGGCGATTGCCTCCAGCTCGATCGCCGCCTGGCCTTCGTAGCTGACCTCAGGCCGCAGTCCGCACAGCGCGGCGACCGCGTCGCACAATCTTCCGACGCTGGTCGTGCGCGGCGACGCGACTCCACGGCGGGCGATCTTTGCGACGGCGTTCCAGCGGCGGGGGTCGACGCGGCCCTCGAGGGCCGCAGGAATCGGAGGAAGCGACGACCCGGTCGCCTCCGCAAGCCATGAGCAGGCCATTCGCCACGGCTCGTGAACCGCCCTATCTCCACCCGCGAGCGCAGTAGGGCGAAGATGGCCGGCGCGCTCGAAGCGGCGCAGATCGCCGACCAGGAGCTCGCCACCCCAAACCGTGCCGTCGGTCCCGTAGCCGGCGCCGTCGTAGATCGCGCCCACCGCCGGCCCCGTCTCGCCGTGCTCGGCGAGCACGGCCGCGAGGTGGGCATGATGGTGCTGCACGCCGAGCAGCTCGACCTCCGGGCGCTCCAGCGCATAGGCGCTCGATAGGTATTCCGGATGCAGGTCGTGCGCGACGAGCTCAGGCGTGAGCGCGAACAGGCCCTGGAAGTGCGCAACCCCCTCGCGAAACGAGCGCAGCGTCTCCCAGTTACGCAGGTCGCCGATGTGATGGGAGACCCAGGCTCGCTCGCCGCGCGCCAGGCAGAACGTGCTCTTGAGCTCCGCGCCGCACGCAAGCACCGAGCGCGACGCTCGAACCGGCAGGCGAAGGCTGGACGGCACCTGGCCACGCGAGCGCCGCAGCGGGAGGGCTCGCCGCCGTCCGCCGACGAGCACCGTGCGCAGCACCGAGTCGTCGGTGCGCATGTGGATGGGCCGGTCGTGGGTCAGAAAGCCGTCTGCGATCTTCGCCAGGCGGGCGACGGCGTCGTCGTCCTCGTAAGCGATCGGCTCATCGGACACGTTGCCGCTGGTCATGACGAGCGCCTCGCCTCCGAGAGCCTGGAGGTCGGCGAGCAGCAGGTGGTGCAACGGCGTGTAGGGCAGCATCAGACCGAGCTCTGGCGCGGCCGGCGCCACGCTCGGGCAGACCGCCGCGCCCGGCCGTCTGGGCACCAGCACGATCGGCCGGTCCCGGGCCGTCAGCAGCGTGGATTGCAGCCCTTCCACGAACGCCAGCCGCCGCGCCGCCTCGAGGTCGCGTGCCATCAACGCGAAGGGGCGTTCCTCGCGGCGCTTACGCGCCCGCAGCGTCGCCACCGCCGCCTCGTTGTCGGCGCAGCACGCCAGGTGATAACCACCGAGGCCCTTGACGGCGAGGACGGCACCCTCGGCGAGCAGCCGCGCGGCGCCGGCGATGGGATCGGGAGCTGGGGAGGCGACGCCGGCGAGTCGCGCCCGAGGCCCACAGACCGCGCACGCGTTGGGCTGCGCATGAAAGCGACGGTCACCCGGATCCTCGTACTCCGACGCACACTGCGCGCACATCGAAAACGCCGCCATCGTGGTCAGCCGCCGGTCGTACGGCACGCCGCGCACGATCGTGAAGCGCGGCCCGCAGTTCGTGCAGTTGACGAACGGGTAGCGGAAGCGCCGGTCCCCGGGATCGAACAGCTCGGCCAGGCACGCCTCGCAGGTTGCGGCGTCGGGTGTGACGAGCGCATCCGCCTCGCCCGCCGCCGCGCTCGGAACGATCACGAAGGACGTCTCGCCGACCGGTTCGCTCGGCTGCGACTGGACGCGCTCGACGACGGCGAGCGGAGGGGCCTCGGCCGGCAGCCGGGCGAGGAACGCCTGCACCGCCGCCGCCTCTCCCTCTACCTCGAGCTCAACTCCCCGCTCGTCGTTGCGCACCCAGCCGGCCAGCGCCAGCTCGCCTGCCAGACGGTAGACGAAGGGGCGAAAGCCCACACCCTGCACCGTCCCGTCGACGCGTGCACGTGCCCGCACGCAGCCCGGCCGATCCGGCGACTGCGATACGGCGCTCACAGAGGTGTCTCCAGGAGCTCGCGCAGCACGTGCCAGGCGCTCGCCTGCGCCTCCTGGATCCGCGGAATGTGCTCCGATCGGGTGATGATCACGTGGTCGGCGAGTCCCTCGGCGGCGATGCGCCCCCCGTCGTAGCCGACGAGGGCGACGGTCAGTAGGCGGCGCTGACGGGCCTCGGCGAGAGCGGCCAGGACGTTGCGCGACCCGCCACTGGTCGAGAACGCGAGCAGCGTGTCGTCCTCGCGGCCCTGGGCGATGATCTGGCGCGAGAAGATCGCGTCCTCGCCCACGTCGTTGGCGATCGCCGTGATGATCGCCGGGTCCTCGGTCAGGTCGAGCGCCGCGCGCGCCGGCCACCTCGCCGGCGGCAGCCGCAGGTCCGCGACGGCGTCCATCGCATCGGTCGCCGACCCGCCGTTTCCGAGCGCCAGGACGCGGCCACCGGCCTCCAGGCGCGAGCGCATCGCCCGCGCGGTGGAGCGCAGCTCGTCCTCCCCCTCGCACAGCGTCTGCGTACGCAGATCGGAGGCCTCGGCGGCCTTGGCCAGCACGGATGCCCGCACGTCCGCGAGCACCGACTCGAGGCCGTCCTCACGCTGTCCGAGGAACGGATACAGGAAGCTCGACGCGCCCGCGTCGTGGACGGTGCGCTGGATGCGCCCCTTCAGCAACCCCTGATGCTCGAAGAAGACATGCACCAGCTCCCACAGCACGTGATAGAGCGTCTCGACGAGCTCCTGTGCGACGAACGGGTCATCGTCCTCCGGTACGAGCTCCCACTCCGCCCCCACGTGGGACCCCGACATGGTCAGGCAGCCGCGCAGCCGCGCCGTGTTGACCGCCGCGAGCATTTCGGGGTGTTCGCCAAAAGCCAGCGCGATGTCCTCGGGCTCCGCCAGCAGTTTCAGCTGTGCCGGGAGGGGCCCGCCCTCGGGCGTCAGCGCGAGCGCCGGCAGCGCGCGCTTGCCGACGATCACCGGATGAACGAACTCCACCGCGACGTGACGCGCATCCGACCGCGCGACCGGCCCCTCCCCGAAGGCCAGCAGCCGACCGCCCCGCGCGAAGCGCTCGGCCATCAGGTGGCATAGGTGGGAGATGCGCTCGGCCTGGCCGCCGAAGAACGCCTCGCCGGCCGTCCGGCGACGCTCGGCGGCGGCGAGCGCGAGCACCTGCATCACGCCACCGCGTGCGCCTCACTGCGGCTGGCGCGTACCAGCAGCCAGTCGCGCAACGCGTCCACCCCCTCGCCGGTACGGGCGCTCGTCAGCAGCTGCTCGATTCCGGGATGCACCGCGTGGAGGTTGCCGAGCAGCGTGTCGAGGTCCACGTCTGTGTGCGGCAGGAGATCGATCTTGTTCACGATCGCCAGCTCACAGGCGCGGAACATGAGGGGGTACTTCAGCGGCTTGTCCTCCCCCTCGGCGACCGAGCAGACCATCGCGCGGACATCCTCGCCCACACGGAACTCAGCCGGACACACCAGATTGCCGACGTTCTCGATGATCAGCATGTCGATGTCCGCAAGCGGCAGCGAGCCGAGCGCGGAGCGCACCATGTTCGCGTCCAGGTGACACTCCCCGCCGAAACCGGCACCTGTGTTCAGCTGAACCACCGGGACATGCAGCGAGGCGAGCCGCTCGGCGTCGAGAGAGCCCTCGACGTCGCCCTCGAGCACGCCTATGCGCACATCGCCGGTGTCGGCGAGCACGCGCTCCAGCAGCGCTGTCTTGCCTGCGCCCGGAGCGCTCATCAGGTTCACCACGGTCACCCCTGCGCGGTCGAAGTCCTGCCTGTTGGCGCGTGCGATCGTGTTGTTGGCGTCGAGCGCATCCTCTACGACCCTGACTTTGACCCGGTGCATGGCTACATCGACCGGATTTTGAGGTAGCGCTCGAGCTCGGGTAGCTGCGCAGCCGTGATCGCCGCGACCGCGGCGAGGATGGCCAGCAGGAGGCCAATCTGCGCCGAGCGGCTGATAGTGATGTCGCTCATGATCGTTGTTCCTTCCCTTTCACTGGACTACTCGGGTCACCATCTGATGTCGTGAGGTCGGTCAGCAGCTGTTCGACCAGGCTCACCGCCGGATCGAGCGACGCGCGCACCGGCTCGGTCAACTCGGCGACGACGAACTCCTCCTCGGCGCTCATCCGCGTCTGTGGCTCGCAGCCGACGATCAGCGTGCGCGGAAGCGAGGAGGCGCCGAGCGTGCGCGCGAGCGCCAGCACCTTCACGGGGTTCATGCCGTGGGCGTCCACCGTCGCGTCGACCTCGTCGAGCTCGGGCTCGATCACGTACAGCGTCCCCGCCCGCTCGCCGCGCGGCGTGGCGTCGAGCATGACGACCGCCTCATAGCCGTCCTGCATGGCATAGGCGAGGTCCATCCCGCGGATCCCGAAGTCGACCACCTCGACGCCGGGCGGGAGAGCGCGGGCCGCCAGGCGTGCGGCGAGTGCGACCCCCCAGCCGTCGTCGCCGAGGAAGAGGTTGCCGATCCCTGCCACCAGTACGCGCCGCCGCGCCGGCTGCCCCGCGGCGTCGGCCTGCACCTCCAGCGGCTCGACCTCCAGCGGGTCGAAGAAGAAGCGGTGCCCGGGGCGCCTCAGCGCACCCATGTCCTGGCCGGGATCGTCCGATACGGTGACGGCGAGCTGGATGCGGCCGTCGAAGTCCTCGAGGACCTCCTGCACGATTGCCGTGCGCCCGTCGAGCGCAAGCTCGAAGACGTCTCCGCTGGTGTTTCGTGGAGCGAGTCGCACCCTGCTTCCAGCGCGGATGGCCACGCCGCCCACCTCCACGAAGTCGGGCCCACGCCGCTCGAGCTCCTCCCATGGCGGCCTCTCGTCGATCATCGCGAGCGTGCCAGCCCCAGCTCTCGAACAGCGCCGTTGAGCCGCATCATGTCCTCAGGGCCGAGGGCCTCCGTGCGCTCGAGGATCTCCCGGGCGCGAGGATCGCAGTCGCGCATCTCCCGGCGCTCCTCGTCGGTCATCGCGAGGATGTTCAGCACGAGCATCTGGTCGATCTCCGACGAGTCGAACAGGTCCCCGGGGCTCTCGGGGGCGATCCGAGGGTGATCCGGCAGGATGATCGGGGAGGCGAGCATCGTCCGCGTCTGCGAGGGCTCGCCGACGAGCACCGGCCATAGCCCGATGTTCTCGCACGCCGCCGCCTGGGCCCGCAGGCCACACGGCGGATCGGTCAGCGACACCCACGCGCCGTCACCGGCCCCGAGGACGACGTGGGTCGAGCAGAACGTCTGGCGAAGCGCATCCTCGCGCGTCGATCCCGACCAGCCGCTCGTGTTCTCCACGCGTACGGTGACGCGCGACAGGTCTGATCGAAGTGGCTCGCGCGAGAGCTCCACGCTGCCGTGCAGCGCGCGCCACGAACGCACGATCGCGCCGCCGGGTATCTCCTCGCGCTCCTCTCCGCCGGGCACGTCGATGGGCCCGGGCGACACCTCGCGCTCGGTCGCCTCCTCCCATGAGACCCAGCGCTGCCCTCCCAGCTCGAGCTCCTCGACGGGCTCGGGCGCCGACCCGGCGCACGAGCCCGAGTACACCTGCCGGCGCAGCAGCTGGAGGAAGCGCACGCGGACCTCCACCCTCGCGTCGCGGCCGCCCTCCAGCAGCACCTGGGTCTGCACGACGGACGAGTCGTCCCACGCGGGCGGATGGACGCCGCCGAAGGTGAAGCGCTGCTGGTTCTTGAGCGCAGACTTGCGGTAGGGCCAAAGCAGGTAGCCCTCGTACAGGACGGCGTCGGCGATGCGGCCGACCGGGTCGGCTCCCATGCGCTATCCCTCCCCCACCAGATGAACGACCGCGTCCTCCAGGGTTCTCAGCCCGTGCTCCGCTTTGTAGGCGCGAAGCCGCTCGTAGGCGGGGCGCCCCAGGCGAAGCCAGGCGGCGCCGGGGAAGTGTCGGTCCATCGCCTCCCGCCAGACGCTCACGGGCAGGCGGTACTCCGCTTCGGAGTCCCAAGAGATGCGGGCCGTCTGCAGCATTCCCCCCTCGCCCGCGTAGAAGACCGAGCCCGAGAACAGGAACTCGAGCGGCACCTCTCCGCTCTGCAGACCGGAGAGATAGTTGTCGGCGTTGGCCTCGAGGTCGTATGAGCAGGGCACCGGGATGGTCACCTCGGTCGTGTCGGTGAAGGGCGGCACGACGAGCGTCGTGCGGGTCCATGGCAGGGTCCGCAGCGTGGTGCTCCAACGCTCGGGCGTGCCGAACAGCTCCACCAGCCACGCCTGCTCGGCCTCGCCATAGGAGCGGCGTCGCGCGGCGATCTGGATCTGGGTGTCGAGCAGGATCGAACGCACCGGCCCGCCGCCTGCGCGCTGGATCTGCAGAGCGAAGTTGAGGGTCGGGGTGGCCGAGTAGCGCTCGGCGCCGGCGTCCTGCACCGCGAAGGACAGCTGCGGCGCCGCGCCCGCAGGCGCGCCGATCGGCTGTGGGACGGCGGGCATGCCTGCGCTACGCCGGTGAGAGGTTGGGCATGCTCGGGTCGATCGGTTCCTCCCCCGCAGTGTGTACTCCGGTGGAGCGCGCGGCGGTGGAGGTGCCGTCGGGATTGTGGCCCTTCATCTTCGCGTAGTTGCCGGGTGCGTTGCCCTCTTTGATGCCCTTGACATGCGTCGGCTTGTCTTGGCCCGTGTAGGGGCGGCCGGTCGTCACGTTCGCCATCGTCAGCTCCCTTCTGTCGCGCTTCGCGCACGACTGTCGAGTTCGTCGAAGAAGCGCTCGAGCTGCTGCCAGACCTCGCGGCCCCCGGTCAGGCCGCGCCAGTGGGTGCGGATCACGCCGACCAGGGCGTAGCACTCGTCCAGCGGCACGAGCCATTGCCTGTCGGCGCCGCGGGCTCGGTTGACGAGCAGCGCCTCGACGTCGCTATCGAGCCCCGCGAGGATCGGGTTGCGGCGTTCGAGGTCCTGCCACGAGCGGAGCTCCAGCTGGGACTCCGTCGCGCCCATCGGCCCCGGGTAGTAGGCGAGCACGCGTTCCGCGTCGCTGCTGCGAAAGAAGAACGCCATGTCCACCGGGATGCGGAGCTCCTCCCAGGCCTGATCGCTCATCGAGAAGCTCTCCAGCCGCAGCCGGCGCTCGGGCACGAGCTTATAGCGGCCTGCACCCGAGCCGCCGCGGTCGAACAGCAGCGAGCAGGGCCTGCATGTGCAGAGCAGCTCGCGCGAGGAGAGCTCGAGCAGATGGCGGTGGCTCCTCGTGATCGGGGTGTTGCACAGCTCGCAGCGCTCGTCCGGCGCGGCGGCCATGCCCTCGCCGGCAGGGCGCTGGGCGAGTCGCCTCAGGCGGGAGTTCGCGAGCGTGCCGGCCGTCGGTGCCATGAGCTCAGGCGACCGCCCCGAGCGCCACCTTGACTATGCCGGCGTCGTCTACGAGCAGCGGCACGGGGCGCAGATGCAGCTGCGGGACATCCAGGCAGCGCCCGGCGCGCAGGATGTCATAGCGATTGCCGCAGCCGGGGCACGTCAGCTCGCCGGCTCGCAGCGTGGCGAGCTCCAGCGACTGCTCGCAGCCGGGGCACACCGGACGGTATGCGTAGACACGCCCGTTCGGGCGCATGAACAGCACCGACTCGCCCGAGACCTCCTTGAGCACCACTCCGCCGTTGGCGAGCTGCGGCATCCCGCCGGCCATCGCCCACGCCGCCGGCGACACCGACGGTGCCGCCGCCGGCTTGACCATCTCCAACTGCAGCAGCCCCGGCTCGCCGGGCTCGGCCGGCGAAGCGCCCTCGGCGCGAACCTCCTCGACGTCTGGCGCGGCCTTGAAGATCGCCTCCTCGATGGCGAGCTTGAGGGTCATCGAGGAGGACGGGCAGCCGGAGCAGCTTCCCTGCAGGCGTAGATGCGCGACGCCATCGGACACTCCGAGCAGCTCGACGTCGCCCCCATGCGATTCCAGGTATGGCAGGACGCCGTCGAGGGCGCCCTGCACCCGCTGCTCGACTCCGATCGGGTGCAATCCGTGTACGAGCAGCAGATGCGACACCAGCTCGTCGTCTGCGAGCGCCCGCGCCATCGTGCCGTCGTCGCGCTCGGAGACGGCCTCGACAATCCTGGCGAGGCCCTCGCCGTAGAGATCGAGCAGCGCCTGCACGGCCTCGGTGACGGTCTCGCGGGCGGACGGGTCTGCCAGCCCGTCGATCCGCTCGAGCAGGGCCTCGACGTGGCCGAGCAGCTCGGGGGCCTTGTCGTGTGCCGTTTCGCTCACCGCCGCGCCTAGCCGTGCTCGCCGAACATCGGGGAGTGCACCTGGCGCAGCGTCCGGCCTTTGCCGAGGTACATGTGCACGCCGCAGGGCAGGCACGGGTCGAATGACCGGACGGCTCGCATGATGTCGATCCCGCGGAAGCTCTCCTGCGGGTTCTCCTCGAAGATCGGCTGTCCGGAGACGGCGTCCTCGTATGGTCCCGGCGTGCCGTAGGAGTCGGTCGAGGAGCCGTTCCACGGCGTCGGCGGGTATGGGTGGTAGTTGGCGATCTTGCCGTCGCGGATCACCATATGGTGGGAGAGCACGCCCCGTACGGCCTCGTGGAAGCCGCAGCCGATGGCCTCGTCGGGAACCTCGAAGTCCTCGAAGACCTTCGTGTGACCCGACCGCAGCTCCGTCATCGCCCGATCGAGGAAGTGCATCGCCATCGCCGCCGAGTAGGCGACGAAGTAGATGCGCGCACGGTCACGCTCGATCGCGTTGGACCACTGGGGCACTTTCCACTCCAGCGTCTGTTCGGGCGTGTTCGGCGTCTGCGGCAGGTTGATCTGCACGCTCGAGCCGGTCGATTTGACGAACGGCGTGTCGACCTTGCCGGCGAGCGCCGTGACCCACAGCCGCGCCAGCGCGCCGCCACCGGTATCGAGCGCCAGGTGGTCGCCGGTGCGCTTGTCGAACCAGCGCGGGCTCATCACCCACGAGTAGTTGCCGCCCTCCAGGTCTCGTTTCTGGGGCTTGGGAATCGTCGTCTGGTTCCACGGATGGCGCTTGTCGACAGGATTGCCCAGCGGGTCCTGCGAGACGAACGTCTCCTCGTCGACCCAGTCCTCGTAGTAGGAGGAGCCGAGCAGGATGCGGATCCCGAGGTTGATGTCGACCAGGTTCGTCGTGACCAGCTCGCCGTCGACCACCACGCCCGGGGTCACGAACATCTCGTTGCCCCAATGGTCCATGTGGCGGTAGTCGTAGTCGACGAAGTCGGGGTTGTTCCACGCCCCCCAGCATCCGAGCAGGATGCGTCTGCGCCCGATCTCCTCGTAGCCCGGCAGGGCCTCGTAGAAGAAGTTGAACACGTCGTCGTTCATCGCCACGGCCGACTTGATGAAGTCAAAGCAGCGCAGCAGTCGCGAGAGGTAGTCGGTGAACAGCGTGGGCGTCGCGACCGTGCCCACCCCCCCTGGATAGATCGTCGAGGGATGCACGTGGCGCCCCTCCATCAGGCAGATCATCTCCCGCCCGATGCGGCTCATGTGCAGCGCCTCCTTGTACGTCGCCCCGGTGAACGGGTTGTAGGAGCGCATGATGTCGCCGATCGTGCGGTAGCCATGGATGTTCGCCCCGGGCGCCTCCGTCTTTTCGGCCTTGTCCATGACGCTCGGGTTCGTCGCGCGCACCATCTGCTCGCAGAAGTCCACGAACACGAGGTTGTCCTGGAAGATGATGTGGTCGAAGATGTACTCGGCCGCCTCGCCGAGGTTCACGATCCACTCTCCAAGCGGAGGCGGCTTGACGCCGTATGCCATCTGCTGCGCGTAACAGGAGCAGACGGCATGGTTGTCGCCGCAGATTCCGCAGATGCGGCTGGTGATGAAATGCGCGTCCCTCGGGTCCTTTCCCTTCATGAAGACGGAGTAGCCCCTGAACATCGAGGAGGTGGACTTGCAGGTCACGACCTCGCGATTATCGAAGTCGATCTTGGTGTAGATCCCGAGGTTCCCGACGATGCGGGTGATCGGGTCCCACGACATGTCGACGAGCTTGCCCGCCTCCGGTTTGATGCGCTCGCGCGTGACGGCCATCTTCAGTCTCCTCTCTGCTCTAGTTACCCCAGCGGGGCTCGTAGCCGGTGGTCAGCTCTCCTCTGTTGTGCCGCCACTTCGTCTCCTTGTTCATGGTCTTGTTGGTGATGCTGCGAAGCTTGCGCATCACCGGCCCGTAAACGCTGCCGATCCCGGCGGAGACGCTGCTGCCGGGGGGCGCGTCCATGAACGGCATGAACCTGTCGGGGAAGCCGGGCATCGTGCAGCCGATGCAGATGCCTCCCACGTTCGGGCAGCCGCCGATCCCGGCCATCCATCCGCGCTTGGGCACGTTGCAGTTGACGACAGGGCCCCAGCAGCCAGCCTTCACGAGGCACTTGGGCGAGTTGTAGTCCAGGGCGAAGTCACCCTGCTCGTAGTAGCCGGCGCGGTCGCAGCCCTCGTGGACGGTCTTGCCGAATATCCACTGCGGACGAAGCGCCTCGTCCAGCGGGATCGTCGGCGCCAGGCCTGCCGCCTGATACAGCAGCCAGGTGAGCGTCTCCATGAAGTTCTCCGGTTGCACCGGGCACCCGGGAACGTTCACGATCGGCAGCCCGGCCGCGGAGCGGAAATCCCAGCCGAGATAGTCGGCCAGGCCCATGCACCCGGTGGGGTTGCCGGCCATCGCATGGATGCCGCCGTAGGTGGCGCAGGTGCCTATCGCGACGACGCCCCACGCCTTGGGAGCCAACCGGTCGAGCCAGTAGTCAAGCGTCAACGGTTCGCCGGTCGCCTCGTCGTTGCCGAACGAGGTCCAGTACCCGTCGCCGTTGATCTTCTCGTTGGGGATCGAGCCCTCGATCACGAGCACGAAGGGCGCGTCCAGCTCGCCGCGCGCCGCCTGGCGGAATGGGAGCAGGAACTCCTCGCCGCCAAGCGTCGGCGAGAGGACTTTGTTATGCAGATGGACCTTGGGAAGTCCGGGAATGGCACCGAGCAGCACGTCCTCGATGCTCGGCTGTGCGGCGGCCGTGATGGACACCGAGTCGCCGTCGCAGCTCATGCCCTCGGAGATCCACAGGATGTGGACCTCCTCGACTCCACTCGGTTTCGGTTCAAACGTGGCTGCCATGTCCGATCCTTTCGTTCGTCACCACTTCCTCCTCGAGCTCCAGGGCGTCGACCAGCAGCTCATCGCCCGCGAGCAGTTCCAGATCGAGCCCGCCGCACGATGAGCAGCGCAGCGGAAGGTCTTCGAGCACGCTCTTCACCCCGCAATCCCGGCAGCGCCCGACCGCCGCGACGTGCGAGATGACGAGCTCTGCGCCGTCCAGCGCCGTGCCCTGACAGACCAGGCCGAAGGCGAACTCGAGCGAGGCGGGCACGACCTGGCGCAGGTGCCCCACGCGCACATCCACCTTGACGACGCGCCGTCCGCGCGCGTGCCGCCTCGCGACATCGACGATAGCCTCGGCGATCGACAGCTCGTGCATCAGCAGATCCTCGGCAGTGGATCGCCCACGAGCTGGTCCATCACCCGGCGTCCGCCGAAGCCGGTCTCGACGAGAACCATGCCCGGCGGATCGCTCTTGACCTCTCCGATCTCGGCGGCGGCCTCACACCCGGGCATCGCCCGAAGCGCGGCCAGGGCCTGTTCGGCGTGGTCGGGAGCGACGAACGCCACGAGCTTGCCCTCGTTGGCCACATACATGGGATCGATCCCGAGGATCTCGGCGGCGCCGGCGACCGCCGGCGCAACGGGGACGTCGGCCTCGCGGACGACCATCGCGACACCGGATGCGCGCGCGAGCTCGTTGAGCACCGAGGCGACGCCGCCCCGCGTCGCGTCGCGCAGGCAGCTGAGAGCCGGGCCCGCGTGCGCGAGCAGGGAGTCCACGAGCGGCCACAGCGAACGCGTGTCGGACTCGATGTCGGCGTCGAGTCCCAGCTCGCCGCGCGCAAGCATGATCGCCGTGCCGTGCTCGCCAATCGACCCGGAGACGAGGATGCGGTCTCCCGGCCTCAGCCGGTCTGGCGCCAGGCTCGCTCGCGGGTCGCGCAGCCCGAGCCCGCTCGTACAGATGTAGATGCCGTCGGCGTGGCCTCGTTCGACAACCTTGGTGTCCCCTGCGACGATCTGGACACCTGCGTCGCGCGCGGCGCGGGCGATCGCTTGCACCTCCTCCTGGAGCGTCTGCGCCGCCAGCCCCTCCTCTAGGACTAGCGACAGCGTCAGCGCGAGTGGCCGGGCCCCCGCCATGGCGAGGTCGTTGACGGTCCCGTTGACGGCCAGCTCGCCGATCGAGCCGCCGGGGAAGTGCAGCGGCTTGACGACGAACGAGTCGGTGGTGAGCGCCAGGTCGAGCCCGTCGACGCTGACCGCGCCGGCGTCCGCGAGCTGGTCGAGCGCAGCCGACTCGAAGGCAGGGGCGAACAGCCCCTCGATCAACGACGTGGTCGCCTTGCCGCCTGCGCCGTGGGACATCGTGATATGCGAGTCGCGGAACTTGGCGCGCTTGGCCCGCGCAGTCTCGATGATCTCGAGGATCCGCGACTCGCGGGAGGACACCGTCTCAGGCGTCATGCGACCTCGCGTTCCCGCGCGAAGCGGCCGTAGTTGTAATAGGCGGCGCAGGCGCCCTCGGGGGAGACCATGCACGTCCCGATCGGACGCTCGGGCGTACAGGCCGTACCGAACACCTTGCACTCCCAGGGCTTGATGACGCCCTTGAGCACCTCACCGCACTGACAGGCCTTCGGGTCGGCGACGCGGACCCCCGGCACCGAGAAGCGCTCCTCGGCGTCCCACTCGGCGTATGCGTCGGAGATGCGCAGCGCGCTCTGGGAGATGAAGCCGAGCCCGCGCCACTCGAAGTGCGGCCGCAGGGCGAAGACCTCGGCCATGATCTCCAGCGCACGGAGGTTTCCCTCCCATGGCACGACTCGCGCGTACTGGTTCTCGACCGTCGCGCGGCCCGCGCCCAGCTGGCGCAGCACCATCAGCACCGACTGCAGGATGTCGAGTGGCTCAAAGCCCGAGATGACGACCGGCTTGCCGTACTGGTCCGGGAGGAACTGGAAGGGTCGGGCTCCGACGACCGTGGCCACATGGCCGGGGCCGATGAACCCGTCCAGCCTCAGGTCCGGCGACTCCAGCAGCGCGCGGAGCGGGGGGACGATCGTCACGTGCGAGCACATCACGGAGAAATTGCCGACGCTCTCGGCCCTCGCCCGGCGCAGTGTCAGCGCGGTGGACGGCGCGGTCGTCTCGAAGCCGATCGCGAAGAACACCACCTCGCGTTCGGGGTTCTGCTTGGCGATGCGCAGTGCGTCCAGCGGCGAGTAGACGATGCGGACATCGGCGCCATCCGCCTTCGCGTCGAGCAGCGTCTGGCTGGACCCCGGCACCCGCAGCATGTCGCCGAAGCAGGTGAAGATCACGCCCGGCTCATGAGCGAGTGCGATCCCGTCGTCGACGCGCCCCATCGGGATGACGCAGACGGGGCAGCCGGGGCCGTGGACCAGCTCGACGTTGGACGGCAGCAGATCGTCGACGCCGTACTTGTAGATCGAGTGCGTATGCCCTCCACAGACCTCCATCACCTTGTAGTGCCGTCCGGGCTCGACGGCGGCCACGATCTCTCCGGCAACCACGCGGCCGAGCTCAGCGTCTCTGAACTCGTCGACGAACTTCATGGCCCTGGCTCCCCGCCGGCGCGACCGAGCGCGGTGCCCGCGTGAACGAGCAGCAGCTCCCCCGCTGTCACCGGCTCGACCAGCCCTATCTCCACGCTGGCGCGCTCGCCCGCCTGGGCGCAGCACAGCGCGAGCCCCCGCTCAGCGTCAACCTCCAGCACGCGCATTGGTAGCGCCTCGTCGCCGCACGTGATGCAACCGCGGGCTGCGAGGCGCTCGGTCATGCGCTGCGCACTTTCATTCGATCACGCTGGCCTTCAGCTCGTCGAGCTCCTGCGCGTACTCGGCGCCCATCTGCTCGAGTAGCCTCAACGTCGCCCTGGCCTCCTCCTCGTCGATCTTCGACAACGCGAAGCCGACATGGATCAGTACCCAGTCACCGGGGACCGCGCCCACATCGCCGACGTCGAGCAGCCCGATGTTCACCGTGCGTCGCACTCCCGCGACTTCGACCGTGGCGAGACGGTTGTGCTCGTCTACCACCTCCACCACCTGCCCTGGAATCGCTAGGCACATCGCGACTGTTCTCCGGCCGGGGGGCCTCGCTGCCCCACGCTCGGCACCTACCCTCCACGCGGCGGCTTCTAACGCCCGAGCGCCGTCACCTTTCTATGGTCCGCGCTCCAGCGGTCCTCGATGTGCCCGAGGTGCCAGACGGCAAGCGCGACCGACCAGGTAACGACGAACATCCCGACGATCAACAGGCCGAGGGAGTTCACGTCGATGGTCTCCAGCCAGGACCAGAAGGAGCCCGACAGCTCGAGGCGCTGCGCGGCCAGGCCGCCGAGCTCGATCGTGCCGATCACGAGTGCCACCGCGACCGACAGCCCGGTGATCGTGAGGTTGTAATAGATCTTGCGCACCGGCTTGGAGAAAGCCCAGCCGTAGGCGAAGTTCATGAACGAGCCGTCGATCGTGTCCATCAGGGCCATCCCGGCCGCGAACAGGACCGGCAGGCAGAGGATCGCGTACCAGGGCAACCCGGCGCCGGCCGCGCCACCGGCCAGCACGAGCAGCGCGACCTCGGACGCCGTGTCGAACCCGAGCCCGAAGAGCAGTCCGACGAAATACATCTGCGGCGGCTTGGCGATCGCTCTCGTGACGCCCCCGAAGAAGCGGTTCATCAGCCCGCGGCCGTCGAGCTGCGCTTCGAGCGCCTGCTCGTCGTAGGAGCCGCGGCGCATGTCGCGGAAGACCTGCACGATGCCGAGCAGGATGACGACGTTCAGGGCCGCGATGACGTAGAGGAAGCTCCCGGACACCAACGTTCCGATCCCACCCAGGTTGCGCATGCTTCCGCTGCCTACCGGGCCGGCCAGGGACTTGATCCCGATCGCCAGCAGGAACGCGAGCGCGAACACGACGGTGGAATGGCCCAGGGAGAACCAGAACCCCACGCTCAGCGGACGCTTGCCCTCGGACATCAGCTTGCGGGTCGTGTTGTCGATCGCGGCGATGTGATCGCTGTCGAAGGCGTGGCGCAGGCCGAGCGTGTAGGCCGTAACGCCGATCCCGATCGTGAAGGCCCCGGTATTGCCGAGGCGGTATTGCGAACGCGCGACCAGTGCAATCAGCGCGAGGAAGCCGACGACGTGCAGGGCGACGACGACGAACGCCATCATCGCGAGCGTCCGGCGCTGGGAACGGTCCAAGCCGCGCACGAGCGCTCGACGGCCGGGTCTCTCTGCGGTCCTAGCCATCGACCCCGCTCATGTCATCTCCGCTCGTCCTCTCGGGCACCCCGGCGGGCGAAGCCCGTCGCTGGCCGCGCCCTCATCGGCCGCTTACCCGCACCCCCGCCTGTGCAAACGGAGGTCGCCAGACGTCCGTTTGCCGAGCGCATCGCGTCCACTCATCCGCTCATCGAATCAGCGCATACACCCGCACGGGCCCGACGCTTGTCGACGCGCCGAACGACGACACGCCGTAGCGCACGCCGCGATAGCTCGCCGTTCCTGCGGCGGGCAGGCGGGCCGGTCCTGGAGTGGTGCTCCCGGCCAGCTGACGAGACGCCGAGCGGATGTAGATCAGACCGTCGGTGAGCGTCCTGGTCAGTTTGATGTAGGTGGCGAAGCTCGACGGCGAGAGCCTGAAGCGGCGCGAGATGCGCTGCGCCACGCGGCCGAGCTCGGCGGTCCTGATCTGGGCGCAGGATCTCGCCGACAGCGACGGGGACAGCGGCAGCAGCAGCGAGATCCGCAGGTGACCACTCGGGAAGGAGGCAGCGTCGAAGGAGAACGCCTCGTAGGACGTGTGCCCGTAGCTGACGGGCCCATGGCCGGGGATCTTCGCCGGGCCTGGCGTGAGCAGGCCTTCCACGGGCACAGGGCGGGTCCCCGCACGCATCACGAGCGGTGCGCCGATGAAGCGCGAGACGAGCTTTACGTAGCCGAGATCGTCCTGGACGGAGAGGACATAGTGACCGACCGTCTTGCCGTGCAGGCGCAGGGTCCCACCGACCGGCGCGAGGATGTAGGGGCCACCGATATCGGCCACCACCCTTGCGCCCTGGGTCACGCGCAGGCGAACCACGTGGGTGTGTGAGAACACGAGGCTCGAGACCGCGGAGCTCACTGCCGCCCGTTCGCCGTTCGAGAGCGCCGAGAGCAGCGGGCCGAACTGTTCGACCTGGCGCTGGTCGCTGCGCGTCTCCGAGCCGGACAGCTCGCCGGCGTAGATCCGGGTCGCGACGGTCCCGGCGCTCCGGGCGAGCGTCTCGGCCGCAGCCGCCCCGCATGGCTGGGAGCCTGGGCCTCCGGCGGCCGCGGTCGTGACCGTCGTGGGAGCGGCGCTCGCCGATCGATCGCTCGAGACGCTCGTGCTCCGGGCTGACGCGCCGCACGCAGCCAGCCCCACGGCGACGAGCGACAGCGCGGTCATGGGAATCGTCAGGCGACGGGTCATCCCTTTGAAGTTTGCCCGCCACGGGCGCGTTTCATCAGAACTCAGTCACGATTCCCGCGCGCGATGCGCCGCAGGTCGATCGTCTCGTCGTAGGTCTTGGCGTCGACCCCCTCGGCGAGAGCGACCTCGCGCAGCGGCCGTCCGGACTCCGTGGCCTTCTGGACGATCACCGTCGCCTTGTCGTAGCCGATCGCGCCGTTGAGCGCGGTGGCGACGGCCAGGGTCGCGCCGGCGGAGGCGTCGGTGCCCGCCCTGTTGACCCGTATGCCGTCGACGCACTTCTCTGCGAACACGCGTGCGGCGGCCGACAGCAGCGAAAGGGACTGGAGCAGGTTGCGGGCGATCAGCGGAATCCGGACGTTGAGCTCGAACTGTCCCTGAAGTCCCCCCACGGTGATCGCGGTGTCGTTGCCGATCACCTGCGCGGCGACCTGCAGCACCACCTCCGGGATCACTGGGTTGACCTTGCCGGGCATGATCGAGGAGCCCTTCTGAAGCTCCGGGAGGAGGATCTCGCCGATTCCTGCACGGGGACCGGAGGCCATGAGCGCGATGTCGTTTGCGATCTTCGTCAGCGACACGGCGACGACCTTCAGCGCGCCAGACAGCTCGACGAGCGCATCGCGATTCGCCTGTGCCTCGAACGGGTCGCGCGGTGCCGCGATCTGCCCCAGCCCGGACTCCCGCCTCAGGCGCGCCCGCACCTTCTCTGCGAACTTCGGGTGGGTGTTCAGCCCGGTCCCGGTGGCGGTTCCGCCGAGCGGGATCTGCCCGACGTGCTCGAGCGCGGCACGGACACGCTCCTGGCCGAGCGCCATCTGGGCGGCGTAGCCGCCGAACTCCTGGCCGAGCGTGACTGGCACGGCATCCATCAGGTGCGTGCGTCCCGCCTTGACCACGTTCTGGAAGCTGCGCGACTTCCTGGTGAAGGAGCGCTCGAGCTGTTTGAGCGCGGGGAGCAGGTCGTTCTGGGCGACGTCCAGGGCAGCCAGATGGACGGCCGATGGAAACACGTCGTTCGAGGATTGGCCCATGTTGACGTGGTCATTGGCGTGAACGCCCTCGCCGGCGAGTCGCGCGATCACCTCGTTGGCGTTCATGTTCGTCGAGGTTCCGGACCCGGTCTGGAAGACGTCGATCGGGAACTGGCGGTCGTGCTTGCCGGCCGCGATCTCGGCGGCGGCCTTCTCGATGCGCGCGGCGCTGCGCTTGCCGAGCAGCCCGAGCTGTCCGTTGACCGCCGCCGCCGCGCCCTTGATACGCGCGAGCCAGTGGATCACAGAGACCGGCACCGTCTCGCCCGAGATCGGGAAGTTCTCGACGGCCTTGGCGGTCTCCCCGCCCCATAGTCGTTGGTCGCTTGGCATTTCGTCTCCTTAGGGCGAGGATCCCACGACGAGGATCATGTCGAACACCTGGCGCCGCGCTCCTCGGGCCCCGCCGCCAGGCTCTGGGAGGGGAACCCTATCCGCAGAACGCGGCGAGCTCGCGCGCAAGACCGACGGGGTCGTCGTAGGCCATCAAAAAGCCGGTGCTTTCGAGCACGCGCAGCTGACCGTGCGGCAGAAGCGCCAGGGCCTCCTCGGCGGCCGCCAGCGGGTACAGCGGATCGCGGTCGGCCCACAGCAGCAGCACCGGCATGTCCAGCCTCGGATACAGCTCGAGCAGGTGGCGCTGTGCGCCCCGGGGCCAGGCGCGCGCGCACTTCGCCCAGGAGCGCGCCAGGCTGGAGTTGCCGGGGACGTCTGCGAACGCGTGTCGCACTAGATCGCCCGCCGCCGGGTTTGAGCGCACCGACAGCAACCGGGCGCGCTGGGGCGTGAACACAGCCCGCGTCCCGTAGCTGAGCAGGCGATCCAGCCCGGGCACCACCGCTGCCCGGGCAGTCGTGCGCCAGGCCGCGCGCAGGACCGGACGCGGCGCCGGCGCATGCAGCCGGTTGGGCATCAGCACGAGCCGCTTCGGTCGAAGGCGGCCGGTGAGAACGGCGTGCATGAGGATCTCCGCGCCGGCGTCGTGTCCGGCCATCAGCGGCCTAGGCCCGAGCACCTCGGCCGCGAACCCGCCGAGCACCTCGGCGAACCAGTCGATCGTGTACGGGTGACCCGTCCGGTCCTCGGAGTCTCCGTGCAGCGGCAGGTCCGGGAGCACGACGCGGAAGCGGTCGGCGAGCTGCTCCACCGCAGGCTCCCACTCCTTGTGCGAGAGCATCGCCGAGTGCAGCAGCGCAAGGGGCGGGCCGGTGCCCAGCTCGCGGTAGGCGACCCGTGCACCGTCGGGATGGTGGTAGAGACGCAGCCTCACTGCTCTCATCGTATGGTCGGCCCGCGTTTTCAACGGTTGCCACGCGGGAAGAGATCGCACGTGCCCACTCAGCCGCACTCGCTCACGACCTCCGAGGCCGTTCATCGCGCGGTCGAGGTATGCGAAATAGGCGAGATCGACGATCGCCTCGGCGACCTGCTGGCACGCTTCGAGGACGCCGATGCGCCGATCCGGGCGATCGCCGACGTGGAACTGTGGATCGATGAAGTGCTCGAAGCGATCGCCCCCGACTGGCAGAACCTCTCGCTCCCGCCGGACTCGTCGCTAGCGATGGCCCGAGCCGTAGCGGTGTATCTCGCGTTCAGGCGAGACGAGATCGACTCGGAGGCGACGACGCTCCTGCGTCTCGCCGCCAGAGCCGAGTACCACGGCGTGCCACCCGCGCCGGTGCGCGCGTGGCTGGGCGCGGCGGGCGTCGCGGTGTGAAGAGCCCGTGGCTCAGAAGCGCAGGGTCGCCGCGATCCCCTGGAAGGAGCGCAGGTCGTCGCGGTCGCGTAACGGAATCACCTCGGCGTCCTGGTTGACCGCGGCCTGCACCGCGTCCTCGACCACGTTCTCGCGGCTCTGCACGTCGCCACCGTCGTTCGGGCAGCTCTGAGCCTCGATGCCCATCCAGCCGCAGCGCGGGCAGATCACCCCTTCCAGCTGCAGCCCGCGCTCGTAGAGGAGCGCCTGGACGCGGCGCTCGACGAGGGCGAGAAGGACGGCTTCCGGCCCGGCGGCTGCGCGGCTGTTGCGCGCGAGATGTTCACGAAGCTCGGCCAGCACCTGCTCCTCGTGCGCCACATGCTCGCGCTCGAGCACCGCATCGGTGGCGGCGACGATCTCCTCTATGCCGGCGTCGGGCACGTCGAGCTTCAGACGCTCATCGTGCAAGCGCGCACGCACATCGGGGTGCAGCTGCGCCAGGACCCGCGGCCACAACGGCTCGGTACATGCGATCAGCAGACGGTCATAGGGCGAGTCGCTGAGCAGATCGTGCAGCCGTCCTGCGACGTGACGCAGATGGGCCTCGACGTCTTCCTGCTGCGAGCGCTGATAGCGCGCCTGGGACCAGCCGCCCTGGTCGTGACGGCCGTGCACCGAATCGCTGATGTTGCCGGCACGCTGGAGTCGCTCGGGCGGTCCCTGCAGAATTCGCGCGTGGCGCTCGTCGACGAGCGCCACGCAGACGGTGCTCGCCGGCGCGAGCTCTGTCAGGGGGGCGATGAACGGCTCATCGGCCACGACCGCGGAGCTCTCCAGCGCGTGCGGCAGGCGCAGCAGCTGCTCGAGCTGGAGCGGTGTCGAGATGAAGATCGCCACGGCGTGGGCTTCCTCGGACCAGGATTGGTCTTCGTCGGTGAGAATCTCGCGCGCACGCTCGAGCGCCGCGCGCAGCGCCATCAGCTCCGAGTGCGGACGCTTGCCCGCCTCGATCTCGCGATGCGCGCCATCGAGCAGGGAGTCGATCTCAGACGCGCGCGGTCGCGCGGTGGCGAACCGTTCCGGGTCCAGGTTGAGGTACAGGCTGAGCACGGTCTTCTGCTCTGCTCGCTTGCCGGCGAGGCTCCTGAGCGCCTGCGGCGTGAGGTCGTTGCGCGCGCTCACCGTTCGAGGGTACCGGCAAACTTTCACGATCACCATGACGCCGGTGGTCACGTCGATGAGCCGGCCGGCCGAGGGCGTGCTGGGCCCACCTACAATGGGCCGCCTCGTGACCGACCATCCAAGCCATCCGCTGATGCCGCGTCGCGAGGTCGATCCCAGGCAGGAGCTTCCCGCGCTGGAGCTCGAGGTGCTCGAGCGCTGGCGCGAGCGCGATGTGTTCGCCGAGTCGCTGCGGATGCGCGACGGGGCCGACCAGTGGGTCTTCTACGAGGGACCTCCTACCGCCAACGGGCCGCCGGGCACCCATCACGTGCTGTCGCGCGTGTTCAAGGACATCTATCCACGCTTTCAGACGATGCGCGGCTACCGGGTGGAGCGTAAGGGTGGCTGGGACTGCCACGGCCTTCCCGTCGAGATAGCGGTCGAACAGCAACTGGGCATCTCGTCGAAGGCGGAGATCGAGCAGAGAATCGGAATCGAGGCCTTCAACGCGGCCTGCAGGGAATCGGTGTTCGCATATGTGCAGGAGTGGAACCGCCTCACGGAGCGGATCGGCTTCTGGCTTGATCTCGAGCATGCATACCGCACCCTCGACGAGCCCTACATCGAGTCGGTCTGGTGGGCGCTCGCGGAGATCGCGGGTCGCGGGCTGCTGTATGAGGGAAACAAGGTCGTCCCCTACTGCCCGCGCTGCGAGACGACGCTGTCCTCGCACGAGGTTGCGCTCGGCTATGAAGATGTGGTCGACCCGAGCGTCTACCTCAAGCTGCAGGTCGCGGTCGGCGAGGAGCGGCTGCTCGTCTGGACGACCACTCCGTGGACTCTTCCCGGCAACGTCGCCGTGGCGGTGTCGCCGACCGCCGACTACGCGAGGGTGCAAGTCGGGGACGAGGTCTTCCTGCTCGCCGAGGAGCGCGTCGAGCCGGTGCTCGGGGACTCGGCACAGATCCTCGAGCGCTTCTCGGGCGCCGAGCTGGTCGAGCGGTACCAGTCCTACCGGGGGCCGATCTTCGCGGCCCGGGACCGCGACCCGGGAGAGCTGCCCATCCTCTCCGATGACTTCGTCACGACCGAGGACGGAACGGGAATCGTGCACCTCGCGCCGGCCTTCGGCGAGGACGACTACCGCGTGGCCGCCGCCTCACCGGACGTGCCCTTCGACCCGACGGTGGCGGGCAGCCTGTACAACCCTGTCCGCCCCGACGGCACCTACGACGGCCGCGTTCTCGGCCGCGAGGGACGCTCCTACGAGGGCCGTTTCGTCAAGGACCCGGCGCTCACCGAGGAGCTGATCGCAGACCTGCGCGAGCGCGGACTGGTGCTGAGGGTTCAGGAGTATGAGCACTCCTACCCGCACTGCTGGCGCTGCGGAACCCCGCTGCTGTATTACGCCAAACCGTCCTGGTACATCGCGACCTCACGGCTGCGCGACGAGCTGCTCGACGCGAACGAGACCGTGAACTGGTACCCGCCGCACGTCAAGCACGGACGTTTCGGAGACTGGCTGAAGAACAACGTCGACTGGGCCCTCTCGCGTGAGCGGTATTGGGGAACGCCGCTGCCCGTGTGGCGCTGCCCGCAGGGCCATGTACACGTGGTCGGCTCCTTCGCCGAGCTCGCCGAGCGGTCGGGTGCCGTCCTCGAGGACCACCACCGTCCATATGTGGACGACGTCGGGTTTCCGTGCCCCGACGTCGAGCAGGCGACCGGCGAGCCGTGCGGAGAGCAGATGCAGCGCGTGCCCGAGGTGATCGACGTGTGGTTCGACTCGGGTTCGATGCCGTTCGCCCAGCACCACTATCCGTTTGAGCACACCGAGACCTTCGAGCAGCGCTTCCCGGCTGACTTCATCTGCGAGGCGCAGGATCAGACGCGCGGCTGGTTCTACTCGCTGCTGGCGATCGCGACGCTGCTGTCGTGGCGCGCCCCCTACCGCAACGTCGTCTGCCTGGGCCTGATCCTCGACGAGGAGGGTCAGAAGATGTCGAAGTCCAAGGGCAACGCCGTCGAGCCATGGCAGGTCCTCGACACCTACGGGGCCGACGCGCTGCGCTGGTACTTCTTCACGTCAAAACAGCCATGGGACGGCTACCGCTTCTCGGCGGATGCGATCGGCGAGGGCGTGCGCCTGTTCCTCAAGCAGCTGTGGTCCACGTACTACTTCTATGTCCTCTACGCCAACGCCTCCGCGCAGCAGCTGACGGCCCCGACTACGGCCCAGGCGACGCCGGCCGGCACGACCCCGGACGGGGGCTCGCCGGACGAGGAGCGAGGCGGCCCCGCCGACGATCTCGACCGCTGGGCGCTGTCGCGCACGGCCGCTACCGCCGACCTCGTCTCCGAGCGCCTCGACGCATACGACGCGACGAGCGCGGGACGGGCGATCGCCGGGTTGGTGGACGAGCTCTCAAACTGGTACGTGCGCCGCTCTCGCAGGCGATTCTGGGACGGTGACCGTGCGGCCTTTCAGACGCTGCGCACCTGTCTGGTGACCGTGGCCGAGCTGCTCGCGCCGTTCTGCCCGTTCGTCGCCGATGAGATCTATGACAACCTCGACGGCTCGCTCGCGAGCGTGCATCTCTGCGACTTCCCGCAAGGTGCGGCGCTGGCGCCGCGCGACGAGGAGCTCGAGCGGGCGATGGCGCTCGCGCGCGAGACGGTCCGCCTGGGGCTTGGCGCCCGGGGACAGGCGAAGATCAAGGTGCGCCAGCCGCTGAGCGAGGCGGTGGTGGTCGCGGACGGACGCGAGCGCGTCGGAATCGAACGGCTCGCCGACGTCGTCCGCGAGGAGCTGAACGTCAGACGCGTGCGCTTCGTGGCGGCGGCGGAGGAGCTGGGCAGCTATGAGGTGAAGCCGAACTACCGCACGCTTGGCCCGATCTTCGGCAAGGAGATGCCGCTGGCCGCGGACGCGGTCGCGGCGCTCGACCCCGGCCGCGTGGCCGCCGCCGTGCGCGACGGAGGCGCGCTTGGCATAGCGGTGGCCGGCCGCGATCACACACTCTCAGCTGACGACGTGATCCTCACGATGCGCGCCCCCGACGGCTACAGCGTCGAGCGTGAGGGCGCCCACGCCGTGGCACTCGACCTCGCCATCGACGCTGACCTGCGCGACGAGGGTCGCGCCCGGGAGATGGTCCACGCGATCCAGGGCGCGCGCAAAACCGCGGGCCTTCAGGTCGAGGATCGGATCGAGCTCGCCCTCGACGGGGCCGCCCCACTGCTGGACGCGGCGACGCAGCACCGCGACTACATCGCGCGCGAGACGCTGGCCGTCGCGGTGCACCTCGGCGTGGACGCCGTGCGCGAAGCCGCCGCGACTGACTACACCGAGCAGACCGAGGTGGATGGGTTGGCGCTCAACATCAGCCTCCGCCCCGCACGGCAGGACCCTCGCTGAGGAGGCCCTCGCTGAGGAGGCGTGCGTCCTCAACGAGCCCGCGCGTGTCCGGCCCTGCGAAGGCTCTCTCAGTCCCTCGCTGACGATTGGTCAGGCGGCGGGGCTGAGCGACGGCTCGAGCTCCTGCTCGAGCTTCTTCTTCGGGTAGGCACCGATCACCGTCTGGATCGGCTCGCCGCCCTTGAAGAGGATCATCGTCGGGATCGACAGAACCTGAAACCGAGCGGCCGTCTGCGGGTTCTCGTCGATGTCGAGCTTGACGATGCGCAGGTCGCTGCGCTCGGCTGCGATCTCCTCAAGGACCGGAGCGACGACCCGGCAGGGACCGCACCACGGCGCCCAGAAGTCCACCAGCACGGGGCCCTCTGCCTCGAGGACCTCGGCGTCGAAGTTGATGTCGGTGACTTGCATCAGGGTGCCTGCCATGGGTTCTCCTTGGTCGCTTGCATACCACTATACAAAGTGAAGGGACGGCATCCGGAGAGGCTCGATCGACGGCGGAGTACGCTTGATCGATGCTCCCATTGGCCGTGAGCGGACGAATCGTGATCGGCGTGGCGGTCGTCGGAGCCATCCTGCTGCTCGCGTTCCTACTTCGCTCCGAGGATCGCTACGAGACCGAAGAGGTTGAGGACCGCAAGCCTTGACCGCGCGGGCGTCAGTGCACGGTCACGATCCAGCCTTCGGAGCTGCGGACGACCGGAGGGTGGATGTGGGTGAGCGCACCGAACAGGTGCGGGGAGACGTAGACCTCGACGAACGCTGAGGCGACGAGGATCGGAATGGCGATCGCCACCGTCACAAATGTCGCGGCCAGCAGCTGGTCCCACTCCCCTCGCCGGCTTGCGATTATCCACGCCGCCAGCGGCAGGAACAGCGCGATCAGCTCCGGAATGGCATGCGGGAGCACCCCCAGCAGGAGCAGTCCCGGCGAGACGCGCAGGAAGCCGGACACGCCGGCGAGCGCGTGTCCGATCAGGTAGGCCTGGGCACTCAGCGAGAAGGTCGTGGCGAGGGCCACGAAGGTGATCGCGATCCGCCCGCCGTGCTGGTGGATCCAGCGTGAGACACCTTGGTGGTGCTCGGCCTGCAGTGGCAGTGAGCTGCCGGCGATGAACCCCGCGACGCATGCCATCGCGTGGAGCGCGAGCACGAGGAGGTTGCTGCGCAGGACGATCAGGACGTTGCCGACGTCGCCCACCGCGAACGGCGGCCGCAGGCTGATGACCTGCTGGTAGCCGTTATCGAGCGTGCCGACGACCCAGACCGCGGCAAGCAGGCCGAGTGCGGCCGCCGCTGCACCGGCGAACCATCCGGCCAGCACCGGGCCGGGCCTCTGCTGCCACGCGCGAAGGGTGCTGCGCGTGTGACGCACGCCGTGGGCGAACGCGTAGGCAGAGGCATCCATCGCGTCTGCATCGGCGTTTTGGCGCGTCTACCTGAAGCGAAGTCGCGGTACCAGCCACATAGCCTCGGCCGCGATACGCCACGACATCTTGCTCGTGCCGTGCTGACGGTCGCGGAAGACGATCGGCACCTCCACCACCGCAAAGCCGGCCTGCACGGTCCGGTAGGTGAGCTCGACCTGAAAGGCGTAGCCGCGAGAGCGGACGCTGTCGAAGTGGATCGACTCGAGCACCTCGCGACGAAAGCACTTGAAGCCGCCCGTCAGATCGCGCACCCCCAGCCCGAGCACGAGACGCGCGTAGGTCGAGCCGCCCTCGCTGATGAACCGCCGCAACACGCCCCAGTCGCTCACGCCGCCCCCTGGCACGTAGCGCGACCCGAGAGCCAGGTCCGCCCCGTCCCGAACGGCCTCCAGCAGCCTGGCGAGGTCGGCCGGGTCATGCGAGAAGTCGCTGTCCATCTCCATCACGTAGCCGGCGCCGCGGTCGAGGGCGTGGCGGAAGCCGGCGAGGTAGGCCGGGCCGATGCCGCTCTTCTCGGCGCGATGGAGCACTTCCACCCAGGTGTGCGCGTCGGCCATGCGGTCGGCGAGCGCGCCGGTTCCGTCCGGCGAGCCGTCGTCGACTATGAGCACGCGGTAGCCGTCGGGCGCGACGCGAGCGAGCACCTCCCCCGAGGCCGCGACGATGGCCTGCACGTTCTCCGCCTCGTTGTATGTGGGGAGTATCAGCCAGGGCTCGCCGGACATCGGCCGCGTACCCTAGAGCGTGGCATCCATTGAGGGCCCGTCGAGGACCTCGGGGTGACCTCGGCGACGGCGCGGGGCTCCTACCCTGGGTTGCGTGGCCAACCCACAGCTGTCCAACGCTGAGATCGCCGACGCGTTCGATGAGCTCGGCGACCTGTACGAGCTCGACGGCGCCATCGTGCATCGCGTGCTCGCCTATCGCAGCGCGGCCAAAGCCGTGCGGAACGCTTCCGTCTCGGTGGCCGCGCTCGCGCGCGAGGGACGCGCGACGGAGCTTCCGGGAATCGGCAAGACACTCCAGGACAAGATCGTCACGCTGCTCGAGACGGGCTCGATACCGGCGGCGGAGAGGCTGCGCGCGCAGTTTCCCCCGGGGCTGATCGCCATCACGCACCTTCCGGGGCTCGGTCCCAAGCGGGCACGGCTGCTGCATTCGGAGCTCGGGATCGACTCGCCGCAGGCTCTGCGCGAGGCGGCGCTCGGCCAGCGGCTGCGCACCGTGCGCGGTCTCGGCCCGAAGTTCGAGGCGAGCGTGCTGGCGGCCCTCGACGACGCCTCACCCCGGCCGGAAGGGCGCCCGCCGCCGCGCATCCTCCTGCCGAGAGCCCTGGAGATCGGCGAGGCGATCGTCGCCGGCCTGAGCCGGAGCGCCGGCGGCGAAACACAGGTCCGGCTCGCCGGATCGGCCCGACGGCAGGCCGACAGCGTCAAGGACCTCGACCTGATCGCGACGACCACCCAGCCGGAGGAGCTCGCGCGGTACCTGGCGGGAATGGAGCAGATCGAGAGCGTCACGTCGGCGAGCCGTTCGGGCGTCCGGGCGCGCACGCACTCAGGCATGGCGGTGGACGTGAGGATCGGCGAGCCCGAGCAGCTGGGCAACCTGCTGCAGCACTTCACAGGTTCCGGAGAGCACAACGCAGCGCTGCGCGAGGCAGCCGTTCGCCGTGGGCTTCACGTCTCGGAGTACGGAGTACTGGATGACGCGACCGGGATCACACACAAGCTCGCGTCGGAGGAGGAGGTGTACGAGCTGCTCGGGCTCTCCTACATCGAGCCGGAGCTGCGCGAGAACCGCGGCGAGCTGGAGGCCGCCCGGCGCCGGCGCGACGGTGACCGACCACCGGCCGCACGCGCGCCCGGGGAGCCCGACGCGCTGCCGCAGCTGATCGAGCTCGCCGACATCCGCGGCGATCTGCATAGCCACACGATCGCCTCCGACGGGCACAACACGATCGAGGAGATGGCGACGGCGGCGCGCGAGCGCGGCTACGGGTATCTGGCGATCACCGACCATTCGGCCAGCCATGGATTCGGCAACGACGTCTCGCCCGACCAGCTGCGACGCCAGATGGAGCTCGTTCGCGAGGCCAACGGCCGCGTCGAGGGAATCGAGCTTCTGGCTGGCAGCGAGGTCAACATCCTGCCCGACGGATCGCTCGACTACGACGACGAGCTGCTCTCCGAGCTCGACTGGGTGATCGCCAGCGTGCACACGGCCTTCGGCATCGGCGAGCAGGCCATGACGGCCCGTATGATCGCCGCGATCGAGCATCCCCTCGTGGACGCGATCGGACACCCGACGGGCCGGCTGATCGAGCGGCGAGCGCCTTACGCGGTCGACTTGGAGGCCGTCTTCGCGGCGGCTGCGCGGACAGCCACGATGCTCGAGATCAACGCCAACCCCGATCGTCGCGACCTCTCCGACGTGCACGCTCGCGCCGCTGCGCGCGCAGGCGTTCTGATCGTGATCGACTCCGACGCCCACCGCACGGCGACCCTGCAGAACATGCGCTGGGGCATAGCCACCGCCCGCCGTGGCTGGCTCACAAAGGAGGACGTCGCCAACACGCGGCCGCTTGAGGAGATGCTGGCGCTCCGAAAGCGTGCCCGGCGTGTGGACGCGCAGCTAGCGCAGCAGGCGAGGCAGTAGCTCCTCGGCGACGACCCTGTCGGCGGCCTGGCGGCTGAACGGCTGCAGGGCGCGCGCCGCGCGGGCGGAGTAGTCGCCCAACGGTGAGTCGAGCGCCACGCCGAGTGCGGAGGCGAGATCGTCGCTGACGAGGCGTGGGTCAAGCGCACGCGCGATCGGCAGCGCTACATAGGGACCGGGCGAGGGGGTCGTCACCAGCTGGCAGCCGTCGGCGAGAGCCTCCAGCTGGGCGATCCCGTAGTCCTCTCTGCGCGGCGCGCATATGAAGACGCGCGCGCGACGCACGAGCGCCCTGTACTCGGTGCTGGTCAGCGGACCGGTGAGCCGCACATTCTCATCTGCGGCGATCTCGACACCGGAGCGAGCCAGCTCGTCGATGCCGATGCCGGCGACGAGCAGTTCCTCCCCGTTTCCGTCGCGCCGTTGGCGTATCCGCCGCCACGCAGACAGGACGCGATCGAGCCCCTTCTTCGAAGGATTGGCCGCATAGGTGATCGCGGCGATGTCACGGACCAAGGCGGGTGGCCCCGAACCCTCCACCGGGACGGGGAGCACCAGCGTCTCGTCGAGCTCTGCGAGTTGCGACTCCTCCCGCCCGCCGGCGCTCCATGGCAACAGCAGCGACGCCTGGCGCAGGCGACGGCGCTCGAGCGGGCGTTGCCAGAGTCCGTGGCGACCCGGCCGGTTTCCGGCAGACGGCGCGTCGAAGCGAATCGCTCCGGGCCGCCGCCACAGCAGCGCGGCGGTCGTGCTGGAGTAGATCACCGCGCGGGGACCGCCGCCGTCTCGCGTCGCGACGTGTGGGCCGGACGCCGTGCGCGCCGCACGCGCCCAGGCGAGGTCGGTCAGCATCAGGGTGCGCCTCTCGGCGGGTACCGACGCCCGGGCGAGCTCGACCGTCGCTCCGGCACGCCGCAGGGAGGCCTCCAGCTCCGCGTCGGCGGCCCGTAGGCCGGCGGTCGAGCCGAGCGAGACGATCAGCACGTCTACCGCGCGTGCCACGCGCACGTCAGGTTACGGCGCCGTTGACACGTTCGGCGCGCGAGGACTTGAAGCCTGGCGTCCGTACGAGCTCCATCGGCCGCACGGGAGAGGTGCGGCGCACGTAGAACGAGGCGCCGTCGCGCTCCTCGATCGCCGCCACCGCCGCATCCTGACGGCGCCAGGCGAGCGCCCAGATGATCGCGAAGCCGGCCGCGATGCCCGGGATCTGGGGAGCGAGAAAGGCCAGCCCGCCGGACAGCAGCGTGAACAGCAGCAGCGGCCACAGACGGTTGACCAGGATGGCGCTCGGATGGTGCTCCGGGAGCGTCGTGCTCGTCTTCGCGCTGGAGAGCAGGCGGGCGATCGGGGGATTCGTCTGCGCCCGGCGCCCGATGCGCAACCCGATCGCGGCGGCCACGACCCACCAGCCGACAGAGAACAGGATCAGCGATTTTTCCGAGCTGGTGCTGGACGCGAGCACGGCTACGGCAGCGAGAGCTGTGGCCGCGCCGGCGCTGAGGAGCACTGTCGTCCTGAGAAAGTCGACGAAGCGCACGGTGCTACAGCAGGGCCTCCAGCAGTCCCCGCACGCCGTCGGTTCCGTCGACGGTCACATCGGCCTCCTGCGCCAACTCGGGAGGCGCTTCATCGGAGCTCACGGCCACGCAGACTGCATGGTCGAGCGTCCCGGCCTGCTTGAGGGAGCGCAGCCCGCGAAAGGCGTCGAGGTCGGTCGTGTCGTCGCCGACGTAGACGGCCGCTGTCACCGGAGATCCCCGCAGCAGCGCGGCAATGCCGAGCCCCTTGTCCAGAGCGACGGGTGGGCGCACCTCGAGCACCTTGCGGCCCCAGTGCACGACGAAGCCCTGCTCCTGTGCTTGCCGGGCGATCTCCTCGACCGCCTTCGCGGCCGCCTGCTCGTCCGGCGCGCCGCGCCAGTGGAACGCCGCAATCGCGTCCTTGTCCTCGCTGCGCACGCGGATCCGCTGCAGCTCGCTGGTGTAGACGTGTGCCGCGAAGTCGCGCACGCGGGCGGTCCACTCGGCGACCGCGGGGTCAACCTCGGGCGTGGTCGCACGCGGGCGCAGCAGCTCTCCGCCGTGGTTGCCGATGTAGGCGATCGTGCCGATCGCGACGATCTGCCGTGCCGTGCTGGCACGTCGTCCGCTGACGCAGCCGACGACGCCGTATCGCCGCGATATCTCGATTAGCAGCGAGCGTGTCGCCTCGGGCACGTGCGCGTCTGTGGCATGACGCACGATCGGGGCGAGGGTGCCGTCGATGTCGAGCAGCACCGCGGAATGGGGAGGGTCGGAGCGGATCGGCTCGAGCGCCTCCACGAGCATCGCAGCGGGGGACACGGTGTCTAGTATGGCGCGCATGGTCGCTGACCCGCCCGCTCGTGCAATCGGTCGCTGACTACTCCTCCAATCGCGCCCTGAAGCTGATGGCGATCGGCACGATGGCGGGCCTCTTCAGTGGACTGTTCGGCGTCGGGGGCGGAAGCGTGATCGTGCCGCTCCTGATGCTGTGGCTCGGCTATGACGAGCGCGTGGCGACCGCCACGTCGCTCGCGGCGATCGTCTTCATCGCGGCATTCGCGGCGGCCGTACAGGGTCTCTACGGCAACGTCCGCGTGCTCGACGCAGTCCTCGTCGGCGTTCCGGCGGTGATCGGCGTGCTGATCGGCACCTGGCTGCAGCAGCGCCTGAAAGCGCGGTCGATCGCGCTCATGTTCGCCGCCGTCCTGGTGGCCAGCGCCATCGAGTTGATCGTGCGGTGACGGGCGCGATCGCCATCGGGCTCGCCGCGGGAATCGTCGCCGGGCTGCTCGGCGTGGGCGGCGGCGTGCTGTTCGTGCCAGGGCTCGTCCTGTTCCTCGGATTGGGACAGCACGAAGCCGAGGCGACCTCGCTGCTGGCGATCGTTCCGGTCGCGATCGTCGGTACCTACCGGCAGGACCGCTACGGCAACGTGCGCCGCGACGACGCGCTGCTTCTGGGCGCCCTCTCCCTCCTGGGCGCCGCCGGCGGCGTGGCCCTGGCCAACTCGCTGTCCGGAGCGTTCCTGCGCGACGCCTTCGCCGCCCTCATGGTCCTCGTCGCAGCGCAACTCGTGCGCCGGGCGCTGCGGGACGCGGGTCCGACGTGATCGGATTGGCCAAATCGCGCGCAGCTCGTCGGATGGCCTAGACTTGAAAGTCGATGGGACTCGACAACCCACTGCACATCGCTTTCCTGGTCGTGATCCTGCTGCTCGTGTTCGGAGCGAAACGGCTACCGGAAATCGGCCGCTCGCTGGGCTCCGGGATGCGTGAGTTCAAGGACTCGATCAGCGGCGACAGGCCGGACGCCGGCCAGCAACAGACCGCGCTCCCCCAGACGACCCAGCAGGCCGCGCCGCCGGCGGTCGCGCCGCCTGCGGCTGCCCAAGCTCCTGCCGTGCCCTCCGCGGAGCCGGCCCCCGCGCCCCCCGCGCAGGCTCCGGTCGAGCCGACGCGCCAGGCGTAGTCGGGCCGTCAGGCGTAGCCGGGCCGTCAATTGCGGCGCCTCAGCCGCCGCGGTGGATCGCGCCTGTCCGTACGGCCTCAAACGCGGACCCGGGAACACGGTTGAGCTGCGCCAGGTCTTGATTGTTCCAGTGCGGGTCCGGGGCCCCGCTGATGTTCCAGGGTGACCCGTTGTCGGCCACGATCAGGCCGTAGCGCTTTAGGGCGGTCAGAACGACGAGGGCCTGGCCATGGAAGCCGCTCAGCGAGAAGCTCGCCTTCAGGCGAAGGCGCAGGCCCATCGGGGGATCGCTGCGATTTGAGCTGCCGGAGGCGAAGTGGGTCGCGGGTCGGATATAGCCGCGCTGGCTGGCATCGACGGTGACACGCAGCGCATGATCGATCTGCCCCGCTCGCACCTCGGGGTAGCGAACGATCAGCGGGAAGATCGGCAGGCCGGCGGCATCGGCTGAGGTCCAGCCCGGATGGCGCAGGGCGTTGCTGTGGAGATTGAAGATCGCCCCCGCGCCCGCGCGCCACCCACCGCCGCTGCGTCGCGCCCTGTACAACTCGTAGAGCTTGCAGCTGCCCTGCTGGAGGACCAGCACATGACGATCGACGGCTTCTCCGGCGCCCTCGAGCGGCGCGTTGGGCGGAATCGGGTAGCCGCCGTGATCGGATTGAGCGCCGAATTCGGTGAACAAGATCCGGACCTTCGGCTGACCGGCGCCGACCACGGCATAAGGCATGCCGTACCTGGGGTCGCTGCCGAAGTCCGGATGCAGGTGAGCAGTCGGTCCGATGCTTGCTATGTAGCTGGCCGAGTTCGGATCGACGGGCGCTTGAGAGACGTCCTGATTGAGCGGATTGCTCGCGGGAAAGATCGAGCATCCGCCTTCGCTCGGCGAAGCGCGGGAGCTCGTGGCGGGGTCTGTTGCGCGCACCAGAGCCGGCACCAGGAACAGCGCCAGCGCCGCCGCCAGCACGCAGCTGCCCGCTATCGGCGTCGCTTCCGCGAGGCGCCAAGACGAAAACCTCGGGGGCTTCATCGGCGACATGCTAAGCGCTGAGGTGTCGCCCCAGCCGTCGCGCCACCGGGTCGCCGCCATTCGGCGCGCGCGACGCGCCGAGTTCGGCCCTTAGCGGCCGGGACCCTTCAGCGCCGACGGCCGGGACTCCTCCAGCGCCGACGGCCGCGACTCCTCCAGCAGTGGCGCTCCACAATGCCAGCAGTAGCCGGCGCCGCGACTGTGCACGGCTCCGCAGGACCGGCACTGCCCGCTGATGCCGGCGTCGGCGGTGGCCAGCAATCTCTGGACCTCAGCGAGCTCTGCGTCCGCTGCCTGAAGCTCGGCTGCCCTGCGCGCGAGCACGTCGAGGCGGTAGTGGTCTCGAATCGCCATCTCGTATGTGAGGCCGCCGAGATCCCAGGTCAGTTCTGCGACGCGCTCGGCGAGCACCCGTCGACGGTCGCGCAGCTCCGCCATCGATCCACCCAGCGGCAGTTGAACGGCGGGAGCGGCGTCGGGCGTCGCGACCGCCGGAGCGGTCCGCGATCCCGGCTCTCCCGATCCAGAGGGGCTGCCGTTGCGGGACGTCATCTCGTCGATCCCGCCGCTAGCCACCGGTTTCGATCGGCTGGGACCCGAGCGAGTTGATTTCTTCCTGGTGCTTGCGGCCGGTTGTGGAGCTCAGTTTCTTGAGTTTGGTCGGCGTCACTTTGACCGGTTTCGGAGGAGGGGCCTTTTCGACTGGCGTTTCTTTCGCTTCGACCTTCGCTTCTGCGGCTTCGGCCTTGGCCTTGGACTTGGCGGCTGTGCTCGAGGCCGTCGTGCTCGGCGCCGAGGAGCTTGACGGGGTCGTGCTCGCGGCCACAGCCGCGGGGATGGCGCCCAGACCCTTGACTTCGACGACCTGCCTGCTCGGCGCACCGCTCTGCGTGACCCAATGGCCGACGAGCAGCCCGATGAGCATGGCCACCAGCAGGACGGCCATCACGCCAAACAGCCCTGTGTAGCGCCGCAGCCATCCCGGCCCGGCCGACGGCTCCAGCAGCGGCGTGTAGGCGATTGGCGGCGTTGGCGCGCCCGACACCTGCTGCTCGCCTGCGAGGACATCCAGGAACGCCAGGCGCACGGGCGACGCGGGCTGACCGCAGGTCAGGCAGTAACGCTGGTCGGCAGCCAACGCCGTCCCGCAGTTCGCGCAGGCCGCGCCGGTCTGGTCGGAGGGGACAGGCATGAGGGTCACGTTCGCCACCGTGTGCTCAGGCGGCCGCGTGCCGATATCGGAAGCTCATCCGAACGCCCCCCGGACGTAGTCGCGCGTGCGCGTCGCGCGCGGTTCGTCGAACACCTCTGACGTGCTCCCGTACTCGACCAGGTCGCCGAGGTACATGAACGCAACCCTGTCTGCGACCCGGTGCGCCTGGGCGAGGTTGTGCGTTACGACGACGACCGCGAGGTCGCGCCGCAGCTCGCCAATCAGCTTCTCGATCACGCTCGTGGAGATCGGATCCAGCGCGCTGCAGGGCTCGTCCATCAACAGCACCTCCGGCCGCGGCGCGATCGCGCGCGCTATGCACAGCCGCTGCTGCTGGCCGCCGGACAGGCGCAGGGCCGGGCGGTCGAGTTCGTCTGCAACCTCGTCGTAGAGGCCGGCGCGTCGCAGCGCGTCGACCACGAGCGGCTCGAGCTCGCGCCGCCGGGGGCGCTTGCGCGACTGTTCGCGCAGTGCGAACGCGACGTTGTCGAAGATCGACATCGGAAACGGGTTGGGCTGCTGGAAGACCATCGCCACACGTGCGCGCAGCGTCGTGTCGGCAAGCTCGTGGATGTCCTCGCCGTCCAGCAGCACGCGGCCGGCGCGCGACGCGCTCGGAGTCAGCTCGGTGAGCCGGTTCAGCGTGCGTAGCAGCGTCGTCTTGCCGCATCCGGAGGGCCCGATCAATGCCAGCACCTCGCCCTGGTGGATGGAGAGCGATACCGACTTGACGGCCTGCTTGGCGCCATAGTCGATGCTCACGTCTTCCAGCCTCAGGCGCTCGGGGCCTGTCGAGGACGAAGCTCGGAGAGCCTCGCGCTCCTGCTGGGGAAGGACGGCGACGGGAGCACGGTCCAGCACGATCGTGCGGACGGGCGGCACCTCTTGCGCGGGAGTCATGTCCAGGTAGGGGGGATCGAGCAGCAACTCATCGGGGCTCATCGCGCACCTTCTTCATCGAACTTGTCGCACACTTTCTCCATCGGCTCAATGAGACTAGCGAGTTTCAGCGTACTTGTGAAGAAGGATCATGGGCTTGCTCGAGCACTCAGACGATGGCGCCGGCGGCGGTCAGGCCAGTCGCGTCGGCCTGCGAGCGGCCGATCCTGTCGACGAGCAGGTTCAGGGCGAGCACGAAGACCATCAGGACGAACGCAGCGGCGTACGCCTTCTGCGGCGCGGCGCCTTCGCCGGCCGGCGAGTTTCCGTAGACATAGCTCGTCAGGGTGGACCCCGTGCCCCGCAGCAGGCTCACGCCCGGGATCGCACCCTGCGGATCAAGCCGCAGAGTTTCGCCGAGCAGCAGCACCACGATCGCCGTGTCGCCGATGATGCGGCTCACTCCGAGCGTGACGCCGGTGGCGATGTTCGAGCGAACGCTCGGCAACAGCACCCGGCGGATCGTCGCGATGCGCGTCTTGCCAAGCGCGAACGCGGCCTCGCGCATGTGCGCCGGCACCGCCTCCAGGCCGTCCCTGGTGGCGGTGAACAGCGGGGGCAGTGCGATCAGCGACATCATCGCGCCGGCCGCGATGAACGATTTTCCGAAGACGCCGCCACCTGATGACTTGAACGAGAACGGCTCGAGCAGGTTCAGCTGGAAGATCGCGAGGCCGAACAACGCGATCACGATGTCGGGCGTGCCGGCAACGATCTCGATGCTCGACTCCACGACGCGCGCCAGCCACGTGGGACGCCCGTACTCGGCTATCCACAGGGCGCTGCCGACGGCCAGTGGGATCGCCAGCAGCACGCCGATCACGGTCAGCAGCGCGGTCCCCAGCAGCGGATCCAGAAAGCCACCCGACCCGTTCTGGGTCGTGCTGATCGCAGGTCGCTCAAAGAGCAAGCTGGGCCGCACGTACTCGAGACCGCGGTAGCCCATGTACAGGACGATCGCAGCGGCGACCAGGCACAGCCCGACTCCAGCGATCCACGCGAATGCGAGCACCAGGCGGTCTCGCCAGCGCCAGCTCCACGGTGAGGAGCGCTTCCCTCGACCGGTTCGCGGCGGCGGGCCCGGCGGTGGCTCGGCGGCCGGCACGAGCGAAGGCGCGACCGTGCTCACGCACGCACCTGGTAGCGGCGCAGGGGCAACTTGATCAGGTAGCCGGCGATCGACAGCGCGAAGGCGGAGAACAGCAGCAGCAGCGCGAAGGCGTACAGCGTCGAGCCGAGCGCCGGCGCGCCGACGCCTTCGTGGTAGTCCACGATCGCCGAAGCGAGCGTGCGCAGCGGCTCGAACAGGAAGACCAGGCCGTCGGTCGGCCTCGGCGCAAACGAGCGCGAGCCGGAGACCATCGAGATCATGATCGCCTGGCCGAGCGCCCGCGCGGTCGCGAGCTCGGCCGCGGCGACGATCGCGCCTCGAGCCGCCCGCACGGTCACGGCGAGCGCCGCGCGCAGCGGGTTGACGCCGAGC
>JAOPZB010000078.1 GCA_025964355.1 Solirubrobacterales bacterium | reverse complement strand
CTGCTGCGCCAGCACTTCGACGTGGACGTGGGAGTCGACTGGACCGACGAGCAGCTCGCCGAGCGCATCGGCGAGTACGAGGGCATCGTGATCCGCTCGGCCACCAAGCTGACCCCCGAGCTGATCGGCCGCGCCGGGCGCCTGAAAGTGATCGGGCGAGCGGGGGTGGGGGTGGACAACGTCGACGTCGAGGCGGCGACCAAGCGCGGCATCGTCGTCGCCAATGCGCCAGAGTCGAACGTCGTGACGGCGGCCGAGCACACGATGGCGCTGCTGCTCGCGCTCGCGCGCAACATCCCGCAGGCATACGCGTCGCTGACCGCCGGCAAGTGGGAGCGCTCGAAGTTCTCGGGCGTCGAGCTCTACGAGAAGACCCTCGGGATCCTCGGCTTCGGGCGGATCGGACAGCTCGTCGCCCAGCGCGCGCGGGGCTTCGGCATGCGCGTGCTGGCCTTCGATCCGTTCGTCAGCGCCGAGCGTTACCGCGAGCTGCGGGTGGAGAAGGCCGACAGCCCCGACGACGTCTATGCGCAGGCGGACTTCATCACCGTGCACCTCCCCAAGACGCCGGAGACCGAAGGCTTCCTCGGCGCGGAGGCGTTCGCGAAGATGCGCGACGGGGTGCGCGTGCTCAACGTCGCGCGCGGAGGGCTGATCGACGAAGGCGCGCTGCAGGACGCGCTGGACTCCGGCAAGGTGGCCGGCGCGGCCCTGGACGTCTTCGGAAGCGAGCCGATGACCGAGCATCCGCTGTTCGCCTATGCCAACGTCGTCGTCACCCCGCATCTCGGGGCCTCCACTGCCGAGGCCACCGATCGGGCCGGCTATCAGAGCGCCGAGCAGGTCGTCGCGGCGCTGACCGGTGGCGTCGTCTCCACGGCGGTCAACATCCCGGCGATCGGTGCCGAGGACATGGAGATGCTCGGGCCGTTTCTGCCGCTCGCGACCCATCTCGGCCGCCTGGCGATGAGCCTGGCCGAGGGCAGCTCGGTCGAGCGCATCGAGGCCGCCTTCCTCGGCAGGATCGCCGACTTCGACACGCGCCTGCTCGGCCTCGCCGTGATCGTCGGCGCGCTCCAGGGCCGCACAGAGGAGCAGGTCAACCTCGTCAACGCTCCGACGATGGCCCACCAGCGGGGAATCATCTTCGAGGAGAAGTCGATCTCCGAGGCGCAGGACTTCAACGAGCTGATCCGCGTGACCGTCGTGGCCGGCGACGAGCGCGTCGCGGTCGCGGGGACCGGCATCGGCCCCAATCGCGTGCCGCACCTCGTCGAGGTCCAGGGGCGGCGCCTGACGATCGAGCTCGAGCAGCACGTGACGGTCTTCCGCTACGAGGACCTACCGGGCATGATCGGGCGCGTGGGCACGATCTTCGGAGTCCACGGCATCAACATCTCGTCGGCGGCGGTGGGCCATACCGCCGACGGCGACGGAGAGGACAAACGACTGGCCGCGATGGTCGTCACGACGGACGCGCCGGTGCCCGACGAGGTCGTCCAGGAGATCGTCGCCTCCGACGGGTTCGTCAACGGCTGGTCGGTGGATCTCGGCTGATCGGGTAGGCTGCCTCGCGCGATGCGGGCGGTGGTCATCACCAAGCACGGGGGGCCGCAGGTGCTGCGCGTGCAGGAACGCCCCGATCCGGAGCTCGGTCCCGGAGAGGTGCGGATCGCGGTGGCCGCGGCCGGGATCAACTTCGCCGACGTGATGGCCCGCATGGGCCTCTACGCGGACGCGCCCAAGACGCCGTGCGTCGTGGGCTACGAGGTGGCGGGCACGATTCTCGAGCTGGGGGAGGGCGTCTCGGAGTCCCACCCGTCCCTCACGCACGGGCAGCGTGTCGTGGCCGGCACGCAGTTCGGCGGCTACGCCTCTCAGGTGGCGGTCCCGGCGCAGGACGTCATCGCGCTGCCCGACAGGCTGAGCTTCGAGCAGGGCGCGGCCATCCCGGTCAACTACGGGACCGCATGGGCCGGGCTGATCGGATACGGCAACCTGCAGCGAGGTGAGCGTGTGCTCGTCCACTCAGCCGGCGGGGGCGTCGGGATCGCGGCGACCCAGATCGCCAAGCGCCATGGAGCGGAGGTGCACGGCACGGCCTCGCCGGGCAAGCACGCTCGAATCAGCGAGCTCGGCTGCGACCGCGCGATCGACTACACGAAGTCCGGCTGGGAGCGCGACGCCGGCCGGTTCGACGTGATCCTCGACGCGATCGGCGGCAAGAGCTTCCGCACGAGCTACTCGCTGTTGCGCCCAGGCGGGCGTCTCGTCGCCTTCGGTGCCTCGGCGGTCGTCTCCGGCCAACGCCGCAACCTGTTCACCGCGCTCGGGGCCGTCGCGCGGATGCCCCGCTTCAGCATGATCAAGCAGATGTCCGAATCGAAGGCCGTGATCGGGCTGAACATGCTCACGCTCTGGAAGGACCGCGGAACACTCGAGCCGTGGATCGGCCCGCTCGCCGAGATGCTCGACGACGGCACCGTCGACCCCGTGATCGCCGGCGACTTCAGCTTCGAGGACGCCGGCGCCGCGCAGACGATGATCACCGAGCGGCGCAACGTCGGCAAGGTCGTTCTCACCCCGTGAGCGGGGCGCGCCGGGCGCGCCTGAGTTGAGCCGCTGCGACACTCGTCGATGCACACCGCCATTCGCGGCGCGGGCAGCTAGGCTCGGCGCGCCGGCCGAACGGCTGGCGGGAGGCAGCGCGCCACCCCACGACCTCAATCACTGGAGATCTCGATGTCATCGCGACTCAAATCGGGCGCGCTCGCCTGCGCCGCCTGCCTGAGCCTGCTCACCGGCGCCGCAGCGGCCGACGCCAGCATGCTGCTGCCCGCCCTGCGGACGGCCAGCAAGCCCGCCCGCAAGCATGCCAGCACTACGAGCAGTCATCACAAGAAGAAGAAGAAGAAGAAGACCTCCACCAGGGGACCGCGGGGACCCCAGGGAGTGCCCGGCGCCAATGGCTCGCCCGGTCTCGCGGGAGGACAGGGACCGTCTGGCCCCCAGGGCCCGGCCGGTCCGCAGGGCCCGGCGGGTCCGGGGGCGACCAAGTACTTCTTCTCGGAGGCACCCAGCGCCGGTGACCCGAACCACCCGGTGATCCCCGTGGGACCCTTCCAGCTCGGAGTGGCCTGCCAGCCCGGAGAAAAAACCGGCGATGTCAAGCTGATCCTCACGGCGGCGATCCCGGCGCCGCTGACCGCGACGTTGTTTGGAACGGCGTTCGACGGTAAAACAACCGCCTCCAGCATCCAGGAACTCTCGGTGCCGGCGACGGGACCCACCTCGGGCCAACTGCTGGCGGAATCCAAAAACTCGAAGGCCGAAAGCGTCACCTACCTGCTCAACGTCGCCGGATCCGTCACCTGGCTCGAGGTCTGGTTGGGCGCCGTCGGGGGTAACAACATCGAAGTGCCACCGCACTGCTACCTCAGCGCGATCGAGATGTAGGCGACAGGTCGATCGCCATCTGAGCCACAGCGCGATCCGCACTCGATGGCGGGTCGCGCCTGGGTTCGGGCACACCGCGTGACGCGGCGCTGCTAACCTCCGCCCTAGATGTCGTTCCAGATCTCGCTTCTGCAGCTTCTTCTCCTCCCCCCTCGGGGGGAATAGCGCGTGGCGGCCGCGTAGCCGCATACCCAGCAGAGAGGAAGAGAAAGCGAGATAGAGAAGGAGCACGAACGACATGAGCTCAGCCGCAGGTGAACCCAACGACGCGGACCGCGTCCTGATCTTCGACACGACGCTGCGCGACGGCGAGCAATCGCCCGGCATCTCCCTGAACAAGCAGGAAAAGCTCGAGATCGCCCACCAGCTCGCGCGATTGGGGGTGGACGTGATCGAGGCCGGCTTTCCGATCGCCTCGCCCGGTGACTTCGAGTCGGTACAGGCGATCGCGCGGGAGGTCGAAGGCCCCGTGATCTGCGGGCTGGCGCGCACCAGCAAGCAGGACGTCGAGGCGGCGTGGAACGCGGTGCGGGACTCCGAGCGGCCCCGGATCCACACGTTCATCTCCACGTCCGACATCCATATCGAGCACCAGCTGCGGACCACCCGCGAGGACGTAAAGGGTCAGGCGCGCGCGGCCGTCGCCCAGGCCAAGGCATACACCGACATGGTCGAGTTCTCACCGATGGACGCGACCCGCGCCGACCTCGAGTACACCGCCGAGGTGATCCAGATCGCGATCGACGAGGGCGCCATCACGATCAACATCGCCGACACCGTCGGCT
>JAOPZB010000096.1 GCA_025964355.1 Solirubrobacterales bacterium | reverse complement strand
AGCCCCACGGCGGAATCCCGTAGACGGTCCCGATCTGCGCGCAGGAGGTGTGCGCGCTGGCCGAGCCGGTGAACCCGAGCATCGCGAGCACGAGCGTTACGGCCGCTAGCGAAAGCCCCACGCGCATTCTTGTTCGCGTCCCCCCCATCAGGCACGCACTATACGCGTTTCCCGAGGCCGGACGACGACGCCTCCTCGTCGGCGCCTGTCACCTAATACATCGGCTGCCGGCGGAAGTTGCGCATAGCGACGCGGCGGCAGGTGCTCAGCTCTCACGGCTCCACCGACGCACCGTCGGGCCGCCTGGGACCCCAGCGGGACCCGGACACGACAGCGGCCCCGCCGAGGCGGGGCCGCTGTCTTCTTCGTTCGGTCGTCGGGCGCGCCTGAGGAGAGCAGGCCGCCGGCGCCGTCTGTGTCGCCCCTTGCCCTAGCCAGCCCCGGCTCCGGCTGGAAGCGCACCTCCGGGCCATGTCGGCGCATGCGGGCCGCCGAGCGTCGGCACGTCGGAGGGGTAGACCTCGTTGCCGTGGATGGCGTGATCGCCGATCTCCAGCTCCTCGTCGGAGAGTCGCAATGGGATGACGATCCCGATGAGCTTCAGCAGGATGAAGGTCATGATTCCGCTGAAGATGATCACGAACGCGCCGGTCTCGGCCTGCCAGCGCAGCAGCGTCCAGCTGCCGTGCACCACGCCAGCTTTGCCGGGTAGGTTCGAGGCGCCCCCCACGCCGATGTACTCGACAATGTGCGGATCGGCAAACACCCCGACCATCAGACCGCCGGTGAGGCCGGCAATCCCGTGGGTGTACACGACCCCCAGCGTGTCATCGACGCTGCGGAAGCCCGGAGCTCGGCTCAGGAACCTGATGGCCATCCAGACGACCGTCGAGCCGATGATGCCGATGGCACCCGCTCCCCAGCCGTTGACGAATCCGGCCGCCGGCGTGATGCAGACCAGACCGGTGATCATCCCGTTGACGGAGCCGATCAGCGAAGGCTTGTCGCGGAAGATGTAGTCCCAGCCGATCCACACGAGCATCGCCACGGCGGTGCACAGGTTGGTGTTGAGGACCGCGGCCGAGGCGTTGGCCCCGGCGTAGTAGGAGTCCCCGCCGTTGAAGCCGTTCCAACCGAGCCACAGCAACCCGGCCCCGGCGGCGACCATCAGCAGGTTGTTCGGAGCATCGACCTCGCGGTCTCGCTGCAGGCGCGGGCCGATGACCGCGGCCGCGACGAAGCCCGAGATGCCGGCCGCCAGGTGGATCACGTAGCCACCCGAGTAGTCCAGCGCGCCGTGCGCCGAGAAGTAGCCCCCGCCCCAGATCAGGAACGCGTTGACCGTGTAGACGAAGGTGATCCAGACGAGCACGAACGGGATCCAGGCCTTGAAGTTGATGCGCCCGAGGACCGAGCCGAGCATCAGGATCGGCGTGATCGCCGCGAACACGAACTGGAAGTAGACGAGCGACGCCATCGGGAAGTGGAACGGTGGACCTTCGGTGATCGACGGGATCACCGCCTGGCCCTCCTCGGCGCCGGCCGACAGGACGGTCCCCGACTTGCCCCAGAAGGTGTCGAAGAAGCCTTTGCCGTGGCCGATCGGGCTGCCGAAGCCCATCTTGAAGCCCCACAGCACCCAGGCGACCAACACGAGCGAGAACGCAACGAACGTCAGCATCATGCTGTTCACAGACCAGCGCTTCTGCATCACGCCGCCGTACAGGACCGCGAGGCCCGGGAGGCTCATCAGCCCCACGAACGTCGCTGCCGTCATCTGCCAGGCGTTATCGCCCGCGTTCAGCCACGATGGGTATGCGTTCCAGGACATGTGCCTCCGTTTCCTACAGTCGTTGACGCCGTGGCGCACCGCTCCGCCCATGCGGCCGGCTGCGCACCTATTGCAATCCGAGTATGAAATCCGTCCGGGCGACGAGCGGCTAGGGACACCCTGGCCAACACTTGCGGCCGGGCTTTCGACATTTGTCTAGTCGCGTTAGACGGGTGCGCGATAGGGGAAGCCGGCGCGGCGGCAGGCCGCGCTGAGCTCCTTCTGGATGCCACGGAAATCGCCCGATGCGCATATGCGCTTTGCTCGTGGCCCGCAGGCGTGGAGGTCCGCGCCGCCGAGCGTGCTGGCGAAGGTGACCGTCACGCAGTCGGCGCGAGCGGGAGCGCCGCTCGTCAGCGCGTAGGCGCCGAGCCCGGCGAGCGCGAGCACGAGGCAGCCCACGACGACGGCCACCGCCGTCTTCTCGCGCCGCCCCCACCGCAGCGGCTCGGACAGCCGCCGGGACTGGTCGAACATGATCATCCGGCTGGAAGGCTACCCGGAGGGGCCGGACGCGGGCGCGTCAGCCGCCGGGCTGCGAGGCATCGGGCGCCGAGACGTCGTCGGACCCCGAATGCTCAGATGAGTCAGCCGGATCGAACGAGAGCGCCAGCGAGTTGATGCAGTAGCGCTGTCCGCTCGGGCCCGGGCCATCGTCGAAGACGTGGCCGAGATGGCCGCCACAGGCGCGGCAGAGCACCTCGGTGCGGCGCATGAACAGGCTGTTGTCATCGCGCAGCTCGACCGCCTCGGCCACCGTAGGCTCGGTGAAGCTCGGCCAGCCGGTGCCGGAGTCGAACTTCGTGTCGGCGGCGAACAGAACGGCCGCACAGGCCGCGCAGCGGTAGTCGCCGGAGGCCTTGTTGTAGACGTAGTCTCCGGAGAACGGCGGCTCGGTGCCCGCCTTGCGCAGGACCTCGT
>JAOPZB010000071.1 GCA_025964355.1 Solirubrobacterales bacterium | reverse complement strand
CGACGGCGCGGGCGCTCGCACAGTCCCTGCCGGCCGAGCTCGTCGGCGTCTCCAGCCTGCGGGCCCTGGCGTTGCCCGCGCTGGCCGCGCTCGCCGCGGCGCCCGAGCACGCAGGCGCCGCCGGCGATCGCACGGCTGCCGGTACGGATCTGATCACGCGTCGCCCCGGCACGGACGGCGACGAGGGGGTGCTCGCGGTCATCGATGCCCGCCGCGGGGAGGTGTTCGCCGCCGCCTACGAGGCCCAGCCGGGAGACGAGGGCCTCTGCGAGCTGATCGAGCCGCGGGCGCTCGCGCCCGAGGATCTTCAGAGCTTCCTTGCCGGCGGTGCCGGCGCCGGGCCCGAGCGTCGCCTGCTCGCGGTGGGCGACGGGGCGGTGCTGTTTCGCGGGGACCTCGAGCGGCTCGGCGTCGCGGTGCCGCCCGACTCGTCGCCGCTGCACCTCGTCAGCGCCGAGGCGATCTGCGACCTGGGAGTCCTCGCCGACCCTGCCGCCGGCGTCGAGGCGCTGCTGCCCGACTACAGGCGCCGGCCGGACGCCGAGATCGCCCTCGAGACCGCCGCGGCGGCGGGCGTGGCCCATGGCTGAGCGCTCCGTCCTGCCGCGGGATCTCGAGAGCTCCCCGCCGGTGGAGATCCGCCGCCTGGCCTATCCGGATCTGCCGCAGGTCATGGCGATAGAGCGCCGCGTCTTCCCGACGCCGTGGTCACTGGCCATGTTCGTGCTCGAGCTCTCCAAGCCGTCCGGCGTCTGCCTGGCCGCGACCGTTCGCGGTGCCGATGGCCGGCAGCGCCTCGTGGGCTACCTGATCTGCTCGCGATACGACACCGTCTGGCACGTTATGAACGTCGCCGTCGACCTCGACCACCAGCGCAGAGGCCTCGCATCGGCGCTGCTCGCCGAGCTCTATGCGCAGGTCGAAGACCCTCACGCACGCTTCACGCTGGAGGTGCGCCGCTCCAACAGCGTCGCCATACGCCTCTACGAGCGCGAGGGCTTCCGCGCCGCCGGGATGCGCCGCCGCTACTACCAGGACAACGGCGAGGACGCGCTCGTGATGTGGCGGACCCCGGCGACGCTCGCCGGGTCGCTGGAGGACGTGCCCAATCCCGGACCGGTATGACGGTACTGGCCCTGGAGACGAGCTGCGACGATACGTGCGCGGCGGTCGTCGAGGAGGACGGTCGGACGCTCGCCAACGTGATCTCCTCGCAGCGGGCGCACGAGCGCTTCGGAGGCGTCGTGCCGGAGATCGCCTCGCGCCATCATCTCGAGCTCGTCAACGCGATCGTCGACGAGGCGCTCGACGGTGCCGGCGTCACCCTCGAGCAGATCGATCTCGTGGCGGCGACCCAGGGCCCGGGACTCGTCGGCGCGCTGCTGGTCGGCCTCTCGACCGCAAAGGCGCTCGCCGCCCCCCGGGAGCTGCCGTTCGCGGCCGTCGATCACCTCCAGGGGCACGTCGCGGCCAACTTCCTCGCCGACGGCGAGGCCTTCGAGCCGCCGTTCTTGTGCCTGATCGCCAGCGGCGGGCACACGCTGCTCGCCCACGTCACGGCCTATGACGGCTTCGACGTCCTCGGGCGCACGCTCGACGACGCAGCCGGTGAGGCCTTCGACAAGGGCGCTCGCATGCTCGGGCTCGGCTACCCCGGCGGCGCCGCGCTCGAGCGGCTCGCCGCCGGCGGCGATCCGCAGGCGTTCGCCTTCCCCGGCTCCACGCGGGAGAGGGCCCGTGGGGGCCGCGGAGCCGGCGGACGCGCATTCGCCCAGAGCCTCGACTTCTCCTTCGCCGGACTGAAGACGGCGCTGCTCTACAAGCTGCGCGAGCTGTCTCAGGCCGAAGCCGACTCTCGCTCGGCGGACCTCGCCGCGTCCTACCAGGCGGCGATCCTGGACACCCTCATCGCCCGCGCCGAGCAGGCGCTCGAGCAGACCGGCATGCAGCGGCTGGCGCTCGGCGGAGGGGTCGCGGCGAACGGCGAGCTGCGCCGGCGCCTGGCCGGGATCGGCGCGACGCTCCACATCCCAGCGCCCGCCCTCTGTACCGACAACGCCGCAATGATCGCCAGCGCCGCGCGATTCGGCGAGCGGCTGCCCTATCCGCGCTACCTGGGCCTCGACGCCTACGCCACCGGCGAACGCCCGCGGTGACGCTGCTGACCGTCTACTCCGCGCCCGACTGCCATCTCTGCGAGGACGCGCTGGTGGTCCTGCGCCGCCTGCAGTCCGAGCTCGGGTTCGCGCTGCAGGAGCTCGACATCACCGCCGACGCGGCCCTTCACCGGGCGTATTTCGAGCGCATACCGGTCGTCGCCGTGGACGGCGACGAGCTATGCGAATACGTTGTCGAGGAGGCGGTCGTGCGCAAGCGTCTAGAGTCCCGACGATGAGCTACGGAGAACCAACGACCGGTGCCGCCGAGGTCGAGCGCGACGGTCGCGTGTCCTCCAACGAGCGCCTCTCGCTGGGAGTCGCGGCGCGCCTGTCGCGCTATCTGCAGGTGCTGACCCAGGCCAAGAAGATGGGCAAGGAGACGATCTCCTCCCAGGAGCTGTCCGACTACACGCACGTCAACTCCACCCAGAT
>JAOPZB010000061.1 GCA_025964355.1 Solirubrobacterales bacterium | reverse complement strand
GACCCGCGTCGCGCCATGATTTGGGATGACTGAGGAGCCCGCCGGCGGGTAGCAACCGGACATGGCGCCAAGCATCTGGTTCTCGGCCTCCCATGAGGAGTTTCCGCCGTCGACGCTGCTCGAGCAGATGCGAACGGCGGCCGGCGCAGGCTTCGACGGGACGGCCTGCTCGGACCACTTCGCCCCGTGGTTCCCAGACGGCCAGTCGGGCAACGCGTGGGTCTGGCTCGGAGCCGCGGGCCAGGGCACGAGCGGACCGCTCGGCAGCGCGGTCACCCCGGTCATCCATCGATACCACCCGGGCGTGATCGCGCAGGCGTTCATGACGCTCGAGGAGATGTATCCGGGGCGCGTGTTCCTGGGAGCCGGATCGGGCGAGTCGCTGAACGAGACGCCGCTGGGCCTCTCCTGGCCGCAGCCCCACGAGGCGCTGGAGCGCTTCGACCGCGGGCTGGAGGCGATCCGCCGTCTCTGGGACGGCGAGACGGTGACCCTCGACGGGGGCTGGTTTGCGCTGCGCGAGGCGAAGCTCTATACGCGTGCGGCGCGGCGGCCCAGGCTGTACGTCTCGGCGTTCGGCCCGCGGGCGGCGCGCATCGCGGCGCGCCACGGGGACGGGCTGTGGACGCTGGGAAACCCAGACAAGGCGCCCGCCATCATCGATGCCTACCGTGCCGCCTGCGGAGAGCTGGGACGCGAGCCCGGCGAGATCATCCTGCAGACGGGTATCGCCTGGGCGTCCTCGGAGGAGGATGTGATCGCCGGCGCCAGGCGCTGGAAGCCGACCCAGCTGCCTCAGGTCTACAGCGATGACATCCACGACCCCGTCGAGATGCAGCGCCTGGCGGATGAGCGTCTGAGCGACGAGCAGTTCGCCCACGAAGGCTTCATCGTCAGCTCCGACGTCGAGCATCACATCGCGCGCCTGCGCCAGCTGCAGGAGCTGGGACCGAGCGTGATAGTGACGCAGCTCATCGGTCAGGCCGATCCGATGGGGACGGTCCGGGTATACGGAGAGCGGGTGCTGCCCACGCTGCGCCAGCGGCAGCCGGCGGCGGCGACAGGCTGAGTCGGTCACCCCGGCGACATAGCCTTCAGCGATGATCGGGGATCGACGCTTGGTGCTCGCGGCGACGGTCGGGCTCGCGTTGATCGTCGCGGCCGCCGCCTCGGACTTCTTCACGGGCTCCTTCTGGGAGCGACACGGGCTGCTCGCCTCGTTGCTGGCCAACGTGCTCGTGGTGGCGGGTCACCGTCGTCGTCGTCAACGGAGTGCTCGACAGGCGCAACCGGCGCCGCTGGAACCTGCTGGCGCAGAACGTCCTTTTCGCGCTGCTGCAGAGCGCCCGCGCCACGTGGACGGGGCTGCTGGAAGAGCTCCAGGTCACGGAGGTCGAGAGCGGAGACCCCGCGTCGCTGCTGGCGGTCGCGAATGTCGCGCGCGACAGCGAGCGGATCTCGGCGGCGGTGAGCCGGTTGCTCGCCGAGCAGGATCGCCGCGATCGACTTCAGCGTGTATGCGTCGGCCTCGGCGAGCATGCGTCGGACGTGATCGCCAAGTGGGCTCCCGTGATGGTCGGCGCCCGGCCGTATGCCGAGGTGCTCGACCGGCACGTCGAGCTCGCCGGGCGCCTGGAGTGGCTGGGCAGCGTGCTCGCCCACAACGAGCCGCCCGACGATCAGAGCAGGAGCGAGCGCAACCTCGCCCGCAGCAGCGTCGCGACCGAGCATGCCGCCCAGCTCGGCAACGACGAGTGGCTGCACGACCAGATCGTCGCGGTGATCACGCTCGCGGTGGAGCTCGACGACGACTCGCGCGAGCTCGCCTACTCGATCGTGCCGCTCAGCTGGTGGACCGAGCGGACCGCGGGACTGGCCGGCAACGAGTCGCCACCGCCCGTGCCGCGGTAGGAGCCGCCGCCGCCAAACGCTTTGCAGAGGTGGTTAGCGATCGCGCGAGGTGGTACTACTGGGGGCATGCCCCGCGCGATCTGGACCGGCGCGATCAGCTTCGGGCTGGTCACCGTGCCCGTGAAGCTCTACAGCGCCGTCGACCGCAAGAGCGTTCGCTTTCACCAGCTCTCCGGCAAGACCGGCGTGCGCGTCGCGCAGAAGCGCGTCGATCCGCAGACCGATGAGGAGGTCCCCTACCAGGACATCGTCAAAGGCTACGAGATCGCGCCGGACCGCTATGTGCGGATCGAGCCGGCCGAGCTCGACTCGCTCGAGCCGAAGAAAACGAAGACGATCGAGATCGAGGAGTTCGTCGAGCTGTCGCAGATCGACCCGATCTACTACGACCACCCCTACTACCTCGCTCCGGGAACCGGCGGCGCCAAGCCGTACCGGCTGCTGCTCGCGGCGATGGAGGAGACGGGCAGGGTGGCGATCGCCCGGGTCGTCATCCGCTCCAAGGAACAGCTGGTGGCCGTGCGCCCGATGGGCATCGCATTGGGGATGGCCACGATGCTGTTTCCCGACGAAGTCCTGCCTCCCGACCGGCTCGACGAGGTGGTCGAGGCCGCGAACACCAAGACGACCAAGCGAGAGCTCGATATCGCAAAGCAACTGATCGAGTCGCTCGCCGCTGACTTCGAGCCGGACAAGTTCCGCGACACCTATCGAGACGAGGTGCTCGCGCTGATCGAGCGAAAGGCCGAAGGCAAGGAGATCGCGGTGCAGCCTCCCGCAGAGGAGGTGCGCGCACCCGCCCCGGACCTGATGAGCGCGCTGAAGGCGAGCCTCGACGCCGTGCGGGCTGCAGGCGACGGCGACGGTGGCGCGAAACCGAAGCCCAAGAAACCCGCGGCGCGCAAAGCAGCAGCCAAAAAACCGCCCGCCAAAACCGCTAGGTCGCGAACGCCCGCCAAGCAGTAGCGGCTAGCCGGCCAGCCCCACCGCCTCGAGCGCCTCGGCCTGGCTGGAGTACATGTCCATCCGCGTCTCCTTGCCGTCACGCAGCGTCCAGACCTGGGCGAACGACATGTCCACGAGCATCCCGCTCGCGCGCGAGCGCCCACGCTGTCGAATCAGGGCGACAACCTTCTCCCTGGCGTCGTGAAGCGCCTCGACGTCCAGCTGCCAGTCATCCCAGGCCCCGGCCCATTCCCGAAGGAATGCTTCGGCGCCCTCGACACCCTCGTACACCTGGTCCTCGGGCCAACCGTGGAAGTGGGACATGTCCCATACGAACCCGGGCGCGGCGAGCTCCGACTCGAACCGGCCGGTGGCCCGGAAGCGCTCATAGGCGTCGCGCACGATCTCCACGTTCTGCATCGCGGCGAGGATACGCTCAGCGCATGACCCCAGCCAAGCCGTCGGGAGGAAGTTCGCAGAACAAGCGCCTGATCGGCTACCGCAGGAAACGCGACTTCGCCGCGACGCCTGAGCCCAAGGGCGAGGAGGGGACCGCGGCAGAGCGCCCTCGGTTCGTCATCCAGGAGCACAGCGCGACCCGCCTGCACTGGGACCTGCGGCTTGAGCGGGGCGGCGTGCTCGTGTCCTTTGCAATCCCCAAGGGCCTGCCGCAGGCGCCGAAGGAAAACCATCTCGCAGTGCACACCGAGGACCACCCGCTGCAGTACGTCGAGTTCGAAGGCGAGATCCCGAAGGGCGAGTACGGCGCTGGGACGATGAAGATCTGGGACCGCGGGACCTATGACTGCCTGAAGTGGGAGCCGCGAAAGATCGAGGTGTGGTTGCACGGAGGGCGCGTCGACGCGCGCTACGCGCTGTTCCCGATCGACAAGGACGACCCGCCGAAGGACTGGATGATCCACCGCATGGACCCGCCGACGGACCCGGATCGCGAACCTATGCCCGCACACATAGCGCCGATGCTCGCGCGCCCCGGGAAGCTGCCGCGCGACGAGCGCCAGTGGGGCTTTGAGATCAAGTGGGACGGGGTCCGCGCGATCGCCTACTCGGAGCCCGGCGAGTTGCGCCTACAGAGCCGCAACCTCAAAGACATCACCGACAGCTATCCCGAGCTGGCCCGGCTGAACCGGGCGCTCAGCTCCCACGCTGCGGTGCTCGACGGCGAGATCGTCGCGTTCGACAGCGACGGCCGTCCGAGCTTCGGCGCGCTGCAGCCGCGCATGCACGTCGCCTCCAGGGCCCAGGCGAAACGGCTGGCCGCGAGCACGCCCGTGACCTACGTGATCTTCGACCTGCTGTGGCTCGACGGACACTCGCTGATGGGCCTCCCCTACCTGCAGCGCCGCGAGCGCCTCACGGCGCTGGCGCTCAACGGCGAGAACTGGCAGACGCCCGAGCACCTCGTCGGGGAAGGCTCGGCTCTGCTGCAGGCCACCCGCCGTCAGGGTCTGGAGGGGGTCGTCGCCAAGCGCCTGAGCTCCACCTATCAGCCGGGCGCCCGCACGCGGGACTGGATCAAGGTCAAGAGCTTCGGCCGCCAGGAGTTCGTCATCGGCGGCTGGCTGCCGGGCAAGGGCAAGCGCCGCGAGCGCATCGGAGCGCTCCTGCTCGGCGTGTACGAGCCGGACGGGGCGCTGCGCTATGTCGGCCGTGTGGGGACCGGCTTCACAGAGCAGGAGCTCGACCGCCTGTCGGCGCTGCTCTCACCACTGCAGCGCAAGACGTCGCCGTTCGGCGCCGGAGAGCCGCCGCCGCGCGAGGCCGTGTTCGTCGAGCCGCGGCTCGTCGCGGAGGTCGAGTTCAGGGAGTGGACGCGTGGCGGCAACCTGCGCCAGCCCTCCTACAAGGGCCTGCGCGAGGACAAGGCCGCCGAGGAGGTCGTGCGCGAGGACCCGGCCGAGGAGGTCGTGAGCGGGGGCGCGGTCGGCGACAACTCGGCGGGCGACGAGGAGGGCCGCGCGCGCGAAGACCCGAAGCTCGTGCTGCCCGACCCGCCGGCCAAGACGGCGACCGTCACCGTCGAGGGCCGCGAGCTGCGGCTATCGAACCTCGACAAGGTCCTCTATCCGAAGGCCGCCTTCACCAAGCGCGATCTGATCGAGTACTACGCCGAGGTCGCGCCGGTCATGCTGGCCCACCTGCAGGGCCGCGCGCTCACGGTCACGCGCTGGCCGGACGGCGTCGAGGGCAAGTCGTTCTTTCAGAAGCAGACGCCCGCGCATGCTCCCGACTGGGTGCGCACGGTGACGCTCCCGAGCGAGCGCAAGCCGATCGACTACACGCTCGTCGAAGACCTGCCGACGCTCGTCTGGCTCGCGAACCTCGCCGCGATCGAGCTGCACACTCCGCTCGCCCGCGCCGAGGCGGTCGACCGTCCCACGACGCTCGTGTTCGACCTCGACCCGGGGGCGCCGGCGACGATCCTCGAGTGCTGCACCGTCGGACTGCAGCTGCAGGGGATGTTCGAGAACCTCGGCCTGAAGAGCTTCGCGAAGACCTCCGGATCCAAGGGGCTTCAGGTCTACGTCCCGCTCAACTCCGACGGCGTCAGCTTCGAGCAGACCAAGCCGTTCGCCAGGGCGGTCGCCGAGCTGCTCGAGCAGACCGAGCCGCAGCTGATCGTCTCGCGCATGACGAAGGCCCGCCGCTCGGGCAAGGTGCTGATCGACTGGAGCCAGAACGACCGCAACAAGACGACCGTCTGCGTCTATTCGCTGCGGGCGACCGAGCGCCCGACGGCCTCGACGCCGGTGGGCTGGGACGAGGTGCGCGCCGCGCTGGACGCGGGCGACTCCAAGAAGCTCGCCTTCCAAGCGCGCGACGTGCTCCAGCGGGTGGGCGCGCGAGGCGATCTGTTCGCGCCCGTCCTCTCACTCGTGCAGCAGCTCCCCTCCCTGTGAGCGCGGCCCTCAGTGGGAGGAGCGTCCCAGGTAGCCGATGATCGACTCGTCCACGAGCCATTCGACCGGCGCCACGTCATCGGTGTAGACCGGGCCGCCGCGCAGGGCCGGGCTGAGCCTACGCGCGCTCGCCAGCGCCGTGGGGCGCAGTTCGGGCGCAAGGTCCGCCGCGGAGGCGTACAGCGCGCTCGCGCTGATCGGGGCTGCGCTCGCGACGACGAGCGTGTTGGTCGGCTCGGAGGGATCGCGCAGCACGAACGGGAAGACGGCGCGCAGGGTGGCCGAGATCGCACGCTCCAGGGCGTCGCCGCCTTCCGGATGGCCGACGTTGACGACGACCACGCCTCCCGCTCGAAGATGCGAGCCCAGCTGCGCGAAGAACTCACGCGTGGCGAGGTAGAAAGGGATGTATGGCTGGCGGTAGGCGTCGAGGAAGATCGCGTCGTAGCGGCGCGAGACCGAGGCCAGCCAGGGGCGCGCGTCGGCGGTGATCGTCCTCAGCTGCGGTCGCGACGGTAGCGCGAAGAAGCGCCGGCCGATTTCCGTCAGCTGCCCGTCGAGCTCGACGGCGTCGATCAGAGTCTGCGGGAAGTAATGGCCGAATGCCCGCGCCGTCGTGCCGGCGGCGTCGCCAAGGATCGCGATGCGAGCGGGCGGACGCGGTCCGGCCGCAAAGGGGAGCACGAGAAACCCGTCCCAGTAGTTGCCGGTGAGGTAGCTGCCGGGCACATAGAGCGAGTGGGTGGCCACGCCCTCGTTGAGCTGCAGCCAGCGTTCGCCGTCGGGCTGTTCGACCACGCGTGCGTACTGGTACTGCGTCTCGGTCTCATAGATCACGCGACCGCCGCCGGCCAGGTGCAGGTCGATGCCTCCCGGCGGCAGCGCCAGCAGGATCGCGAGCACCGCGGGGACGACGAGCGAAGCCGATGGGAGGCCGGGCACCGCCACGATCGCCAGCGCCAGCGCGAAGGCGAGAAAGGTCCGATGGGTTCCGGCGAAGGGGATCAACAGGAGGGCCGCGAGGAACGTCCCCACCAGAGAGCCGGCGGTCGACAGCGCATACAGCCGCCCCGACACGCTCCCGGACTCTTCGGTGCGCTCGAGCGTGAGGCGGATGGCGAAGGGCGCGACCGTCCCGAGCAGCAGCACGGGCAGCGCCACCAGGGCGAGCACGGCCAGCAGCGAGCCGAAGAACGCGCCGACCGATAACGAGCCGATCGCGGTGCTCGCGACTCGCAGCAGAGGGCCGCTGAGAAACGGGACGGCGCCCAGCAGCACCGCCGCGGCGAGCACGATCTGGCACAGCCGGGACATGTGGGGGGCGCGGTCGGCGAGGCGACCGCCGAGGGCGTAGCCGGCCGACAGCGCGACGAGAACGGTCGCGATCGTGTTGGCCCAGATGATTGTCGAGGCCCCGAAGTAGGGCGCGAGCAGCCGGGCGGCCGCAAGCTCGGCTCCGAGGCTCGCGGCGCCGACGACGAACACGAGCAGGCCGAGCGGAGGACGCATCGATGCGCGCTCCTGTACCGGCGCCTCGAGCGGGCTCCCTATTCGCCCCGCTCCGCTTCTTGCTCCATCTTCTGCAGGCGCGTGTAGTAGTCGGGGAACTCGTTGAGATGGGCCAGTGCGATCTTCCCCGTGAAGACCGGGTCATCATCTGTGACGTTCGTCACCTCGTCGAAACGGCCGTGCTCGAGCTCGACGTCCATCCCCATCCGGAATTGCTCCACGTCGAAGGGCGCGGAGCCCCAGTCGATACCGATCTGAGCTCCTACGCTGCGTGCCTGCTCCGCGGTGAACCTGTTGCTCTCGGACACGGCGTCCTCCAATCTCGTCGCTTCGCACCGCCAGGCGCCAACAGCTCCTTACTCGAACTCCGGCGCTTGCCAGCCGGGCATGATCTCGGGCAGACCGTCGCTGACCCGATCCGGGAAGCGCGCCGGGCGCTTCTCGAGGAAAGCGGTCACGCCCTCGACTGCATCGGCGGACTGGCCGCGAAAGAACATGCCACGCGAGTCTGCGCGGTGGGCGAGCATCGGATGCTCCGCCCCCAGCATCCTCCACATCAGCTGGCGCGCGAGCGCGACCGAGACCGGCGAGGTGTTCTCGGCAATCTCGCGGCCGATCGCTCGGGCTGCCTCGAGCAGCTCACCGGCCGGATGCAGGCTGCGCACGAGACCGCCCTCGAGCGCCTCCTGGGCCGAGAACACGCGGCCCGTCGCCGCCCACTCCATCGCGCGGCTGATGCCGACGATGCGCGGCAGAAACCAGCTCGAGCAGGCCTCCGGAACGATGCCACGACGCGTGAAGACAAAGCCGATGCGGGCGTCGTCGGCCGCGAGGCGGATGTCCATCGGCAGCGTCATCGTCGCCCCCACGCCGACGGCCGGCCCGTTGATCGCCGCGATCACCGGCTTGGTCGATTCGAAGATCCGCAGCGTGAACTCACCGCCGTTGTCCCGCGGGACGATCTCCGCTCGGTCCGCATCGGCCTGCTCCTTCGCCCGGTAGTCGAAGGTATCCCCGCCGGACGCCAGGTCGGCGCCGGCACAGAAGGCGCGCCCCGCGCCGGTCACCACGATCGCGCGCACCTCGTCGTCGGCGTCGGCGCGATCGAACGCCGCCCTCAGCTCGGCGCCCATCGTGCCCGTCCAGGCGTTCAGTCGCTCGGGGCGGTTCAGCGTGATCGTGAGGATGCCGTCCGCGAGATCGGTGGCGATCTGCTCGAAGTCCCCGCCGCCGGCACGCGGCAAGGAGGTGGAGGCCGGCCCGCTCATCCCGTCATCCTTTCAGTTCTCGAGCCGTGAGCTGTCGCTCGTAGGGGCCTCTCCCCGTCAGGCAGACGGCGCCGCAGCGGGCCGCCAGCGCGAGGCCGTCGGCCAGGTCCAGCCCGGCACCGAAGGCGTAGGTGAGCCCTGCGGCGAAGGAGTCCCCGCAGCCATATGAGTCCACCGGCTGCGCCCCGGGGGCGACGGCCGTCCACCTGCCGCCGTGCCCCGAGCGATCCTCGTAGCGCCCGCCGCGCTCGCCCTCGGTGAAGACCAGCATGTCGGCCTCCTCGCGGGCGCGCGCAGCCTCGCCCAGCTCGATCGGATCCTCGCCGCTCAGCACGAGCGCGTCCAGATGGACGCCGTGCCCCAGGGCGTCGTGCGCACGGGGGCTTACGACGAGCACGCGCGACGCCTCGCGTGCGGCGCGCAGGGCGGCCTCGTCTCCAGCCGTGAAGTAGACGGCGTCGAGTGCTCCGAGCGCAGCCAGCGCCTCACGCGCGTCGCCGCCGAGCGGCTGCAGTCGCGGTCCGAAGGTGGTGATCGTGCGCTCGTCCGCGTCGTCGACGAGCGTCAGCGCCGTGCGGGTGGGGGCGGCGCGCCACGACGCGTGCACCTCGACGCCGAGCTCCCGCAGGCGGGCCACCGAGCGGCGGCCGTGCTCGTCTTCGCCGAGCGCCGTGACGAGCGAAGCCGTACCCGCGAGTCGCGCCAGCTGCACCGCCGCGACCGCTCCGCCACCTGCGGGCTCCTCGAACGGGTCGCGTGCGTGGACCACCTCCCCGACTCGCGGCACGTGCTCCACGCGCGCGAACCGGACCCACTCCACATGGCCGACCACCGCCACCCTCGGTCCGCTGCAGCGCACCGCGCCAGTGTCACAGACCCGTGGCGCCGGGGACCTGTGCGCATGGCGGGCGGCCGGGCGCGGCCGGACAGGACATAGGATTCGGCGATGGACCAGCTGCTGCTCTGCGACGAACCGGCGGCGCATGTCCGCCTGCTCACGCTCAACCGCCCGCAGCAGCTCAACGCGATGACGGCGGAGCTCTGCGAGGCGCTGCACGCCGAGCTGCGGTCGATCGCCAGCGACCGCGCCTGTCGGGCGGTCGTGCTGACCGGGGCCGGCCGCGGCTTCTGCGCGGGGCTCGACCTGGAGGGCTACGGCGCCGCGCCGGAGAACGACGGCAGCGATGAGCCACGTGACCGTCTCGCAAACCAGCAGCACATGTCGACGCTGATCCTCGAGCTGCGGGCTCTGCCCCAGCCGGTGATCGCGGCCGTGAACGGACCTGCCGCCGGGTTCGGGCTCGCGCTGGCGCTCGCCTGCGACATCCGCTACGCCGCTGCAGAGGCGGTGTTCCGTGTCGCCTTTCTCAACATCGGCGTGTCCAACTGCGACATGGGGACGAGTTGGCTCCTACCGCGCCTGATCGGCGCCTCGCGCTCGCACGAGCTCATGCTCACCGGGCGCAGGGTCGACGCGGATGAGGCGCTGCGCATCGGGCTCGTTGCCGACGTCGTGGGCGAGGCAAGGCTGCTCGAGCGGGCGCTGGAGGCCGCCGGCCAGATCGCCGCCCTGGCGCCGTGGGGTGTGCGCCTCACCAAGCGCGGGATGTGGACGGCGCTGGAGATCCCGTCCGAGCAGGCGGCGGTCGAGTACGAGGACCGCCAGCAGATCATGAGCACCTTCGGGCGCGCGGTGCCGGAGGCGATCGGGGCGTTCCTGCAGAAGCGCCCGGCGGAGTTCGCCGACTGATGAGCGACCTGTTCGACGTCTCCGGCAAGACGGCGCTGGTGACCGGGGGCTCGCGCGGGATCGGGCTGATGATCGCGCGCGGCCTCGTGCAGGCGGGAGCACGCGTGATCGTCTCCTCGCGCAAGCAGGGCGACATCGAGCATGCAGCCGAGCAGCTCGCCGCGCTCGGGGACTGCGTGGCGATACCCGGCGACATCTCGACACCCGAGGGGGCGACGGCACTCGCTGCGGCGAGCGTCGAGCGCTTCCCCAAGCTGGACATCCTCGTGAACAACGCGGGGGCCGTGTGGGGCGCGCCGCTGGAGGAATTCCCGGCAAAGGGCTGGGACAGGGTCATGCACACGAACGTCGAGGGGCTGTTCAACCTCACGGTCGCGCTGCTTGGAGCGCTGCGCGCATCTGCCAAACGAGACGACCCGGCGCGCGTCGTGAACATCGGCTCGGTCGACGGGCTGCGGGCGCCGTCGGTCGAGAACTACAGCTACAGCGCGAGCAAGGCGGCGGTCCACATGCTCACGCGCCATCTCGCCAAGCGGCTCGCGCCGGACCACATCACCGTCAACGCGATCGCCCCAGGGCCGTTCGAGAGCAAAATGATGGCGTTCGTGCTGGAGAACCCCGAGACGCGGGAGGCGATCGAAGCGGAGGTGCCGCTCGGGCGCATCGGCCACCCCGACGACGCGGCCGGGCTCACGCTGTTCCTCTGCTCGCGCGCAGGCTCGTATGTCACGGGCAGCGTGATACCGCTCGACGGCGGCATCACCGGCTGCGGCTGAACCGGCCAGCAGGCGCCCGCGCGACGCGAAGCAGACGGCGCTGCAGCAGCGCGACCCTCGCAGCGGCGCGGCCGGGGACGCCGTGGACGCCCCCGCCGGGGAAGCTCGCCGCGCTGCCCAGGTAGAGGCCGCGCACCGGCGTGCGGTAGGGGAGCATCGCAGGGACCGGCCGGAAGATGAGCTGGTCCAGCGCGCTGCTGCCGCCACCCACGTCGCCTCCGATCAGGTTCGGGTTGCGGTGCTCGAGGTCGGCTGGCCCGAGGACGTGTCGCGCGAGGATACGCTCGCGAAATCCGGGCGCAAAGCGCTCCACCTGCGCCTCCATGCGCTGCACGTGGCGGTCGCGCTCCGCCCCCCAGTCGAGCAACTGGGGACCGTGCGTGTACGCCCAGGCCGTGTGGCGGCCGGCCGGCGCGCGGGTCGGGTCGGCGATCGACTGCTGTCCGAGCAGCATGAACGGGTGCTCGGGCAGTCCGCGGCTCGTGACCGCCGCGCCGAGCTCCTGCGCCGTTCCGCCGACGTGGACGGTGCCGGCTTCGCGTGCCTCGGCGGCGGCCCACGGGATCGCGCCGTCCAGCGCCCAGTCGACCTTGAGCGTCGCCGGGCCGAGACGGTAGCGGCGCAGCGCACGTTGATAGTCGGCGCCAAACGCGTCGCCGGCCAGGCTCGCCAGCGCCGCGGGCATCACGTCCGCGACGATCGTGGGCGCCGACAGGCGTTCACCATCCGCGAGCTCGACCCCGACGGCGCGCCGGCGCTCGCTCGCGATCGCGGTGACCGTCGCGGCGGTACGCAGCTCGCCGCCGAGCTCCCGCAGGCAGCCGACGAGCGCGTCGGCGAGGCGACCGGCCCCACCCTGCGGGCTCGGCCAGCCGGCACCGTGACCGAGCAGGTTCAGGTAGGCGGCGGCGATCGCGCTGCCGGCGCCGGCCGGTGAGACGTCGGCGTGCATCGCCGAGCCGTACAGCCACGCTCGTGCACCGTCGCCTTCGAAGAGCTCGCCCGCGAGCGCCTCGGCGGGCATCAGCACCAGCCGCGCGAAGTCGAGCGTCGCGCGCGGTCCGAGTCGCGCCGTCATGCGCGTGACGCCGGCCAGAGGCGGAAAGCCGCTGAGCATCATGCGGGCGAAAGCGTCGAAGTTCGACACGAGCGGCTCCGCGAACGCCCGCCAGCGCCGGCCGTCGCCGTTGTGCGAGCGCTCGAGGCTCGCGACCGTGCGACCGAGGTCACGGTAGAGCGCCACAGATCGCCCGTCGGGCTGCGGATGGGCGTAGCAGGCGCCGGGATGGATCCATCGCAGCCCGTGGCGGTGAAGGGGTAGGCCGGAGAAGACCGGCGAGGCCGCGGCTGCCGGGTAGACGGAGGAGTAGGTGTCGTGGAGGAATCCCGGGAGCGTGAGCTCCTCGGTGGCCACGGCGCCACCGGGCCGCGCGGCGCCCTCGAGCACGAGCACCCGCAGGCCCGCCTGAGCCATGGTGATCGCCGCCGACAGCCCGTTGGGTCCGGAGCCCACCACGAGCGCGTCGTAGGTCATGCCGGAAAGGATATGGGTGGCGCTCGGGCAGCCCGCGTCCTTCGGCACGTGCGAAGATCGCGCTGTGCGGACGGCGAACGTGCTGAGCGAGCGATGCGAGTACGACGAGAACGATCCACCTGGATTTCGCTCGGCCGTGGCTCGCGTCGGCGCGGCGGTCGGCGGCCGATCGCTGGCGGTCAAGGTCTATGAGCTGCCGCCCGGAGAGAGCGTCTGCCCCTACCACTACGAGTACGAGGAGGAGTGGCTGCTGGTGCTCGACGGCGCCGTCGTCGTGCGCACCCCCGACGGCGATCAGGAGCTCGGGCAGGGCGAGATCGTCTGCTTTGCCCCCGGTCCCGCCGGCGCCCATAACGCCACCAATCGCAGCAGCGACCCGGCGCGGATCATGATGTTCTCGAGCGCCCGCGAGCCCGCTGTTGCGGTCTACCCCGACAGCGACAAGATCGGTGTCTGGCCGGGCAACGCCGACGACAACGTGATTCTGCGGCGCGCCGACGGCGCCGTGGACTACTGGGACGGCGAGGGCTAGCGACAGACCATCCGCCTGCGTCAAGCTGGCGGGATGAAAGGCCTCTCCCAGATACGTCGCGTGCTGGGCCACCGCGACTTCCGCTTTCTGTGGCTCGCCCAGTCGGCGAGCGTGATCGGCGACAACATCGTCCTGGTAGCGCTCGCCCTGTTCGTCATCGGCCGCACCGGCAGCGCCACCGACCTCGGACTCGTGCTCGCCGCCCAGTCGCTGCCGCTCGTTATGTTCCTGCTCATCGGCGGCGTGTGGGCGGACCGGCTGCCGCGCCATCGCGTGATGATCGCGACCGACATAGTGCGCTTCACGCTGCACGCGCTGCTCGCTGCGCTGATCTTCTCGGGCTCGGTGCGGATCTGGCAGGTGGTCCTGATCGAGGTCGCCTTCGGGAGTGCCGAGGCGTTCTTCCGCCCGGCCGCCAACGGCCTGCTTCCGCAGACGGTTCCCGAGGCGAACATCCAGGAAGCCACGGCTGTCACGACTATGTCCAGCAACGTCGCCGAATTCGCCGGCCCGGCGCTGGCGACGGCGCTCGTCCTCGGCGCGGGTGCGGGATGGGCGTTCGCCGTCGACGCCGCGACCTTCCTGCTCAGTGCCGCGCTGTTGACGCGGGTGCGAACGCGGCGTCGCGGCCGGCCGGCGCCGGCTGTCCCCACGGAGAAGACCGGCATGCTGGCCGATCTGCGCGACGGGCTGCGCGAGGTCCGCTCGCGCGTATGGGTCTGGGCGACGCTCGCATCCTTCTGCGTGGCGCTGTTCTGCGGCCTGGCGCCCTGGTTCGTGCTGGGCCCGGTGGTCGCTCGCGAGCAATATGGCCACCTCGGTGTCTACGGGGTCGTCGAGGCGGCGTTCGGATTCGGCACGATCGTGGGATCCCTGACGGGGATCGGGTGGCGACCGCGCTATCCGATGCGGATGGCGATGCTCGCAATGCTGCTGTGGCCGCTGTCGTCCATTCTCTACGCGGCCGGCGTAACCCTGATCGTCGTCATCCCGGCCTCGGTCGTCGCCGGCGCCGGCCTCGCCCTGTTCGATGTCTGGTGGCTGACCGCACTGGCCGAGCGCATCCCGCCGGAGAAGCTCTCACGCGTGACGTCCTACGACTGGATGGTCTCGCTGGGCCTGCTGCCGCTCGGCTACGTGCTGGCCGGCCCGCTGGCCTCTGCGCTCGGCGCCGTCGAGGTCCTGATCGGCGGCTCGGTGCTCGCATTCATCGCTTTTGCGCTCGGCTTGCTCCCGCGCCAGACGCGCCAGCTGGAACGCCTGGACGGAGGCGCAACGGTCCTGGCGATGGAGGAGCCGCTACCTGGCCTGGCCCAGCGCAGGTCGTGAGCGATCGCCGCCAGCCGGCGGCGCGTAAGCTGCTGCGAAGTGGACTTCCTCGTCGCCAAGGACGACCTTCATCGCTGTCGCTTCGCCGAGCAGCCCCCGGCTGAGCCGCAGCCGGGACAGGCCGTGCTGGCGGTCGCAGCCTTCGGTCTGACGTCGAACAACATCACCTATGCGACGTTCGGAGAGGCGATGTCCTACTGGGGCTTCTTCCCGGCAGAGGAGGGGTGGGGGCGCGTGCCGGTGTGGGGCTTCGCCGACGTCACTGCCAGCCGCGTGCCGGAGCTCGAGGAGGGCACGCGCGTGTTCGGCTATCTGCCTCCCTCCAGCGAGCTCGTCGTGGCCCCGGCCCACGTCGACGAGCAGGGGTTCGTGGATGCGGCGGCGCACCGCGCGAAGCTTCCACGCGCCTACAACCGCTATGCCAGGGTGGACGCCGATCCGATTTACGACGCCGCGCGGGAGAACGAGCAGATGCTGCTGCGGCCGCTGTTCTTCACCTCCTATCTGATCGACGACTTCCTCGACGACAGCGCCTTCTTCGGGTCGAGCACCGTCGTCCTCTCGAGTGCGTCGAGCAAGACGGCGAGCGGTCTGGCCTTCCTGCTCTCGCAGCGCGATGGAATCGACGTCGTCGGGCTGACCTCTGCGCGAAGTGCCGGGTTCACGCGCGAGCTCGGGGTGTATGACCATGTGATCGCCTACGACGAGCTCGAGTCGCTGCCGGCCGGACGTGCGGTCTACGTCGACATGGCCGGCGACGGAGCGCTGCGCGATTCGGTGCATGGACACTTCGGCGACGAGCTCGCCCACTCGGCCGTCGTCGGCGCCACGCATCACGACCGCATGGGCCCGCTTGCGGACTCGCTGCCGGGGCCGCGCCCGGTGTTCTTCTTCGCGCCGGACAGGATCACCAAGCGCAGCGGGGAATGGGGGCGCGACGGCCTCGAGCAGCGGCTTGCGGACGCCTGGCGTCCCTACGTCGACTGGACGGCAGGCTGGCTGCGAGTGACCCACGGCCGCGGGCCCGAGGCGCTGCAGAGCGCATACCTGAACCTCCTCGACGGCCGGATCGACCCGGCCCGTGCGGACGTGCTGTCGTTGTCGGTCTGACGGCCCCCTCGGCCAGCCATGGCGGCCGCGCCCGCCGGCGATGCTCTGGCGTCGGACGTTTGGAGAGTGCTCAGACGGGTACAGACGGCCCTGGGGAATTGGTGCAACTTCGGGGTTAAAGGGGGCGATGAGGGTGAACAGCTTCAAGCGGGTGGTTAGCGGCGTGCTCGGGACGGCGATCGTGGCGCTCGCCGCCCCGAGTCTTGCCGCGGCGGCAGAACCGGCGCCATTCGGACACTCGTGCACCGTGCAGAACGGCGTGCGCTTCTGCCCGACCTCATCGCTTGAACAGCGCGTGCCCTCATTCGACGGCGTTCCGCTGGACGTCGATGTGACGCTGCCGGAAACCGGGACAGGCCCATTTCCGACAATCGTGATGCTTCACGGCTGGGGCGGAAGCAAGACCGCCTTCGAGTCGAGCTCACCCGCCGGCGACGGCAACGAGACGTTCGACTACAACAACGTCTACTACGCGCAGCACGGCTACGCGGTCGTCAACTACTCGGCGCGCGGCTGGGGCAACTCCTGCGGCACGCCCTCCTCACGCGAAGCGCCCGGGTGCGAAAAGGGTTGGATCCGGCTCGCCGACCAGCGCTATGAGGTTCGCGACACGCAGTATCTCCTGGGGCTGCTCGCCGATCAGCGGATCGCCAAACGCGGCGCCCTGGCCAGCACCGGTATCTCCTACGGCGGAGGACAGAGCATCGAGCTCGCCTACCTCAAGAACCGCATCCGTCTTCCCAACGGTGAATTCGCGCCGTGGACCAGCCCGAAAGGGACGAGCCTGGCGATCACCGCGACGTTCCCGCGCTGGCCGTGGTCTGACCTCGTGGATGCGCTCACGCCGAATGGACGCTTCCTGGACACCGAAGTCGCGCCGTTCGCCCAGAGCTACGAACCGTTCGGGGTCGAGATCCAGAGCTACGTGACCGGGCTCTACGCGCTCGGCAATGCGAGCGGCTACATCGCCCCGACGGGCGCGGATCCGGAAGCCGACCTCACGAAGTGGTTCGCCGCGACGAACGCAGGCGAGCCTGCCTCGCCGGAAGACGAAGCGATCGCCAAACAGCTCTACACCTATCACCAGGGCTATGGGCTGACGGGGACGCCTGCGCCGATGCTGCTGGAGAGCGGCTGGACCGACGACCTGTTCCCGCCGTCTCAGTCGCTGCGGGTCTACAACGCGGCGCATGCGGTGAAAGGCTATGCGGCCCTGATGGTCGGAGACCTCGGACACAGCCGAGGCTCGAACAAGCAGAACACCGACCGTGCCTTCAACGAAGAGGCGGCGGCATTCTTCGCGGCGAAGCTGCAGCGCACGGGCAAACCGCCGGCGAACGGCGCCGTGACGGCATACACGCAGACCTGCCCGCAGAGCGCGCCGGGTGGCGGTCCGTTCAGCGCGGCGAAATGGTCGAAGCTTCACCCCCACGCTGTCACCTTCGGCTCCAGCGAAGCGCAGCTGTTCAGCTCGGCCGGCGGCAACACCACGATCGCGGGAGAATTCGACCCGATCGCCGGCACGAGCGACGCCTGCAAGACGGTGAAAGCCGAAACGGAGCCGAACACGGCCAACTACACGATGACGAGCCCCGGGTTCACGCTGTTGGGGCTGCCGACGGTGACGGCGAACATCAAAACGGTCGGTCCGTTCGGCGAGCTGGTGTCGCGCCTCTGGGACGTCCTGCCGACCGGCGAACAGAGGCTGGTGAGCCGCGGCGTCTACAGGCTCAACGAAAGCCAGACGGGCACTGTCAAGTTCCAGCTGCACGGCAACGGCTATGAATTCGCACCCGGTGACACCGTCAAGCTCCAGCTGCTCGGCCGCGACGCTCCGTACTACCGGGCGAGCAACGGCACGTTCGCCATCGAAGCCAGCAACCTGACGGTTTCGCTGCCCACCCCCTGAGCCGAGAGAGCTCGAGCCCGGCGATCCGGGACAGCTCGAGCTCTGCGATGCATGGCGCCGTGAGAGTATTCGCGCGCTGGCCGCCTGCGCCGGCCATGACAGACACTGACCAAGGAGCCAACAGATGCCCGATATCGAGTTTCCGACGAGCGCCGGCACATCTCCCGGCTACCTGGCGGTTCCCGCAGGCGAGAGCGGTCCTGCGACGATCGTCCTGCAGGAGTGGTGGGGCGTCGACGACCACATCCGCTCGGTCTGCGACCGCCTGGCAGCCGAGGGCTTCTTCGCCCTCGCACCGGACCTCTACCGGGGCGCGACGACGACCGAGCCGAGCGAGGCCGAACAGAAGATGATGGCTCTGTCGATGCCAGATGTGGAGAAGGACATGTGCGGGGCGGCCGACTTCCTCAGCTCACGGCCGGGTGTCCAGGGACCGGGCGTGGGCTCGCTCGGCTTCTGCCTCGGCGGCGGGCTCTCGCTGTGGGCGGCCGCCACATGCCCCCAGATCGCCGCCGCCGTCACCTACTACTATGTGAACCCGCACGGCAAGCCCGACTTCACGAAGATCAGGGGCCCGGTGCTCGGGCATTTCGGGACCGCCGACGAATTCATCCCGCTGGACGCCTCCAAGGCGCTCGAGTCCGAGCTGCGAGAGGCGGGCGTCGACGTCACCTTCTACTACTACGACGGTGCCGGGCATGCCTTCTTCAACGACACCAACCGGCTGGGCACCTATGACGAGAACGCCGCGCGGCTCTCCTGGGAGCGGACGGTGAGCTTCCTGCGCTCCGCGCTGGCACCGTCCTGACGATCGCTCAGCGGCGGGGCTGCCTTTCACCCGCCTGACGGCCGCCCGGGGTGGGGCCGCCTTACGCCCTCCGACGATCGCTCAGCGGCGGATCTTCCTGGCGCCGGGCCGACGCCGACGCCTGGAGCTCGCCGCGAGCACAAGAGCCCAGGCGGCGGCTGCGCCGCCGGCAGCGAGCCCGATCGCCAGCCACGGGCTCGACCGCTGCGCCGCACGGGGAGGCGCAGCGCGGCGACGCGGGCTTGGCGCACCGGCCGCTTCTGAGGCCGTCTCTCCTGCCACCGCGTACCCGATGCTCGTCGAAGCGCGCTCGGTGCGCCAGGCCGCGAGCGCCCGATCGTCGCCGGGATCGACTGCGACGCCGACAGCAGCCAGGGCTCCCGGCGCGGCGATCATCGCCGGCGCCCGCAACTCGAGCCGGTTGTGGGGCACGACGAATGTGCGCGCCGCCCACAGTTGCGTGCGCGGAGCAAGCGGATCGACGGCGCCGGCTGCGGGGCTGGTCCAGAGGGCGATCGCCTCGCCGGCGGGACCCGGGGCAAGACCCGTGAGCACGGCGTCCCTGCGAGCGTCTGAGAGCAGGGTCGCGGCGCCCCCAGCCGCGGCGACGATGGGGGCGCCGCGCACGACGTAGCGGCCCCGTTTCATGTCCGTCCACACCAGCATCGCGTTCTCGGTCGAGAGCCTCACGAGCCCCAACGACCCGGACCTTCGACTCACGTGGGCCGGGTCGGCGAAGGACGCGAGCAGCCGCGGTGCGCCGAAGCGCACGCCGGGTCCGGAGAGGTCCACGTAGGTGCGGGCGGTGGCTGGCCGCTTTTCGGGCGCCGGGTCAGACCAGGCGACGGCGCCGTGGTCGTTGTCGCTGACGAGCGCCTGCAGCTGAGGGCCCGCCGCGCTGCGCCCGAGCCTCTGGGTCGGCTCGTGTCGTCCGGATGCGCGCAGCATGTGGGCGTAGATCGCGGAGTTCTGCTGCCAGGCGAGCAGCACGTCGGACCGGTAGTCCATCGTGGCGACGAGCGACGTCACGCGACCGCGCCCGATCGCGACGAGCCGTGCCGGACCGAACCCGTGCATGTAGTAGCGCTCCACGCGCACGGCAATCGAGGAGCCCTTTACGGTCGCGACGGCCACGTCGCCGAGGTAGGCGCGTCCCATGGCGGAGGCGGAGGCGGGTTCGTTGACCTCGGTGACGCCGAGCGGGCGTCCGGCCCCGCCCTGCAGGACCGCGACCGCGGCGGACGCCGAGAAGACCGCCCCGTGAAGGGCGGCGGCGATCGTCACTCGCCCGAAGCTCCCCCCCAGCGCCGTGAGCTCGCCCGAGACGAGCCCCGGGAGCGACCTGGCGCTCGAGCTCGCGGGCCGATCCGATGGTCCGACTGGCGCGAGACTGACGGTAGACGACAGGCTCGCAGCGCGTTCGGCGGCGCCCGAGCAGCCACCCGGCCGGCTCGCCCAGACGATCGCTCCGGGGCCCGTCGGGAGGTTTGGAGCTTCGCTGGGAAAGGCCACCTGTGGTCCGGCGGCGACGGCGCAGCCGGTCTGCAGAGCGCGGGGGGCCGACCAAGCATCGGAGAGCGTCGCCCGGCGAACCTGGGGCGGTCGCTGCGCCGCGGAGGCCTGCGCTGTCGCCAGGGAGATGACCGCGAGCCAGAGCGCGGCGGCGGTCGAGGCGAGGCCGATGCCCGTATCCGTGGTCCCCTTGAGACGGTCGTGGACGCCGGCGTGCCGCCCGGTCACGGGCCCGAGAATACCGGGTCGGCCGGCCCGCCGAGGGTCGGATAGGCGCCTCTGGCGACACCCTGGATCGGGGGCGCACGGCGCGAGGAGGGCCGTTTAGGAAAAGATGCTGCGCGGATGGATCGGGATTACGAGCTGCAGACCCACCAGGCGGAGGATCGTCACTGGTGGTATCGAGGCCGGCGCACGGTGATCGAGCGGGTGCTCGCCGGCATGCGCCTGCCCGCGCGGGCACGCATCCTCGACGCCGGGTGCGGGAGCGGACGAAACATGATCGAGCTCGCGCGCCACGGGACGGTGACGGGCGTTGAGCTCTCGCCGACGAGCGTGCGGCTCGCACGCGAGCGAGGGATCGGCGAGGTCGTCGAGGGCTCCGTGCTCGAGATGCCCTTCTCCGCCGACAGCTTCGATCTGGCGGTCAGCCTCGATGTGATCGAGCATCTCGAGGACGATCTCGGTGCGCTGCGCGAGATGCGCCGCACCGTCACGCCGGGCGGCTCGCTGCTCGTCACGGTGCCCGCCTACCCCTGGCTGTGGAGCGGCCATGACGAGATCAACCACCACCATCGGCGCTACACGCGCCGTTCACTTGAGCGGGTGGCCGAGGAGGCGGGCTGGGAGCAGGTGAGGACCACGTACTTCAACTCGCTGCTGCTGCCGGCGGCGATCATCCTGCGCGTGCTCGACCGCCTGAGCACCAAGACGACCGAGTCGAGCCTCGACCTGTGGGTGCCGCCGAACCCGTTCAACTGGCTGCTCGAGCGGCCGCTGGCGCTCGAGGCAGGGGTGATCGCCCGCGGGGGCCGGATCCCCGCTGGACTCTCGCTGCTCGCCGTATTCCGCTGAGCGGCTGCGCGGCGGTTCAGACGTCGCCGTCGACCAGCGTGTCGACCATCGCGACGGGCGGATGCGTGCGAAACGTCCAGGCGCGGTTGGCGAAGAAGGTCGTGATGGTCACCACCGCCGTCGCGAACGCCTGCGCGAGCAGCTTGTCCAGGCGCGCGTCGTGGACGAAGAGATAGAGCAGGCCCTCGTTTATGCCAAGCCCGCAGCTCTGGACGATCGCCCAAC
>JAOPZB010000051.1 GCA_025964355.1 Solirubrobacterales bacterium | reverse complement strand
CGCGGGATCGGTGTCAACATGCGCCTCAGGTGGAGAGCCGCTTGCGTCCCTTGTGCCGCCGGCGCTTGAGCGTCAGCCGTCCGGCGCGCGAGCTCATGCGCGCCCGAAATCCGTGCGCGCGGGCGCGCTTGCGCTTCTTTGGCTGATAGGTCCGCTTCATCGTTCTTGTCTCCGCCGGCCACGCATCTCCCTCGACTTCGGGCACCCGCGGTGCCCGTCATGGACGGGGAGCCGAGCGCCAAGTATAGGGACGGCAAGTGCGGCCCGGCGAGGTCCCCGCTCCGCTCGTGCCCCCAGGCGATTTTTCCCGCCAATTGCGGTCCGGCGACGCGGCGCGGACGAGGGCGGTGGTTATAGTCCGACACACCGGGCTCCACACAGGCCCCCCTGCCGAATAGTCCTAGTCACTTTCTCTGGGAGAGAAGCGGATAGACGCTGCCATGAGCGCCGAGATCGAGCACATATGGTCGCGGGTGCAAGCCGAGATCGCCCTCAGGGTCGACGAGCCCACCTACCACATCTGGCTCGAGCCTCTGCGCGCCGTCGAGCTCTCAGGCGACCGCATCGTGATCGAAGCCCCGCCGCATGCCTGCCGATGGGTTCGCGACCGCTTCGGCAAGGTTCTCGAGGCCGGCGTCGAGCTCGTGCTCGGCCCGGGCATCGGCGTCGAGTTGGTTGCCGGCGGCGCGTCGCACAACCCGGCCAGAGAGTCGCAGAGCACCTACAGCTCCGGGTCCGGCTCGAGGCGCCCGAACGCTCGCGCGCGCCCACCGGAGTTGCCCCACTCGACCGGACCGCTGTGCAACCCGAAGCTCACGTTCGATCAGTTCGTGATCGGCGACTGCAACAGGCTCGCGCACGCCGCGGCGCTCGCCGTTGCGGAGATGCCGGCGCAGGCCTACAACCCGCTCTTCATATGCGGCCCTCCAGGCGTCGGCAAGACGCACCTCCTCAGCTCGATCGCGAGCCTGCTGCTCTCCCATAGCCCCGGGCTCACGGTTCGCTGCACCACCGGCGAGGCCTTTACCAACGAGTTCATCGGAGCACTCGGCGGCGGCCACACCGAAGGCTTCAAGGCACGCTTCCGCGACGTTGACGTCCTGTTGATGGACGACGTCCAGTTCCTCGAGCGCAAGACGCGGACCGAGGAGGAGTTCTTTCACACCTTCAACGCCCTCCACGACGGCGCGCGGCAGATCGTCCTCACCTCCGATCGCCCACCGCGCGACCTCCAGGCGCTCGAAGACCGACTGCGCGAGCGCTTCGAGGCCGGGTTGGTGGCGGACGTAACCCCGCCCGAGCTTCCCACGCGCGTCGCGATCCTGCGCATGCGCGTCCATCACGACGGTATCGAGCTCGATGACGACGACGTGCTCGCCGTCATCGCCGAGCGCGTGAAGAACCACGTCCGCGCTCTCGAGGGCGCGCTCATTCGTGTCGTCGCCTTCAGCTCCCTGACCGGCCGCCCGATCACGGTAGAGCTCACGCACGAGGTGCTTGATGGCCTCTACCCACACACGACCGACGCCGCACCCGAGTCCCGCTCCATCGCCGACATCCAGGCCGCGGCCTGCACGTGCTTCGGCCTCAGCCCGCAAGAGCTCCTCTCTCCGAGCCGAACGCCGCGCGTCGCCTGGCCTCGACAGCTCGCGATGTATCTCTCCCGGGAGCTCACGTCTGAGTCCCTGCCCGCGATCGGCCGGCAGTTCGGCGGTCGCGATCACACAACCGTTCTTCACGCGTGGCGCCGGACATCCGCTCGCATAGCCGCCGACGATGCCGCGCGCCATGCTGTGGACAAGTTGTGCCGGGCTCTTGACTCGCCGACCCCGTGACAGCGGCTCACCCCCCGACCGAGCCGCCTGAGAGACTATTCAGCCTCCCATCCACAGGTTGTCCACCGCGCCTCTCCTCCAATCGCCAGTCCCCGGGCCAAGTACACAAGTTCAACACACCTACTAACTACTCACCCATACTCGTGATCGCACCATGAAGCTCTCCCTCTCGACCGCCGAGCTGCTCGCGCAGCTCCAGACGGCAACACGCGTCGCCTCGACGCGCAGCGCGGTACAGGCGCTGTCGGGCGTCATGATCTCCGCCGAGGCAGACTCCAAACCGGAGCTGCTCGCGACCGACATGGAGATCGGCCTGCGCGTACCGCTCAACGCCGAGGTCGCCAGGCCGGGCGCCGCCGTGCTCCCCGCACGGCTGCTGCTCGACGTCGTACGGTCGCTTCCTGCCGACCGCCTCACGCTCGAGCTGCGCGCCGCCGAGCAGGACGTCGAGCTGATCTCCGGACCCACGACCTTTCACCTGCGTACCCTGCGTGCCGAAGACTTCCCGGCGCTCCCAACCCCGTCTGCCGACTCGCGCGTGGCGCTGCCGACAGAGGCCTTCATCGAGACCGTCGCCCGGGTCGCCCGCTCGGCTTCGCGCGACGAGACGCGCCCGGTCCTGACCGGCATCCTCATGTCGGCCTCGGGGCAGGAGCTGCGCATGGTCGCCACCGACTCCTACCGATTGAGCGTCAAGCAAACCGCGCTCGAGTCGCCTCTGCAGGAGAGCCTCGAGGTCAACGTTCCCGCGCGCGCCCTGCAGGAGCTCGCGCGGATCGCCCAGCAGGCCCCCTCCGAGTCGCTCGCCGCCAGCGTCGGGCAGAACCAGGTCATCTTCGAGTTCGGCGACATCGTCCTCTCATCCCGCCTCATCGACGGCCAGTTCCCCAACTACCGCCAACTCCTGCCGGAGTCGGTGGAGCACGAGCTGAGGCTGTCGAGCGCCGAGCTCACCGACGTGGTGAGGCGCATCAGCCTCCTGGCCCAGAAGAACACGCCGCTGCGCCTCAGCTTCAGCGAGGGCACGCTCACGGTCTCGGCCCAGACGCCCGACGTCGGCGAGGCCAGCGAGGCGATCCCGGTCCCGTTCCACGGCGATCCATTCGAGATCGGCTTCAACCCGGAGTTCCTGCGCGACGGCCTGGAGAGCATCGAGTCCGAGGAGCTGCTCCTGAAGCTGATCAGCCCCCTTCGACCGGGTCTGATCGAATCGCCGGACACCGGCGACTTCGTCTACCTCATCATGCCCATTCGCCTGAACGTGTGACGCCATGGCCCGCGCATCTCTGCGTCCTCGGTCGCTCGCGTGCGCAGCACGCCACGCTCCCTGCGTCCTTGACCTGCTTGGCCATGGCGTCACACGACGGCTGATTTCAGAGGACCGCTGACGTGCGCGTCGTCAGCGTCGAGATGCGCGACTTCCGCACCTACGCTCGCGCCGAGGCGCGGCTGGGAGATGGCCTGACCGTGGTCCACGGGCCCAACGGCGCCGGCAAGTCAAACCTGCTCGAGGCCCTCTACTTCGGCTGCACCGGGCGCTCGCCGCGCACGCGAAACGAGCGGGAGCTGGTGCGCTTCGGTGCCGGCGCGACGCGCGTCGCCGTGAGACTGCTGGACGGGGAGCGCCGCCACGACCTCACGGTGGGCTACGGCACCGTTCCCGGCGCCACCCGAGCCGAGCGGCGCATGACCGCCGACGGCGCGCCCGTGGAGCGCCTGCTCGATGTCTCGACGCGCCCGCTGGTGAGCGTATTCCTGCCGGACCGCCTCGAGCTCGTCAAAGGGCCCCCGGGACTGCGCCGGGCGCATCTCGACCAGGTCGTCGCGGCCGTGTGGCCCGCTCGCGCGCAGACACGACGCGAGTACGCGAGGGTCCTTGCGCAGCGCAACGCGCTGCTGGCCCGGATCCGCTCCGGGCGCGCGTCGCAGTCGACCCTCGCCGCCTGGGATGGCGAGCTCGCGCGCCATGCGCTGGAGCTCACGGCCCACCGAGCGGAAGTGGTCGCCCTGCTCGCCGAGCCGTTCGCCCAGCGAGCGAGCGAGCTGGGGTGCAGCGGCCAGGCGACTCTCGAGTACCGCCCCCGGTCGCGCGCGAGCGATGTCGAGGAGTTCGCCGCCGAGCTGCGCGAGCGGCTCCCGCAGGACCTTGAGCGGGGCTTCTCCGGCCACGGTCCGCATCGCGACGAGCTCGCGATCGTGCGCGAGGGCAGAGAGCTGCGCGTGTACGGCTCTCAGGGCGAGCAACGTCTGGCGCTGCTCGCCCTCCTGCTCGCCGAGCGCGCGGTGCTCGCACGCGAGCGGAGGCGCACTCCGCTGATGCTGCTCGACGACGTGATGAGCGAGCTCGACGGCGAGCGCCGGGAGCTGCTCGCGCGCGAGCTGTCGACGGATGGGCAGAGCGTGATCGCCACGACCGACCTCGCGCACGTACCCGGAGCAGCCGACTCGTCGGTGACGCGACTGCGCATCTCCCCGGGCGCGATCCTCCAGGAGGCCATCGCCGCGTGAGCAACGCCGCTCCACGCCTGCTCGCCACCGCGCTCGAGCAGCTCACCTCCAGCCTCGCGCCGACGACGACGCTTGCTCGTGTGCAGGCGACCTGGGAGCGCGCCGCCGGGCCGGCGGTCGCCGCCGCCGCCCGCCCAACGGCCGAGCGCGACGGCGTGTTGACCGTCACGTGCTCCGCCGCGGTGTGGGCGCACGAGCTCTCCCTGATGGCCGGCGAGCTGATCCCGCGCCTCAATGACGCGCTGGGGCGGGACGCGATCCGCGAGCTGCGCTGCCGAACCGGTTGACGCGGCCCCCCCCGCTCGGCGACCAGCCCCCCCGCGCCCGCGACGGCATCATGTTTTCCTCCATTTTGCAGGCATTTAGGCACGATTGAGGGACAGTTTCGTACCCTCGCCATGCTATCCTTTGAGATGTATCCAAGACGCCCCAGCCGTGGTCCTAGCGCCCCGGAATCCGGGGCGTTGTCACGTCATCGGAGGGCCATTGGCAACAAGCAGCAACAGCTCACAGGAGAACACCGGAAAGGGCGGTGTGAACGACCCGTCCATGTCGGGCTCCTCCAGCTACGACGCCCAGGACATATCCGTCCTCGAGGGCCTCGAAGCGGTCCGCAAGCGACCGGGGATGTACATCGGATCGACTGGCCTGATGGGCCTGCATCATCTGGTCTACGAGGTCGTCGACAACTCGGTTGACGAGGCGCTCGCCGGCTTCTGCACGGAAGTCTCCGTGACGATCCATCCCGACAACTCCGTCACGGTGGTCGACGACGGCCGTGGGATACCGGTCGCGACGATGGAGAAGGAGGGCAAACCGGCGGTCGAAGTCGTCCTGACGGTCCTGCACTCGGGCGGGAAGTTCGGAGAGGGGGGCGGCTACAAGGTCTCGGGCGGGCTGCACGGGGTCGGTGTCTCGGTCGTCAACGCGCTGTCCGAGCAGCTGCGTGTGGAGATCCGCCGCGACGGCCATGTCTTCTCGCAGGAGTACTCGCGGGGCGCGCCACAGGGACCGCTGAGCAAGGGCGAGAAGCTCGGCAAGGGCGAGCCGACGGGCACCTCCGTCACATTCCTGCCCGACGCCGACATCTTCGAGGTGCTCGACTTCGACTTCCAGACACTCGAAGAACGGCTCCGCGAGACGGCCTTCCTGACCCGCGGGCTCAAGATCTCGATCGTCGATGAGCGCGGCGAAGGCCACTCTGCCTCCTTCCAGTACGAGGGCGGCATCGAGGACTTCGTCGCCTACCTCAACGAGAACAAGGACACCGTCCATCGCAAGGTGATCTTCTTCTCCGGCGAGTCCGGGGAGGGCGCGGCGGAGGTGGCGCTGCAGTGGAACTCGTCCTATCAGGAGTCGGTTCACTCGTTCGCCAACAACATCAACACGCGCGAGGGCGGCTCGCACATGAGCGGCTTTCGCTCGGCGCTGACCCGCACGCTGAACAAGTACGCGCGCGACCACAGCCTGCTGAAGGATAAAGAGGACAACCTCTCGGGCGAGGACGTCCGCGAGGGCTTGACCGCCGTCATCTCGGTGAAGCTGCGCGACCCGCAGTTCGAGGGCCAGACGAAGACCAAGCTCGGCAACCCCGGCATGGCTGGTTTCGTCGAGTCGATCGTCAACACCGGCCTCGGCGAGTTCCTCGAGGAGAACCC
>JAOPZB010000045.1 GCA_025964355.1 Solirubrobacterales bacterium | reverse complement strand
TAGATATCGACCTCGTAGCCATGCTCTGTCAGCTCCCAGTAGGGATGGACGAGCTCCCCCCACCAGAAACCGACTGGCCAGCCGGTGACCGGCGAGACTGCGGGATTCGAGGCAAGGATCGCGACATTCTTGGGCTTCGCGGGGTCGAGGATGTCGATGCTGGCAGTCACGAGATCTCCTTTGACGGCGGTTTGACGTGCCATTGGCGCGTGGACGATCCGAGGAAGATGAAGCCCCTCCCTCGAGCTTGAGTAAGTTGAATAACTAACTCGCCGGGGAATGTACCACACTCTGAGCATGCGGTTCAGTGACACGAAGGCCACGACGGTCATGCCGTAGCCCGATTTCCGTTTGTGGCGCCTGGCCACGAACAGGGCGAGTCGCCTGAGCGCGTAGGTGGTGATCCGCGTGAAGTGCAGGCGGCCCTTGCCGTAGCGGAAATAGTTCGCCTACCCGCGCAGGAAACTGTTGAGGTCCCGCACGATCACTCCGACCGGGTCGCGCAGCCGCTTGGAATCCGTGATCTCATGAACTCGATCGCGGGCTCGTTGCATCGCCTCTCGTGAGGGCTATCGGGCGAGGAACCGCAGGTGGCGATAGCCGCGATCACCGAGCACCCGACGATGATGGAAGCCGAGGAAATCCAGCCCCTCGCCTCCCTCTCGTAGTTGCACGAGCCGGGCTAGGCACGACTGCATCCGTGGCGAAAGCGGTCGTGTCAACTGAGATGGTCGCCGCTGTCGCTCAGGACCAGAAAGAGGCGTCGCGTCGGGTCGCAGTCGCGCTACCGCGTTCACGTCAAAGCGGTCGCCGAGCCGCACGCCAGGATGCCCCTAAATAGTTCCGTCCGACGCCGATATTGCAGCTGGTCGTCCGGGGCGTATGTGCCCGGCGGCTTTCCCATTGCCGCCTGTGGCGCAAAGCGGTAGCGGGTTCACGCTACGCGGGCGCGGCTGCTCCTCGTCCAATCCAGGCGCGCGAGAGACAACGGCGGCGACGCCTGCCTTTCTGCGAATCCGGCAGTGACGACGGACGGCGCGCCAGCCGCTCTCGCGGAGCCGGGATCACACGATCGACGCAGGTCCTTGGATGAGACCGGCCGGCTCGTGAGGTACGAAATCGTGAGCCGGCCGGCACCCTTCAGGGGGAACTAGGCGAGGCCGAGCTGCTGTTGCTGCAGCGCCGCGTCCCAGAATGCGGCGATGACGATGAGCCGGTCGCCCTGCCACTTGGTGGTCTGCCCGAACTCGAGGTCGAAGGCCTTGCGTGTCGGCGGGATCACCTTGTCGTCGGGGAGGGCCATCTCTCCGGTGAAGGTCCCCGTGACGTTGGTGACGACGGTGATCCAGTCTCCGCTTCCGAACTGGATGGGGTACGGCGTGTTCACGTGCATGTCGGGGAAGCTCCGGAGGAACTGCTGCATCGCTGCGGAGTGTGCTTTCGATCCGTAGATCGGCTCTGCGAGCCCAGTGACGTACGCGACCATGTCTGGATGGTGGACCGTATCCACCGTGTCCCAGTCGCGTGCGTTGAAGGCGTTGTCGCCCTTGGTCATGAGCTCGATCACGTGTGCGGTCCTGCTTGTGTTTTCGGTGGTGGTAGGCATGAGACTCCTTTTCTTGAGCTTGATGGGTCAGTCCAAATCTTCATGGCCCCCTTCCTAGGCGGCTGCTTGGATCGGCGAGAACGCCCCCGCGTAGTCGTTGGCGAACTGTTCGAAGCTGCGGGCGGGCCGGCCGAGGATCGAAGACACGTCGTCGGTGACGTAGTCGCCGTCGCCGTCGGCTATCAGGGCGACCGCTCTGGCGTTGTCCTCGCGTCTCGCAGCAGTTGGTCAAGAGCGTCGCGCTGTTGCTGGCTCACCGTTGTCTCGGTGGGTTTTCCCATATCAGGGCTTCGGCTCGCCGAGCAGCAGTTCGGTCCGGTACTTCGGGGCGAGTGCGATCGCCTTGGCGATAAACGCGCCGGTGGCAGCATCGTCGAGCGACGGCGGAGCCTCGGTTCGGTGCGCGACCGGCACGCCGACCTCCTTGAAGAACTCCTCCTGGCCTGCGGGCGAGCAGAGACACAGCAGTCGCGCAGGGCGTTCGGAGACGTTCCGGAAGACGTGCGGGGCGTTGGCGGGCACATTGATCGTTTCGCCGGCCGTTGCAACGGCGCTGACGCCGCGGAACGTGAGCTCGATCTCGCCGTCAAGAATGGTGAACATCTCCTCGAAATCGTGACGGTGAGGCGGCGGCCCGCCGCCCGGCGGGACGTGCATATCGATCAACGTGTAGCGCCCAGCGGTGTCGGCGCCGGACACAAGGATGGTGTAGGTATCGCCAACCACGCCGAGGTGAGGCAATGAGTCATCAGTGTCGGGGCTCACGTGCGTCAAGACCCGCGCAGGGTCGTCGGCGGGGACCGGTCCCGGCGGCTTCGACTCGGCGGGTGAGGTGTCGTTCATCGGCGCTCCTATCGTGGGCTAAGCGGTCGAAATCGTCCGCTTATGCTCTGAAGCCTGCTGAACGCGAGGCCCCCGTTGTCGCTACGTGGCACGATCAACTCTGGGATGTCCGGAGCACCGACAGGCACGGACCGATGCCCGGCAGCTGCGAAGTGACGCCGCAGCCAATCGTGAACGCATTCTAACTGCCGCCACGATCGCGGTCGGGCGTGAGGGCGAGAGAGTGCCGATGGCGACGATCGCCGACGAGGCGGGCGTCGGTATCGGAACCCTCTACCGCCACTACCCGACGCGCACTGCCCTCCTAGCGGCTCTGACGTTGCGCTCCTACAACCACGTCCACGACCACGCGCGCGCCGCCGCGCTGAGCGACGAGCCGGCCCCCGCGGCACTCGCGCAATTCTTCGAACAGACGATCG
>JAOPZB010000252.1 GCA_025964355.1 Solirubrobacterales bacterium | reverse complement strand
CGGCGACGTCCCCTGCGGGCACCGGCACGGTTGACGTGACGGTGACCACACCGGGAGGGACGACCGCGACAAGGGAAGCGGACCACTTCACCTACGTGCCCGCTCCGACCGTCACGGCCATCAAACCCAAAGAAGGCCCGCTCGGCGGCAGCACGGCGGTGACGATCACGGGCACGAACTTCGGCAAAGCGTCCGCTGTCAAGTTCGGTGCGAGCGCGGCCACCAGCGTGAGCTGCAGCGCGAGCGAATGCACGGCGACGTCCCCTGCGGGCACCGGCACGGTTGACGTGACGGTGACCACACCGGGAGGGACGACCGCGACAAGGGAAGCGGACCACTTCACCTACGTGCCCGGCCCGACCGTGACGGCCATCAAACCTCAAGAAGGGCCGTCGAAGGGCGGGACCTCGGTGACGATCGCCGGCACGAACCTCGGCAAAGCGTCCGCGGTCAAGTTCGGTTCCAGCCCAGCCGCCGCTGCGAGCTGCAACGCGACCGAATGCGTGGCGACCTCCCCGACGGGCACCGGCACGGTCGACGTCACCGTGACGACGCCCGGAGGCGCCGGCACGGCGACCACTGCAGACCGGTTCACCTACGTACCCGTCCCCGCCGTGACGGCCATCAACCCGGCCGAAGGGCCCGTGACGGGCGGTACTGTGGTTACCATCACCGGGACGAACCTCGGCAAAGCGGTCGCAGTCAAGTTCGGCTCGATCGCAGCGACCACAGCCAGCTGCAACGCGACCGAATGCTCGGCGACCTCTCCCGCCGGCACGGGAACGGTCAACGTGACCGTGACGACGCTGGGAGGCACCAGCGCGGCGACCACCCCCGGCAGGTTCAGCTATGTGGCGGCCCCGACGGTGACGGCCATCAAACCCAAAGAAGGCCCCGTGACCGGCGGTACCTTGGTGACGGTCACCGGTGCGAACTTCGGCAAAGCGCCCGTGGTCAAGTTCGGCTTGAACGCGGCGATCGGCATCGTCGTGAAATCGGCCACCTCGTTGACGGCCATTTCGCCGCCCGGAACAGGCACGGTCGACGTGAGCGTACTGACGGCCGGCGGCGCGAGCGCGACCAGCTCAGCCGACCAGTTCATCTACTGACGGCTGCGATCTCGCTCGTCGATCCGGCAGGATGCGCGCCTGTCGGTTGACATAACATGCATTATCGAGCGCTGACGAAGTCAGATTGTCGCCATCCCTCCATGCATTATCTCCGCTCGTCCGGCTCGCGGCGAGCGACCAAGACTGGCGTGCTGAGCAGCCCAGCGCTAGGCACGGTCACAGTTTGTCGAGGGCGTCGCCAACGAGCGGGTCGAGACTCACGCTGTAGTGCCGGATCGGCGGCGCGATCCCGCAGCTGCTCGTGGAGCCCGACGCCGCAGCCCCACGAGGCTCGATCAAGCTGCAGCGGGACGCACCTTCTGGAACTAATGGCCCGACGGGCCACGCATGACCGAGCGCCCACTCCTCTTAACGCGCGCTTAGAAGCCGCTAACCCCCTGCAAATGCTGATGTTCTATTGGTTAACGAAATGGCAGCGATCGGACCTCATGTCTGTCCGCGATGCGGTGAGCGCGTGAGCGCCTTTGCGGCCGGCTGTGCGCTCTGCGGCGCAGAGTTGGATCCGCGCCGAGGCCAGCGCCCGCCGTCGCTTGCAAGCCGCCTGCGCCGTCGTCTCGACGTGCTGACCCGGCGACGTCGCCGGGCCCCCCTCGTTCGTCGCTGAGCCCTGACGCCGGCTACATCCAGCCCTTGCGCTTGAAGAAGCGCAACAGCAGCACGCACGTCGCGAGCATGCTGCCGATCCCGAGCACGAAGAACGTCCACGTCGGGGTGATGCCTTTGGTCACGAGCCAACCGAAGTTCATCCCGAAGAAGCCGGTGATGAACGACAGCGGCAAGAAGATCGTCCCGACGATCGCGAGCTGCTTCATAACCTCGTTCTGCCGGTTGCTCACGGTCGATAGGTAGAGATCGGTGGTGTTGCTGAGCAGGTCGCGGTAGGAGTCGATCAGGTCCGAGATGCGGATCAGGTGGTCATAGACGTCGCGGAAGTAGTCGCGCTCGTCGAGCACGAGCCCCGGCAGATCGGCGAGCTCATCGATCGAGCGAGCGAACAGGTCCCGCTGCGGCGTCACTACCTTTCGCATCGCCACGAGCTCGCGCTTCATCGCGAACAGCTTCTGCAGCTGCTCGTCGGTCGGCCCGGCGAGGACCGCCGTCTCGAGCACGTCGATCTCGTCGTCGATGCGCGAGAGCAGCGGGAAGAAGCTGTCGGTCAGCGCGTCGAACACGCGGTAGAGCAGGAACTGCTCGCTGTGAAGCAGGACGCCCTTCAGTCGCTCGCGCTGCTCGTCGAGCACGGGCAGCTGGTCCTGGTGGAGCGTCACCAGGTATTTGCCGGAGACGAACATCTGCACCTCCCGCAGCAGATCCGCCTCGCTGGATGGGACGTCCCGCGCGCCGTAGAAGACGAGAAAGATGTAGTCGCCGTACCGGTCGAGCTTCGGCCGCTGCCCGAAGTGCGCGGCGTCCTCCAGCGCGAGCGGATGAAATCCGAACAGCTCGCGGAGGGCGTCGACTTCCTTGCTGCTCGGCGTGGTCAGGTCGAGCCAGAAGAACTGGTCGTGCGCCAGATGGTCCTTGATGGCGGCCTCGTCGATTGTGTCGAGGCACGGCACGACGCAGCTGAACCCCGTCGACGAGGCGCGGTCCGGAGAGTGCGCCTCGGCCTTACCGACCGACATCGTCTAGCTCCGCCGTCGCAGGTCCTGCCACGCCCTCGCATGCGGCCCGGCTGGATGGCACGGCGTCGTCTCCCTGTTGGTGTGTGCTCGCACGAGACCAAGCATCGCGTAGCGGCCGGCGGTAGAACACGAACAACGGCACGGCGATCAGCAGCAGCACGGCCTCGTCGAATGGCCCTGGGACGGGCAGCAGCGCCAGTCCGCCGCCCCAACGCAGAGGTCGCGGGATCCGCCGGTCGCCGACGACGAGCCTGGTCGCCCGGATCGTCCTGGTCGTGAACCTGATCACAGCCCGCATAGACGCACCCTACGGCCGGTACGGCGGGGCTTCTCCCCAGCCCCAATGCGGCATCGGCGCCTGTCGTGGCGGCTCGGCGCCGGGTGCAGAGTTCTGCACCGCCAGGCGGGTGCCCCACTCGATGTATGCCATGAACGCCGAGCGAAACTCGGGGTCTCCCGGCAGGCCGGCGTCGTCTGCCGCGAGGCCGATCAGCTGGACCCATCGTGCCCGCTGGCGCTCGCTGAGCGCCAGTCCGATGTGCTTGGCGACCATGTGCGCATATCCGCCATGGTGCTCGCTGTACTCGGTGGGGCCGCCGAACACCTCGGCGAGCCATAGCGCGACGTGATGCGGATGGTCGGCCGGCATGTTCGCGAACAGCGGGCCGAGAATCTCATCGTCGCTGACGTGGCGCCGGTAGAACACCTCGGTCAGACGCTCGAATGCGTCGCTGCCGCCGGCCCAGTCATAGACGCTTGGTACGGACATCGCTGCGGGCTCCGATCGTGGACATCGCGGCGGACGAACGCATCGTATCCACGCCGTTGGCGTCACCGGTTATGACAACCGGCCCCCCACCCATCGGCGAGGGCGACCGGCGCTCAATCGACCAGCAGACGCACGATCGCAAAGATCCCGACCGCGACGATGACCCCGCGAAGCGCCGCGGGCGGCAGCCTGCGACCGTAGCGCGCGCCGAGCTGCGCTCCGACGATCGACGTGGCGGCGATGATCCCCGCCGGCGCCCACGCGACGTGCGCGGCGATGATGAAGTAGATGCCGGCGACGCCGTTGGTCAGGCCCGCGAGCACGTTCTTCAGCGCGTTCGTGCGATGCAGGTCCTGCGCGAGCGCGACGCCGAGGATCGCCAGCAGCAGGATCCCCTGCGCCGCACCGAAGTAGCCGCCGTAGACACCTGTCAAATAGACGGCGAGCGGCGCGAGCACGCTGCGCGGATGGTCGAGGTCGATGCGCCGTCTGACCAGCCAGCGGCTGATGCGCGGCTGCAGCAGCGTCAGCACCAGGGCGGCGGCGATGAAGACCGGCACGATCGCCTTGAAGGCGGCGGCCGGCAGCACGAGCAGCAGGACGGCGCCGGTGATGCCGCCGAGGATCGACATCGTCCCCAGGCGCAGGGCTCGCCGCCCCTGTCCGGCGAGCTCTGAGCGATAGCCGATCGCCCCCGAGGCCGAGCCCGGGACGAGGCCGACCGTGTTCGACACGTTCGCCGTCACCGGCGCGTAGCCGAACGCGAGGAGCACCGGAAACGTGATCAGCGTCCCGCTTCCCACGAGTGTGTTGATCGCGCCCGCCGCCAGCCCGGCGGCGGCGATCGAGAGGATCTCGCCGGCGCTCATGACCCGGTCACGCCGCGGCCGCTCTGTGCTGTGCCGGCATCGGCGCACGATCTTGCACTAATCGTCGATAGGGTGCCGCCGTGTCCTCGGCGACGGGGCGACGGCACCCCGATCGACAGCCGCCCGCGGCGAGCAGCCGGCAGCGAGCGCTGCCGATTGGTCGATGAGCGTTCTCGGCGACGCCGCTCGCACGCTGCGTCCGAAGCGGGGCGACCGAAACGGCCCCCTGTCTCCCCTGCTGGTTGCGCTCACGTTCGTCACCGGCGTCGTCGACGCCGTCAGCTACCTGAAGCTCGGCCATGTATTCGTGGCGAACATGACCGGCAACGTCGTGTTCCTCGGCTTCGCCCTGGCCGGAGCCGGCGGCCTGTCGGCCGGCAGCTCGCTCGCCGCCCTTGGCTCGTTCCTGATTGGCGCGTTCGCGGGCGGCGCCCTGGCTGCGCGCAGCCCCGAGCACCGCGGGCGGGTTCTGCGCAGTGCGAGCGCGGCACAGGCGGCACTGATCGCGATCGCGCTGATCGTCGCGCTCGGTGTCTCGCAACCGCTCAGCTCAGGCGCGCGCTACGCGTTGCTCGTCCCGCTCGCCCTCGCCATGGGGATCCAAAACGCCGGCGCGCAGCGCCTTGCGATCCCGGAGCTGACGACGACGGTCCTCACGCGCACGCTGACCGGCCTCGCGTCCGAAGCGCGCGCGCTCGGTGGACCGGGATCCCAGGCGGGCCGCCGTTCGGTGGCGGTCCTCGCGATGCTCGTCGGCGCGCTCGCGGGTGGGCTGCTCGCACTCGACGTCTCGGTCGCTGCGGGGCTAGCCGTCGCCTTCGCGCTCGTCGCGGCCGTCGGCCTGGCGATCCATCTGCTCTCCAATGCCGACGCCGCCTGGATCCGGGGATGACCCAGGCGGCGGCGAAGCGACCGGCTATTTGACCGTCAGGGTGCCTTCCATGCCGGCCGCCCTGTGTCCGGGAACCGTGCAGTAGAACTTGTAGGTCCCGGCGGCCAGTTTCACCGTGAGCGTCTTTGACCCGCCCTGAAAGGTGGGCGTCGCGCCGACGACCGAGCCCGACGAGGACGAGATCGTGAGGTTGTGTTCGAGCGGAGCCGCGTTGGTGAAGGCGATGGTCGCGGTGCCGGCTTTCGCCGTGAGCGAGCTCGTGTCGTATTTCAGCTGGCCTTCGGGGTTGGCGGCGACGCTGAGCTTCTGCGCGCCGCTGGTCGTCGTCCCCGGCACCGGCGTCGAGCTGGCGGGCGTGGAGGTGGTCGTGCTCGTCGGCGTCGGGCTCGTCGTGGCGCTTGAGGAGCTGCTCGAGGAGCTGCCGCAGCCCGCGAGGGCCGCCGCTCCCAGGGCGAGCGCGACGGCGGCGAACATCGAATACCTACCTGCGGGAGCTGCTCTGAGGGCTCTCATCGTTGATCCTCCCGTTGTGATCGGCGTCACGAATTGTCGATCTTCTTCCCGCTCGGGGCCAATACGTACCAGGACGCCCCGAAAGCCTTGACGCCCTGTCCGTAGCTGTCGCCCTTGTCCTTGTCCTTGGCGAAGAGGTAGAGCGGGTGTCCATTGTAAGTCACCTGCTTGGTCCCGTCAGAACGCGTGATCGTGGCGAGATGCGAGGCGATCGCTCCTCCCGCCGCCGTCGCCGTTCCCGTCGTCGTCACCGGCGGCCAGACGGCGGCGCAGCTCGCCGAGCATGCCGAAGCCGACCCCTTGTCAGCCTCGAACAGGTACACGGTCATCCTCTTCGGCCCCACCGCCAGCACCGTTCCAATCGCCGCGTGCTTGGTCGTCAAGGACACGGCGCTCGCAGCACCGGCGGTCGTGGAGGCGCCCGCCCCGGACGCCGAGTGCGACCCGTACGGTGAGGTGGTCGCCGCCGCCGCGGAGCCGCCGGCCGCGCTGGAGGTCGTCGTCGCGCTGGACGCGCCGGTCGTGCTCGTGGATTTGCTGCTGCTGCCGCACCCGGCCAGCAGGGCGAACGCGGCCGCGGCCGCGCCCAGCATCAGTGAACCTCTCATCGTGACCTCCAAGTCGTCGGGATTTCGCTGCCCGATGCCCATAGATCCCACGACGCGGAGATCCTTCCCATCTGCGGCTCACGGCTCGGTGTGAACGACCACGTCGGCAATGCCGTCGACGCGCCGGCGCAGCTCGTCCTCGAGCTCTCCGGCCAGTGCGTGGGCCATCGTGAGCGACGCGCCGGGCTCGACGACGACCGTGAGGAACAGGACGCGACCGGCATCGGTCGAGAGGAGCCGCAGCTTGCGCGGAGCCGACCCGGTGCGCTCGCGAACCAGCCGCTCGATCTCGCGCGCCGCCTGCAGGTCCGCGGTCTCGTCCGGCGGCCGTGCGCGCAGAGGCCGCTCGAGCGGCTCGAGGTGCGTCTGCACGTCGGCGACGCCGGGGCGCTCCGCGATCTGCCGCTCGACCCGCTCGGCGATCTCATGCGCGTCGCGCAGGTCGAGATCGGCGGGGAACTTGAGGTGCAGCGAGACGCTGACGGACCCCGGCTGCTCGAAGATCATGATGTCGTGCGCCTCCTTGACGAGGGGCTCGGCGAGCGCGGCCGCGAGCACGCGGTCACGCAGGTCCAGGCCCCGGCGCCTTGGCTCGACGTGAACGACGACGTCGCTTCCCGGCAGCACCTGCTCGACGGCCGACTCGATCAGATCTGCGGCCTGATGGCCCTCGACGACCGCCTGTCCCGGGGGAACGCTGACGACCACGTCGGCGAAGTAGCGGCCGGCCGACTCGCGCAGCCGCAGCCGTCTGAGCTCGATGTCGGCGCCGACATCGGCGATCGCGCGCTCGGCCGCCCCGCGAGCTTGCGTCGGCGTCCGGTCCATGAGCACGTTGGCGTTCTCGGCGATCAGGCGGATCGCAAAGGCGAAGATGATCGCCGCGACGAGCAGGGCGGCGATCGAATCGCCCTGCGACAGTCCGGCTTCGACGGACAGCAGGCCGGCGAGGACGGCGAGCGAGCCCGCGAGGTCGCCGGCGAAGTGAAACGCGTTGGACCGCAGCGCCGGGCTGTTGTAGCGCCGGGCGCCGGCGCGCGAGACGGTCATCCGGCTGACGTCGACGACCACGGCGATCGCGATCACCGCGAACAGGTACCAGTGCAACGCAGGTGCCCTGCGACCCGATGCCAGATGCGAAACCGCCTCGACGGTCACGATCACACCGCCGGCGAGCAGGATCGCCGACTCCCCCAGCGCGCCGAGGTTCTCGGCACGTCGATGGCCGTAGGGATGGCCGGGGTCCGCCGGGCGGCCGCCGAGCCGCACGGCGAAGAAGGTGAGCGTCGCGGCGATCACGTCACCGCTCGACTCGATCCCGGCGGAGATCAGTGCAAGGCTGCCCGTCGCGAGCCCCACCCCGAGCTTGAGGACGACCAGCAGGCCTGCTGCCGCGACCGACAGGAGCGTCGTTCGTCGCTGGCTGAGCAGCTCGCCGCTCTCATCTCCTCGCGCCATGGGCAGCAGAGACTAAGGTCCCGTCGGCCAGAGCGGGTGATTGCCCGGTCACCGCCCGGCGAAAGGATTTCCGCGCGCATGGAGTCTTGAGAGGGTGCCGGCCCCACGAGCTGAGCGATTCCCGCGGCGTCGGCTCCCACACCTGTCCGTCAAAGGAGCCCCGATGCGCCCAACGCTGAAGTTCCTGCTCCCCACGCTCGTCGCATCGCTGGCGCTCTCGGCGTGCGGCAGCTCCAAAAGCCAGAGCTCTGCGACCACGGCGGCGCCGAGCTCGACATCCAGCTCGTCCGCGTCATCGGCTGAAGCGGGGGCGGTGAAGACCGCGTCGAACGCCAAGCTTGGCGCAACGATCCTCACCGACGCCCGCGGCATGACCATCTACAGCCTCAGCGGGGAGCAGGGCGGCAAGTTCATCTGCACGAGCTCCGCCTGCCTGCAGGTGTGGCACCCGGTGACCGCGGCGGGCACAGGCGCGTCGAGCGTCGGCGTGGGGTCGCTCGCGACGGTGAAGCGGCCCGACGGCAGTGCGCAGCTGGCCTATAGGGGCATGCCGCTGTACACGTTCAGCGGGGACCAGGCGCCCGGCGAAGCCAAGGGCCAGGGGATCAAGGACGTCGGCACGTGGAGCGCCGTAACCGTCGGCGCCGCAAGCACCACGTCGACCTCGAGCACCCCGGCCACAGAAACAGCCCCGCCGGAATCCGGCGGCGGACACGCCTACTGAGCGCACGGGGCCGCGGCTCCATCGCTCGGCGCTCGCAACCCGACGCGCGTGAGCGTCGTATGGTGACCGCGTGGCTCATGATCACGGCGCCCATGCGCCCGGCTCACGCACCGAGGCCGACCGCGGCCGGCTGACGTTCGCTCTCGCCCTGATCCTCGCGTTCATGGCGGTGGAGGTCGGCGCCGGCGTGATCGCCAACTCCCTCGCGCTGCTCTCAGATGCCGGTCACATGCTCGCCGACGCCGGCGCGATCGCCTTCTCGCTCGTCGCGCTGCGGCTGGCCGCGAGACCGGCCGCCGGCGCGATGACGTTCGGGTTCAGGCGGGTGGAGATCCTCTCGGCGCAGGCCAACGGGGTGACCCTGCTGGTCCTCGCGGCGGTCATCGCCTACGAGGCGATCCGGCGGCTGTTCGTCGTGCCGCACGTCCACGGCTGGCTGATCCTCGCGGTGGCGCTCGCCGGCATCCTCGTCAACCTGCTCGCGGCGTGGACGCTGGCCGGCGCGGACAGGCGCAGCCTGAACATCGAGGGCAGCTTCCAGCATGTGCTCGTGGACCTCTATGCGTTCATCGGCACGGCGCTCGCGGCGGTGGTCATCCTCGCTACCGGCTTTCAGCGGGCGGATCCGATCGTCTCGCTGCTGATCGCGGCGTTGATGATCCGCTCGGGCGTGACGCTGGTGAAGGCCTCCGGCCGCGTGTTCCTGGAGGCGGCGCCCGAGGGGCTCGATCCGCAGGCGATCGGCGAGGCGCTCATCGGCGAGACCGGCGTGGTCGAGGTGCACGACCTGCACGTCTGGGAGGTGACAAGCGGCTTCCCGGCGCTGTCGGCGCACGTGCTCGTGGCGAGCGAGCGCGACTGCCACGCGGCGCGCCGCGAGATGGAGGCGATGCTGCACGACCGCTTCGGGCTCGATCACACGACCCTGCAGGTCGATCACGCCGGCAGCGATCTCCTTGAGATCGCGCCGCGCGCGCCGCGCGCGTCCTCCTCGCAGCTGCGCTGAGCGCCGCGGGCGTCCTCCTCGCACCCGCGCTGGGCCGCGGCCTTGGCGGCGGGCTCGCGTCCGCTGGTGTTCGTCGCTCGGGCGCATATGGTCATGGGGGTGCGGATCCTCGTGGCGGTGATCGGCGGCGCGCTGGTGATCTCGATGGTCACCGAGATATTCGTGGCCTTCCTGCTGCCGCGGCGCGTGAAGCGCGATCCACGGCTCGTGCGCACGATCTTCGTCTACGGCTGGCGCCAGTGGCGGCGCATCTCTGCGCTGATGCCGGAGCGGGCGGCCGACACGATGCTCGGCATCTACGGCCCGCTCGGGCTGATCGTCAACCTGATCGTCTGGCTGTCGCTGTTGATCCTCGGCTACGCCTGCCTGCAATACGGTGGCGGCTCCCACCTGGCGGGGCCGGGCGGACACGTGGTCGACTTCGGCAACGACGTCTATTTCAGCGCCGCCACGATGGTCGCGAGCCCTCCCGCCGGCCTGACGCCGTCAACCACCTGGGCCCGCGTGCTGCAGGTGATAAACGCCTTCAGCGGGCTGGGTGTCGCGGCGATCGTGATCGGCTACCTTCCGGCGCTCTACCAGGCGTTCTCCTCGCGCGAGACGACGGTCTCCCAGCTGGATGCGCGTGCCGGTTCGCCACCGAGCGCGGGGCGCCTGATCCTGCGCTCGGGCGCGCAGCGCGGCTGGGTGGCCGTGGCCGAGTACCTCAGCGGATGGGAGGTGTGGGCGGCGGAGCTGATGGAGACGCACCTCGCCTACCCGGTGCTCGCCTACTTCCGCTCGCAGCACATAAACCAGAACTGGCTGGTGGCGATGTGCACCGTCCTCGACACCTGTGCGCTCACGATCGTCTGCGCCCCGCGCGGCTCGGTCGACTCGGCCCGCTTCACCTACGCGATCGCCCGCCATGCCGTCGTCGACCTGAGCTACACCTTTCACAAAGAGCCGATCGCACCGGCGCATGACCGGCTGCCGCCGGAGGATCTGCGCGAGCTGTTGCGCCAGCTGCGCGAGGCGGGGATCGAGCCGGCCGCCGAGGTGCCGCGGATCGAAGAGCGTCTGGCACGCATGCGCGCCTTCTATGAGCCCTACGTCAACGCGATCGCCGACCACCTCGCGCTGCAGCTGCCGCAGTGGCTCGTTCCGGACTCTCCCACCGACAACTGGCGCACGACCGAATGGCATTGAGGACGCGCGCCTGCGCGGCGTCCAGCTGCGGGCGCCTAACGCACCTGACCGGTCGGCCGTATCAGCACCTCGTTGACGCTGACGTTCTGCGGACGGCTGATCGTGTAGAGGATCGCGTCGGCGATGTCCTCGGCCGAAAGGCGGTCGACCCCGGTGAACGCTTTGGAGATCTGCTCGAGCACCTCCGGGCGGTTGTGGCCGGCGAGCTCCGTCGAGACCGCACCGGGCTCGATCAGCGTGACACGCAGCCCGCCCGGGGCGACTTCCTGGCGCAGCGCCTCCGAGAAGGCCCCGACGCCGAACTTCGTGAGGTTGTAGACGCCCGACCCCGCCCGCGCGAAGCGGCCGGCGACGGAGCTCACGTTGACGATGTGCCCGGAGCCCTGCGCACGCATGAGCGGCAGCGCCGCGTGCGTGCAATAGAGGACGCCGAAGATGTTCACGTGGATCATCTCCCGCCACTCGTCGGTCGGCGCGTCCTCGATCGGCCCAAGCAACATCACGCCGGCGTTGTTGATGAGCACGTCCAGGCGCCCCAGCTCCGCATGCGCGCGCTCGACGAACCGCCGCGCCTGCCCCTCGTCGCCGACATCGCTGGCAACGGCGATCGCCCGGCCGCCGTCATCGGCGATCTGGCCGGCAAGCTCGTCGATCCGATCGGCCCGCCTGGCGGCGAGAGCCACAGCCGCGCCTGCGCGGGCGCAGGCGAGCGCCGTGGCGTGGCCGATCCCGGAGGACGCTCCGGTGACGGCGACCACCTGATCGCTCAGGTCGATGGTCATGCGCCGAGGTTATCCGGCATACCTCAGCCCTGCGGCCTGCCCGGTCGATGCCAAACGGGCGATGAGGGCCGATCCTTTCAGCAGTCAGGCGGGTTTGGAGTCATTGCGGCGCGGGAAGCCCACTCATAGCCCCGCGGGCAGGTGAGGGCCCTATCTGCGTCGAAGCAGCATCCCAGCGCACGCGGAAGAGGATGGTTGACAACGCAACTATCGCGGCGTATAATTCCGACTCTAGGCATCGGATTAGAAGGACGCAAATGGCAGACTCACGCAAAAACACCCCCACCCCCACACTAGACGCGGTCGCGCCCGTGCAGGACAGCGACGAGGTCGAGGCCGTCACCGACGGCGCGCCCGCCGCTACCCCTGACCAGCTCGACAGCCCGATCGAGCGCCACGACGTGTCGGTTCCCGACACGTTCATCCCCGAGGCGGTCGACCAGCTGCTGTCGCACTCGCGACGCTACCCGCTGCTCACCCCCGCCCAGGAGATCGACCTGGCCAAGCGCATCGAGCGCGGCGACCTGCACGCCAAGGAACTGCTCGTCAACTCCAACCTGCGCCTGGTCGCATCGAACGCGAGGCGCTACCAGAACCAGGGCCTGCCGCTCGGCGACCTCGTTCAGGAGGGCATGCTCGGCCTGATCCGCGCCAGCGAGAAGTTCGACTGGCGCAAGGGCTTCCGGTTCTCGACATACGCGACGCTGTGGATCCGTCAGGCGATTCAGCGCGGCCTGGAGAACTCCGGTCGCACAATCCGCCTGCCCGTTCACGTCGCGCAGCGCTCCCGCAAGGTCGGGCGCGTCGAGCGCGAGCTCTCCGTCAGGCTCGGCCGTGAGCCGACGCTCGACGAGCTCGCCCAGGAGACCGGGCTGCCGATCGAGCAGGTAGAGGAGGTTCGCCACCAGCGTGCCGCCCTCGTCAGCCTCGACCAGCAGATCGGAGAAGACGGCGACACCGCCCTCGGAGACCTGCTGCCCTCGGACGCCGAGGTGCCCGAGGAGACGGCCTGGGACCACGAGCGCGAGCGTATCGTGCACGACGCGATATCTCAGCTGCCTGAAACCGAGCGGACGGTGCTGACGCTGCGCTTCGGCACCGGGCGCGAGGAGCCGCAGACGCTCACGGCGATCGGCAAAAGGCTCGGCTTCTCGGCCGAGCGCGCATCTCAGCTGGAGCAGCGCGCACTGAAGAAGCTGGCCGAGTCGCCCGAGCTCGCAGCACTGCGCGAGGCCGCTTAACCCGCTCACCTGATTGGCAAGGCCCCGGCTGGAAGCTCTCGGCCGGGGTCTTCGCGTTTCCCGGTCGAGGTCTGCTGTCGCGGCCGGTACATGTACCGGCCGGCGGGACCGTGCATGCACGGTCCCGAGCCGTGCCGCATGCGGCACGGCTTAGCTCGAGGCCTCTCAGGGGGTCGTCCGTATGAGGGATAGGATGGCGCCGTGAGCGAGGCACCGGGCAAGTCGCTGTGGGACCAGGTGGTCGCCTGGACGATCAAGATCGGCGAAGCGATCCTCGCCCCGATCGAGCGCTTCATCGGCAAGCGCTCGCTCGTCGGGGACGCCACGTTCTTCCCGCTCGAGCGGTTCCCGTGGGTCGCGCACATCGAGGAGAACTGGACGGTCATCCGCGAGGAGGCCGTGAAGCTGCTCGAGGATCAGGCGGAGCTGGCCAACTTCCAGGACATCTCCAAGGACCAGATCGAGATCACCGATGACGATCGCTGGAAGACGTTCTTCATCTACGGCTATGGCTTCGAGGCGAAGCTCGGCGTGGAGATGTGCCCGCGGACGGCGGCGCTGATGCGCGAAGTCCCAGGGATGAGCACCGCCATGATCTCGATCCTCTCCCCGCGCAAGCACATCCTGGACCATCGCGGGCCCTACAAGGGCGTGCTGCGGTATCACCTCGGCCTGATCGTGCCCAAGGACGCAGAGGCGTGCCGGATTCGCGTCGGCGAGGACGTCCGCCACTGGGAGGAGGGCAAGAGCCTGATCTTCGACGACACGTTCAACCACGAGGTCTGGAACGACACAGACGAGACACGCGTGGTGCTGTTCGTAGATGTGCTGCGGCCTCTCCCGTCGCCCGAGTCGCTGATCAACCGGCTGATCGTCAAGGCGATCGGCTACTCGC
>JAOPZB010000241.1 GCA_025964355.1 Solirubrobacterales bacterium | reverse complement strand
CCACCGTCGCGCCCGCCGGTGAGGTTCCACAGCACCCAGCTGTCCATCGTCCCGAAGGCGAGCTCACCGGCCTGGGCGCGCTCCCGCGCGCCGGCGACGTTCTCGAGGATCCATGTGAGCTTCGGGCCCGAGAAATAGGTGGACAGCGGCAGCCCGACACGCTCGCGCAGGCGGTCGACGCCGAGCGAGCCGGCGAGCTGACGGACGGTCGCGTCCGTGCGCGTGTCCTGCCAGACGATCGCGTTGCAGAGCGGATCGCCCGTCTGGCGATCCCAGACGACCGTCGTCTCGCGCTGGTTGGTGATGCCGATCGCGGCGACGTCGGCCGCCGTGGCGCCGCAGCCGCGGAGCGCTGAGCCGATCACCTCGCGGGTGCGCCGCCACACCTCGCCGGCGTCGTGCTCGACCCAGCCGGCGCGGGGGTGCAGCTGCTCGTGCTCACGCTGGTCCATCCCGACGATCTGACCGTCGGAATCGAACAGGATCAGCCGCGTGCTGGTCGTCCCCTGGTCGATCGCCGCGACGTACCTCGCCATGTCCGCACCCTATGCGTTGAGGGCGGGGCCCGAGCGGCCGAGGCAGCTGTAACGTGCTCGCCGGTGCGCGCCCTGCTCCCAGCCTTCACTGCCCGGCTCACGAGCGCGATCCGGCGACGGCAGCTGGCCGGCTCGCGCCTGGCGACGGGAACGCTCACCGCGCTCGCGGCGCTCGCACCGACGATGCTGCTCGCGATGGGGGTAGCGATACCCGGCGCCGGACCCGCCGGCAGCCGGGCTGCGGGACGCCGCTCGGTCGCGACCGCGCCCACGCCCGACACCTCCGCGACGCCCGCGCCCGGGCAGAGCGCAGGGCAGCTCTACCGCATCGTCGGCTGCCGCAGCCGCGGAAGCCTCGCCTACCGCCACGGCCCGTCGCGGCGCCAGGTCGCGATCGGCTTCGACGACGGGCCGTGGTCTGACACGCCGGCCTTCGTGCGGATGCTCGAGCGCAGTCACGCGCGCGCCACGTTCTTCATGATCGGACGCCAGCTCGGAGCCACATACCGGGCGATGCTGATGAGGGAGCTCCGCGACGGGGATGTCCTCGGCGACCACACGTTCACGCATCCCGACCTGACGCGCAGCGGCGCCGTGTACCCACAGCTGCACGAGACGATCGCCGCCATCCGATCGCTCACCGGCTACACGCCGTGCGTCTTCCGCCCCCCGTATGGGAGCTATGACAACGCCGTCGTGAACACGGCGCGCTCGCTCGGCCTGGCGACCGTGCTGTGGAACGTCGACCCGGCGGACTACACCCAGCCGGGGACCGGTGCCATCGAGCGACGCGTGCTCGCCCAGGTGCAGCCCGGCTCGATCCTCATCTCGCACGACGGCGGCGGAACGCGCAGCCAGACGCTGAACGCCTACCCGTCGATCATCGCGGCGCTGCGGGCGCGCGGCTATCGCATCGTGACGATCCCCGAACTGCTCGGCTTCCGTCCGGTGTACGTCCCGTGCATCCGCCTGTGCGACGGCATCGGCGTCCCCCGCGGCAAGCTGCCGCGCAACGCGATCCTGCAGCGGGCGCCCTAGCGGCGGGGCTGCGTAGAATACCTCCCGGCGCCGGCATCGAGCCGGTGACACTCACAGCGCGCGCCCGTAGCTCAGTGGTCAACGGTTCTCTTCGGGGAGCCAAAGAGCAGCGGTCTTTCAAGCCGCAGGCCGCGGGTTCGATTCCCGCCGGGCGCACTGCTTGAAGTCGAACTCCCACGCTCGGGCCCACCGCCTGACGTTGAATCCCGCCGGGCGGCGCGCTCGAAGTTGACACAACGCGTAAAAGGTGGTTTATATCTTTGGGTGGTCGCATGGAGTTGAGGCTGCCCCTCTGTCACGAGCGACGCATGCTGCGCTCGCTGCACGGTCGCTGGCCCTACCGGCGCTCGCACTGCCGCCACGATCTGCACTGGCTGGTCCGCGTGCAGCCACACGGATGCCGCCGCTCGAGCGGGCGCGCGCACCCGGTGGCTGCGTTGCGCGGCTGCTACAGACGCCCCGAGGAGGAATGAGGAGGTAGGGGAACCCGGCTGCTACAGGCCCGAGAGCGACGCGGGGCGAGTCTGTAGCGGCGGGTCCTCCTCACCCTGGCCGTCCGCCAGCACCGTGTGCTCGGCGATCGCGTCGATCAGGGTGGGCCAAGCGGCACGCGGCAGATCGTGGCCCATGCCTCCGACGGTGAGAAGCTTCGAGCCGGGGATGGCACGGACGGTGGCGCGACCGCCGGAGGGCGAGACAAGGCGATCGCGGGTCCCATGGATCACGAGCGTCGGTGCCTTGATGCGCCGCAGTTCGGGCGTGCGGTCGCCGGCGGCGATGATCGCGGCCAGCTGGCGGCCGGCGCTCTCGGCGTCGTGGTCGCGGTCATAGCTGAGGGCGGCGAGCGCGCGGATGTCGTCCGGGTCGCGGGGAAGCCCGGGCGAGCCGATTGCGGCGAACACTCGCTCCATGTGGGCGATGAACGCGTCGCGCTCGCGCGGCGCCCGGCGCAGAAACACCGAGTACACGCGCAGCGCCGGCTGCCCGCTGCGCAGGCTGCCGGTGCTGGACATGATCGACGTCAGCGAGCGCACGGCATCCGGATGGCGGGCCGCGAGGCTCTGAGCGATCATCCAGCCCATCGAGGCGCCGAGCACGTGCGCGGGCGCGAGCTCGAGCTTCTCCAGCAGCCTCGCCGCGTCGTCGGCCATGTCGAAAAGCGTGTAATGCGCGGCTCGCCGGGAGCGGGTCAGCAGCTGACGGATCGTCGGCGGTGGCCCGCTCAGGTGCGTCGAGCGGCCGGCGTCGCGGTTGTCGAAGCGGACGACATGCAGGCCCCGTCCGGCGAGCTCGCGGCAGAAGTCCTCATGCCAGGCGACCATCTGTGTGCCCAGGCCCATGATCAGCAGCGCCGTGGGGTCCGCCGGCTCGCCGAAGGTCTCGTAGCAGAGGGTCACGCCCCCACCCACGTCGCAGAACTGCTCAGCCATGGTCCGAGGACTCTAGCGGTCGCGCTAGGATCGGGGGAGTGGCGGTGGCACGCGCATCGAGCGGTTCGGAGCCGAGAGCGAGCAAGCTCGACGAGCGAGACATAAGCGGCCTGTCCATCGACACGATCCGCGCCCTGGCGATGGACGCCGTGCAAAAGGCGAACGCGGGGCACCCGGGAACGGCGATGGCCCTCGCACCGCTCGGCTACGTCCTGTTCAAGCGCTTCCTGCGCGTCAACCCGGCGGACACCGAGTGGCCCGACCGCGACCGCTTCGTGCTCAGCGCGGGGCACGCCTGCATGCTGCAGTACGCGCTTTTGCATCTGACCGGCTACGACCTCGGCCTCGAGGACCTCAAGCAGTTTCGCCAGTGGGGATCGCGCACCCCCGGCCACCCCGAGCGCGGTCACACGCCGGGGATCGAGGTCACCACCGGACCGCTCGGACAGGGCTTCGCGAACGCCGTGGGCATGGCGATGGCCGAGCGCTTCCTCGCCGAGCGCTTCAACCGTCCCGGCCAGGAGGTCCTCGACCACCACACCTACGTGATCTGCTCCGACGGCGATCTGATGGAGGGGATCAGCCAGGAGGCGGCATCGATCGCAGGGCATTTCGGCCTGGGCAAGCTGGTCGTCTGCTACGACGAAAACCACATCACGATCGACGGCACGACCGCGCTGTCGTTTGACACCGAGAACCATCTCGCGCGATTCGAGGCCGAGGGCTGGCACGTCCAGCGCGTCGCGAGCTCCGA
>JAOPZB010000213.1 GCA_025964355.1 Solirubrobacterales bacterium | reverse complement strand
GCATGCGCCACGACCGTGCTTGCGCGGGTCAGCGCGCGGGTCCACAGCTCGCGGTCGGGCAGGTCGCGCAGCGGATCGGCGTGGAGCAGGTACAGAGCACTCAGCTCCCCGTCGGCGAGGCCCTCGGCGATCGCTCGGCTGTCGCGGGGCGCCGGGGGTGCGCCGTCGGGGTCAAGAGCGGCCAGGCCGGGCCCGACTCCCGGCAGGACACCCGCCTCGCGCAGGCCGCGGCCGTTGGTGCTCGACGGCAATTCCAGCAGTCCAGCCCCATCGGTCGACCGCATCTGCAGCGCGTCGGCAATGCCGAGCAGGGCGGCTGCGCCGCCGGCTCCGTTCGGTCCGGCGGTGAGTCGCTCGCCCCACACGACGACCACCTCGCGCGCCGGCGTCTCGCCGTTGGCGCGCGGAGCGGCCTCGGGTGAGTCCTGGCCGAGCAAAAGCGCGGCGAGCGCGCGTAGCTGAACGGGATCGGCGCCTGCCGCCCCCGCGAGCCGCTCGACGTCCCCTGCCCCGGTGAGGACCGCCCCCAGCGCGGCGGCGAACGCCTGGCCGGCGCCCGCGCCGTAGCGCAGCGACAGCGCGGCGGCGGGATCCAGCGAGCTCGGCTGCGGCGAGGCGACCGCGAGCCTCAGGCCGTGGCGGCGCACCCCCTTACGCAGTCGCAGGTCGAAGATCGGCGCGTCGTTGACCGGATCGGCGTCCAGCACGAGGACCGCGTGGGCGAACTCGAGATCGGATGTCCGGGCCTGCAAGGCGGGCTCGGCGAGGGCCCGGTGAAGCTCCGTCGGGATGGCGCCGGCGCGGCGCGAGTCCAGGTGCGGCGAGCCGAGCCCCTCGCGGAGCAGGCGCGCCAGCAGGAACCCCTCCTCGTTGGTGCTCTGGCCGCCGACGATCGCGCCGGTGCGCTGGGCCGCCCGCGCCAGGCCGGACGCCGCCTCCGCCAGCGCGCGCTCCCAGGAGACGGGGCGCAGGAAGCCACCGTCGCGCAGCAGCGGCTGGGTGACGCGCGCATCGACATGGAAGGACTGGTAGGCAAAGCGGCCCTTGTCGCACAGCCACCCGTCGTCGACCTCGTCGTGCTCGCGCGCGAGCACCCGCAGCGCACGCTCGTCACGGACAGTGAGGGTGACGTTGCACTGCGCCGGGCAGAAGGTGCAGACCGAGCCCGCGTCCTCGACGTCCCACGGCCGTGCTCTGAAGCGGTAGGGGCGTGACGTGAGTGCGCCTACCGGGCACAGCTCGATGATGTTGCCACTGAACGGCGCCACGTAGGGATGCCCGTCGAACGTCGCGACGTAGGTCTCCGCCCCCCGCTCGACCAGCACCAGCTGGTAATCCTCGGCGACCTCCTGGGAGAACCGCACGCAGCGGTAGCAGAGGATGCAGCGCTCGCGATCGATCGCGACAAGCGGGGACAGCTCGAGCGGCTTGACGAAGTGGCGCTTGGGCTCGATGTAACGAGAGATCCCCGCTCCCCAGCCGAATGTGATGTCCTGCAGCGGGCACTCGCCGCCCGTGTCGCAGACGGGGCAGTCCAGCGGATGATAGATCAGCAGGAACTCGACGACCGACTGCTGCGCCGTCTTCACCCGGTCGGTTTCGGTGTAGACGACCATGCCGTCCTTCACCGGGGTCGAGCAACCGGTCTGGAGCTTTGGGATTCCCTCGACCTCGACCAGGCACATCCGGCAGGCGCCCACCGGCTGGCCGAGCTTCGGCTCGTAACAGAACACCGGGATCTCCACATCGCCGTACTTCGCCGCGTCGACCAGCATCGCGTTCTCCGGCGCGCGGACCTCCCTGCCGTCGATGCTGAACGTGATCATCCTCGGCTGGGGGCGGGGCATCGCTAGGCGCCGCCTTTCTGAGTTCCCGGGGCGCCGGCGTGCTCTCCGGGGGCCTGAGCGCCGGTACCCTGCGCCGCCAGGCGATGGCCGGACTCCTCAGCCCCCTGGGCGCCGAGCGCCACCTCGGATGCCGCGGCATCGCCGAGCCCGCGCTTGGCCCTGGCGTCCTCGATGTGCGATTCGAACTCGTCGCGGAACTTGGCGATCATCGAGCCGATCGGCATCGCCATCGCGTCTCCGAGCACGCAGAGGCAGTTGCCGATGATGTGCTCCTGCACAGACGCCATGATCTCCAGGTCCATCGGCGTCGCCTCGCCGGACTCGATCCGCTCGAGCATCTTGACGGTCCAGTTCGTGCCCTCGCGGCAGGGCGTGCACTTGCCGCAGGACTCGTGGCGGTAGAACTTGGCAACCTTCAGCGCGACGTCGAGTATCGGGGTCGAGTCGTCGATCACGATGATCGCGCCGGAGCCCAGCATCGAGCCAGCTTTGCCGAGCGAGTCGAAGTCGTAGGGAACGTCGAGGTCCTCGGGCATGAGCACCGGCGCGGAGGAGCCGCCCGGGAACCAGCACTTGACCTCGCGCCCCTCCGGCGGTCCACCGGCAAGGCCGTAGACGATCTCGCGCGAGGGGATGCCAAGCTCGATCTCGTAGTTTCCCGGGCGCCTGACGTGCCCGGAGACGGACACGAGCTTGGTGCCCGTCGAGCCCTCCACGCCGAGCTCTGCGTACTCCTCGCCGCCCATCCGGATGATCACCGGAACGGTTGCGAGCGTCTCCACGTTGTTGATCAACGTCGGACCCTGGTAGAGGCCCTGGTTGGCGGGGAAGGGCGGCTTCAGGCGCGGGTTGCCGCGCTTGCCTTCAAGCGAGTCGAGCAGCGCGGTCTCCTCCCCACAGATGTAGGCCCCGGCGCCGCGGTGGATGACGAGCGACAGGGAGTGCCCGGAGCCGAATATGTCCTCGCCGACGTAGCCCGCCGCGCGCGCTTCGGCAAGCGCGGCGTCGAGCACGTCGGCCTGCAGGTCGTACTCGCCTCGGACGTAGATGAACCCCCGGTTGGCGCCGGCGGCGTAGGAGGCGATCACGATGCCCTCCAGCAGCATGTGCGGCGTCTTCTGCATCAGTTCACGGTCCTTGAACGTCCCCGGCTCGGACTCGTCGGCGTTGCACACCAGGTACTTGTCCATCGCGCCCTTGGGTAGGAACGAGGCCTTCTTGCCCATCGCGAACCCGGCGCCACCGCGGCCGCGCAGCCCGGACGCTTCGAGTTCCCTGAGCACCTCCTCAGGGCTCATCTGCAGCGCCGCGCGCAGGGAGTCGTAGCCACCGCGCCGCTCGTAGACCTCCCGCGTGTGCAGCCCGGGCTCGTCGATGTCGGCGAGCAGCAGCTTCGGCGTGGCGGTCGCTGCCATCTTCAGTCTCCGGCCTGCGAATACTCGCCCGTGTTCGCTCCCGGGTCGGCCGCCGGCCGGCCCGCGAGTTGCTTCTCGATCAGCACCGGGCGTCCGGCGCGAACGTCGTCGAGCAGCCGTGGCACGTCCTCGGTGCCCAGCGGGCCGACGTAGACGCCGTCGACGGACGCCATCGGGGCGATGTCGCAGGCGCCGAGGCACTCGAACGAGCGGACGTTGATGTCCTCGTCGCTGGCGGCGGCACCGCGAATCGCCTCATACAGCTCGTCGGCGCCCCGCATCGAGCAGGAGATGTTCGTGCACACGTACACGTCGTGGCGCCCGGCGGGCGCCGTCTCGAGCATGTCATAGAAAGTCGCCACGGACTCGAGGTAGGCCGGCGTGACCCGCATCACGCTCGCCACCTGCTCGATCGCCTGCGGCGAGCACCAGCCATGCACTCGCTGTGCGGCCCGCAGCGCGGGCAGCACAGCCGAGCGCCGGTCGGGATAGCTCTCCATGTGGGTCTCGATCTCATCGCGCAGCGCCGCCGGCACGTCGACGCTCGCAGGGTCGGGGATCTGAGCTGGATCCTTCTCGAGATCGACCGCCTCGTCCCAGCCGGGCACCCGTGACCCGTGCTCGAAGCGCGCAACCGGTCGCGGTCGCCCCGCCAGCGCCGAGGTCAGGATCGTGTCGAGTGCCTCCTCGAGCGCGTCGTCCGGTGGGTCCTGCGGTCCACTCATCTGTCGATGCCGCCAAGGATCGGGTCGAGCATCGCAAGCGTCGCGATCAGGTCGGCGATGTAGCCGCCCTCTGCCATCTGCGAGAAGGCCTGGAGGTTGACGAACGATGGGTCTCGCATGTGCACGCGCGCGGGCTTGGAGGAGCCGTCGGAGACGACGAAGCAGCCGAGCTCGCCGCGCGGTGACTCGACCGGGAAGTAGACCTCGCCGGGCGGCGGCCTGAAGCCCTCGGTCACGAGCTTGAAGTGGTGGATAAGCGCCTCCATCGAGGTCGCGAGCTCGTGTCGCGGCGGTAGCGCGACCTTGCGGTCGGCCGTGATGTGGGGCCCTTCGGGCAACCCCTCGAGGGCCTGCCCGGCGATCTTCACCGACTCGTACATCTCCCGCAGACGGCAGGCAAACCGGTCGTAGTTGTCGCCCACCGTGCCGACCGGAATCTTGAAATCGAAATCGTCATAGGAGCCGCGGGGATCGGCCTTGCGCAGGTCCCACGCGTTTCCGGCCGCCCGCAGCAGCGGGCCGGTGACGCCGAGTGCCAGCAGCGTCTGGACGTCCAGCATGCCCGTCCCGCGCAAGCGCTGCAGGACGATCTCGTTGCGGTTCAGGAGCGCTCCGTACTGGTCGAGGCGCTCGGGCATCTCCTTCAGAAAGCCGCGCAGCTTCTCGGCGAACCCCGGCGGAATGTCCTCGGCGACGCCGCCGACCTGGAAGTAACGCGTGTGCATCCGCGCGCCCGTCGACATCTCGAAGAGGTCAAGGATCTTCTCGCGCTCACGGAAGCAGTACCAGAACATCGAGATGGCGCCCAGGTCCAGGGCGCTGGTTCCGAGCCAGACCAGGTGAGACATGATCCGGTTGAGCTCCAACTGGATCACGCGCAGGTACTGGGCGCGTCTAGGCACCTCCACCTCCAGCAGCGTCTCGACCGCGCCGCAAAAGGCCATCGCGTTGAAGTGGTAGGCGAGGTAGTCCATCCGCTCGATCACGGGGATGACCTTCCAGTAGGACTTGTCCTCGGCCGTCTTTTCGATGCCCGTGTGGACGTAGCCGACGATCGGCTTGATGTCGTGCACGGTCTCTCCCTGGAGGGTCACCAGCAGGCGCAGCACGCCGTGCGTGGCCGGGTGATGCGGTCCGAAGTTCAGCGTCAGCAGCTCGTGTGTGCCGCCGCCCGGCCCGTCCGCGCCGCTGCCGACCTGCTCCTCGACGGGGGACAGGGTGATGCTCTGCTCGCGCCTGCGGTACTCGGACATCGGCGGCGTCGACCCCGTCGTCGGCGTGGCGCCCTGCTCTGTCGGGCTCACTCGGATGACCCCAGCGTTTCGGTCTCGTTGAACGTGAACAGCACCGGCTCACCGCCGACCGGGAAGTCGCGACGCTGAGGGTGACCCTCGTAATCCTCCGGCATCAGGATCCGCCGCAGGTCCGGGTGTCCGCGGAAGACCACTCCGAACATGTCGTAGATCTCGCGCTCCTGAAAGTCGGCGGTCGGCCATTGGGGCGTTACGGATTCGACCTCCGGCGTGCCGCTCGGCACCCGCAGCTTCACCGTTATGCGGTCCACGGTGCGCATGTCGAGCAGCTCATAGACGATGCCGAGTCGCGGCTCGTGCGGGTAGTAGTCCACGCCGTGCAGGCTCGCCATGAACGAATAGCCGCGCTCGCGCAGGGCGGCGAGCACCGCGCCGATGCGCTCGGGCTCGACGACCAGCGTGCCGCGCCCGCGGAAGAACACCGTCTCGAGCACGGGGCTGCCCGAGGTCCCGTCTCCGCCCTCGGCCGCTCGCAAAGCTTGGGCGATCAGCTCGAGGCCGGTCGCATCAGGCACCGTCGCTGTCCCCGATCGAGTCCCCGCCCGCCCTGTCGACGGCCGCTGCGCCGTGGCGGGCGCCCGCGCCGGGCACGACCTCCTCGGTGCCGCGAGCGCCATAGCGGTCGCGCCACCCCATGTCGGGGTCGTCCTGAACCATCTTGCGCAGCTTCAGCACGCCGTGCATGAGCGCCTCCGGCCGCGGCGGACAGCCTGGCACGTGCACGTCCACCGGCATGAACTTGTCAGCCGGCACGAGCGCGTAGTTGTTGAACACTCCCATCGAGCTGCAGCAGGCGCCCATCGAGATCGCCCACTTGGGCTCAAGCATCTGGTCGTAGATCCGGCGCACGATCGGGGCCATCTTGATCGACACGCGTCCGGAGAGGATCAACAGGTCGGCCTGCCGCGGCGAGGCGCGAAATGCCTCGTAGCCGAACCGTGCGACGTCGACGCGCGCGGCGACGATCGACATCATCTCGATCGCGCAGCAGGCCAGCCCGAAGGTGGCCGGGAAGAACGAGTTCGAGCGCGCCCAGGCGACTGCTTTGTCGAGCGTCGTCGTCATCACGCGCTCTTGCACATGACGCTCGAGATCGGCGCCCTCGAGCTGCGCCGCCGGCGTCCGCCCCTCCAGCTCCCCGCCCCTCAGCAGCTGGCGCGGGCTCAGCTCGCGCACCCGCAGTGTCTCGACGTCGATTGTGGTGCCGAGCCCCGAGCTGGGCGGCTGCGCCGAGCGCCCTGCCGAGCGCTTCATCGCCACTCCAGGGCCCCTCTGCGCCACACGTACAGGAAGGCGATCAGCAGCAGCCCGATGAAGACGATCGTCTCTCCCAGCGCAAAGCTCCCATATGCCCGCAGCTCGATCGCGATCGGATACAGGAAGATCACCTCGATATCGAACAGGATGAACAGCATCGCGATCAGATAGAAGCTGATCCCAAAGCGCATGCCCCGCTTGATCTCCGACGGCAGGCCGCACTCGTACGGGTCCTGCTTGTGGGGCGTTGCACGGCGCGGACCGATCACCGTGTTGAGCATCGCGAACGCCCCGCCAACGGCCCCACCGAGGATGAGGAAGACGATCGCCGGGAGATAGCTGCGCAGCACGGAGCGCTGTTATATCACTGCTTGTGGCAGAGTGTTACATAGTGGCAATCGGCTCGAAATCGGCCGCATGAGGGCGGCAATCGTGGCCGGGGCGATCGCGGTTGCGACGCTCAACGCCGCGTCGGCTCTGCTCGGCGCGTGGCTCTGGCATCGGGGGGGTGTGGTGGACCGCAGGCTGAGCGCTGCCTTCTGGGTGATGTTGCGGATCGGACAGGGCTCGGCGCTTACGCTCGCCGTCGCAGTCGGCTCGCTCGCCGCAGCCGGCAAGGACGCGAGCGATCAGCTCTTCTACCTGTACGCGCTGCTGCCGCTCGCCGTCGCGTTCGTGGCCGAGCAGCTGCGCGTCGCCTCGGCCCAGACGATCCTCGACCAGCGTGGCCTCGCGAACGCGGAGGCGGTCGGCGGACTGCCGCAGGAGGAGCAGCACGCACTGGTCGGCGAGATCGTGCGCCGCGAGATAGGCGTAATGGCGCTGTCGGCCCTCGTCGTGGTCTTCCTGGCGTTGCGCGCGGCCGGCACGGCTCACGGGTTCTGAGCGGGGCGCACGCGTCGACCGGCCGCCGCGGACCACGGGTTCTGAGCGGGCCTATATATTCCCCGCGCATGAGGGTCGCCGCCACGACCATGGTCCTGTTCGCCTGCGCCGCCGTGCTCGGGGCCTGCGGGTCGCAGGGGATAAAAGTCGCGAAGACCAGCCCTTACCACCACGGCGCAGTCCTGTTCCGCGACCACTGCTCCGGCTGTCACACCCTGTCGGTGGTCGGCGCGCAGGGCTCGGCGACCAGCATCGCCAACCGCGTCAAGACGAACGGGCCCAACTTCAACATCCGCAAGGAGAACGTCGAACAGGCGCTCTACGCGATCCGCAACGGGGGTTTCTCCGGCGCGATCATGCCCGAGAACATCGTCGTCGGCCCCAACGCTCAGGCGGTCGCGTCCTTCCTCGCACGCTACTCGGGGGTCCAGGCCCAGAAGGTGCCGTCCACGAACATCACGCTGTCGACCAAATAGACGGCTCACTGGGTCGGTCATAGCGTGCTCGACCTCAGGCGCATCCGGGAGGACCCAGAGGGCGTTCGCGCGGCACTCGCGCGGCGTGGCGGCGGATACGCCGAAGCGCTGGATCGCGTCATCGCGCTCGACGAGCAGCGCCGCCGGCTGCTTCCCGAGCTGGAGGGGCTGCGGGCCGAGCAGAACGAGGCGAACGCTCGCATCCGGGCGAGCGCGGAGGACGCCGAGCGCCAGCGCGAGATCGAGGCCATGCGCTCCGTGGCCGCCCGTGCGAAGGAGCTCGAGCACGAGCTGGCAGGCGTCGAGCTGAGACTGCGCGAAGCGCTCGCGCCCCTGCCGAACCTGCCCGACCCATCCGCCGCGCCGGGGCCCGAGGACGAGCTCGTGCGACAGGTCGGCACGATCCCGGAGCCCCGGTTCGAGCCGCGCGATCACCTGGAGCTGGCGGGCGAGATGATCGACGTGGATCGTGCTGCCAAGGTCTCGGGCTCCCGCTTCGCCTATCTCAAAGGCGACCTCGCGATGCTCGAGCTCGCGCTCGTCCGCTGGGCGCTTGAGAAGCTGCGCGCGCAGGGCTTCGAGCCCGTCATCCCGCCGGTGCTCGTGCGCGAGCGGGCGCTCTACGGCACGGGCTTCCTGCCGGACACCGAGCAGCAGATCTACCGACTGCCCGAGGATGAGCTGTTCCTCGCGGGCACCTCCGAGGTCGCGCTCGCCTCGCTGCACGACGGCGAGATCATCGACGCTGAGCGGCTGCCGCTGCGCTACGCCGGGTTCTCACCATGCTTCCGCCGCGAGGCCGGGGCTGCGGGCAAGGACACCAGGGGCATCTTCCGCGTTCACCAGTTCGACAAGGTCGAGATGTTCAGCTTCGTCGCTCCAGAGGACTCCGTCTCCGAGCACGAGCGGATACTCGCCATCGAGGAGGAGATTCTGAGCGAGCTGGGACTGCCCTACCGCGTGATGAACATCGCCGTGAGCGACCTCGGCAACTCGGCCGCCAAGAAGTACGACTGCGAGGTCTGGCTTCCGAGCCAGGGTCGCTACCGCGAGCTGACGTCCTGCTCGAACACGACCGACTACCAGGCGCGGCGCCTGGACATCCGGATTCGCAAAGACAAACGCACGCAGACGCCGCACACGCTCAACGGCACGGCGGTCGCGGTCGGGCGCACCATCGTCGCTCTGCTCGAGAACGGCCAGCGCGCCGACGGGAGCGTCGCCCTGCCCGAGGCGCTGCTGGCCTACGGCGCCGCCGCGAGCCTCAACGCGGCGACGGCTGGCGGCGACTGAGCCCCTCCCGTGTCGCGCCGTCCACGGACGACGAATCGAAATTCTGATCGCGTGCGCCATTAGTCTGGTGAGGTGTCGCCTCCATTCGGCTTCCTGCTGGGTTCTGAGGCTCCCTCCCGGCGCGCCGGCGCGATCGCCGCCCTCGCAGCGGTGGCCCTGTGCACCCTGATCGTCTATCCGCTGAAGCACGTGGCGCCCGTCGTGTCGCTGAGCGTGGTCTACCTGCCGGCCGTGCTCGTCGTGTCGATCACATGGGGCGCAGTGCTCGGCATGGCGACCGCCGCCGTCAGCGCGCTGGCCTTCAACTTCTTTCATCTGCCGCCCGTCGGTCGACTCACGATCAGGGAGTCGAGCGACTGGGTGGCGCTGGCCGCATTCCTCGTCGTGGCCGTCATCGCCAGCTCGGTTGCGGAGATGACGCGGGCCCGCGCACGTGATGCCGAGGCCCGGAGGGTGGAGGCAGATCTCGCCGCGGAGATGGCGCGCATCATGCTGCGCGGGAACAGTCTTGCCGAGGACCTTCCGACGGCCGCGGCGCGGCTGGCGAACGCTCTCGGGCTGAACTCCGCCGCGATCGAGACCGAGGCCGTGGAGGGGGACGAGCGCACCGTCTCCTTTCCGCTGCGCGACGGGACCAAGCGGCTGGGGACGCTGCTCGTCGGCGCGGACACCTCCGAGGCCAAGCTGCGCAGGATCCAGGAGCGCGTGGTGCCTGCCCTCGAGGGGCTGATGAGCGCCGCGCTCGAGCGCGACACGCTGCTCGGCGGGGTCGTCGAGACGGCTGCGCTGCGCCGGGCGGACACCGTCAAGACCACCCTTCTGCGCTCTGTCTCGCACGATCTGCGCTCGCCGTTGACAGCGATCTCCGCCGCCGGCGAGGCCGTCGGCTCGCCGTCGCTGTCGCCGCATGAGCGCGAGGACATGGCCGCGGTGATCGGAGAGGAGACCCGCCGCCTGTCGCGACTCGTCGACAATCTTCTCGACCTGTCGCGACTGGAAGCCGGCGCGGCGCAGCCACGCCGAGATTGGACCTCGGTCGAGGAGCTCATCCGCGCGGCGCTCCGAGAGCTGGCGGCCGGTGAGCAGGAGTTCAGCCTGTCGATCGACCCGGACCTGCCGCTGGTCAGCGTCGATCCCGTGCAGATGGAGCGGGCGTTCGTGAACGTGCTCGAGAACGCGAGACGGCACTCGGGAGGGCACCCCGTGTCGGTGCGAGCCAGGGCCGTGCGGAGCCTCGCGGCGGCGCCGGTGCGCCGCGGCGGTGCTGAGGAGCGGGCCGGGACATCGGGAGCGGCGGGCGACCGGGTGATCGTCCGGGTGGTCGATCGCGGCCCGGGAATTCCGCCGGCCCAGCTTGAGCGAGTGTTCGAGCCCTTCTACCGGGCCGGCAGCGCCGGTGCTCGGCACCGCGGCTCGGGGCTTGGGCTGGCCATCGCCCGAGGCTTCACCGAGGCGAGCGCAGGCTCTCTGCACGTCGAGTCGCTACCCGGGCAGGGCGCGACGTTCGTGTTCGAGTTCCCGCTGCAGGACGCCGGCGGCGAGCGAGCCGACGCTGAGCCATCGGATGGGGTCGCGATGGACGGGCAGATCGCCGCCGACCGCGGTACGGAGCCATCGCCTTGAGCCAAGAGGGTCAGCCAGCGCCCCCGAGGCCACGCGTGCTCGTCGTCGACGACGAGCCACAGATAGTGCGCGCGCTGAAAGTGGTGCTGCGTGAGGCGGGCTTCGAGGCGATCGGCGCTGAAACGGCCGCGGAGGCTCTGGATCTCGCAGCGGTCCATCCGCCGGAGGCGGCGATCGTCGATCTCGTCCTACCGGACGGGGACGGTGTCGAGGTCACCCACCGCCTGCGCGAATGGAGCGAGATGCCGATTCTCGTGTTGTCCGCCATCGGCGATGAGGAGCAGAAGGTAAAAGCGCTCGAGGCGGGGGCCGACGACTACATAACCAAGCCGTTCGGCTCGCGTGAGCTGGTGGCACGCTTGCAGGCCGCGCTGCGCCGGACCGGGTCCGCCGAAGTGGAGCCGAGGATCGCCGTGGAGGGGTTGGACATAGACGTGGCCGCCCATGTGGTCCGGCGTGACGGAGAGCCGGTCCATCTGACTCCCATCGAGTTCGAACTCCTGAAGGTGCTTGTGCGCAATCGCGGCCGTCTGATGACGCACAGGGCCCTGTTGACAGACGTCTGGGGGCCTCAGTACGTCAACGACGTCCAGCCCCTGCGGACCCATATCGCGAGGTTGCGGGCGAAGATAGAGCCGGACGGCGGGACACCTCGATACATCGTCACCGACCCCGGTGTTGGTTACAGGTTCGCTCTATGAGCGATGTCCCGCCGGGCGAGTCGTCCACAGCACGACCACCTCGATCTCGGCCCACCTTGGATTGTGGTCGCGGCGCCGTCACGGAATCGTTATGCCGCGGGCGGTGATCGTCATACCCGTGTAATGGCCGGGGGGGCATATTTGCCCCATGGACGTCGTGGCCGTCGTACTCGGGATCGCAGCGTTCGCGATCCTACTCTGGCTGATCGAGGGGATCGACCGGGTATGAGCTCGATTCCGCTCGGCTTCTTCATCGCGCACATGAGCGGGGCGGATTTCTTCGGCCTCGTCGTTTCGGTGCTGGTGATCATCTATCTCTTCTATGCGCTGATTCGCGGTGACAAGCTGTGACGTTCAGCGGCTGGCTCACCATCGTCCTGTTCGTGGTGATCCTGACCGCGCTGGCGATCGCACTCGGCCGCTACATGGCGAAGGTCTACACCGGCGAGCGCGTGTGGTTCACGCCGATCTTGGCCGGACCCGAGCGCTTTCTCTACAAAGTCCTGCGGGTCGAGCCGGAGCGCGGGCAGGACTGGAAAGCCTACGCGAAAAGCCTGATCATCTTCTCGCTCGCGGGCTGGCTTGTTCTCTACCTGATATTGCGCACGCAGAACGCCTTCTATGTGCCACACGGCTTGAACCCACTCGGGTATCACTCGGCACCCTGGAACGTGACGTTCAACACGGTCTCGTCGTTCGTGACGAACACCAACTGGCAGTACTACAGCGGCGAGACGACGATGAGCTACCTCAGCCAGATGATCGGTCTGACGGTCCAGAACTGGCTCTCGGCGGGCGTCGGGATCGTTGTCGCCGTCGCGCTCGTTCGCGGGATCATCGGTCGCAGCGGCAAGAGCCTCGGCAACTTCTGGCAGGACCTCGTTCGCACGATCCTCTACGTGCTGGCGCCGATTTCGGTGCTCGGCGCGATCGTGCTCGTCTCCCAGGGCGTGATCGCGAACTTCTCCAACTACCTGACCGCTCACACCGTCACCGGACTGACCCAGACGATCGCGATGGGGCCGGTCGCCTCGCAGGAGGCGATCAAGATGCTCGGCACCAACGGGGGCGGCTTCTTCAACGTCAACTCCGCGCACCCATTCGAGAACCCCACCGCATTCACGAACTTCTTCGAGATGCTGCTGGTCCTGATCATCCCCGCGGCCCTCGTGTTCATGTACGGGCGCATGACGGGCAATCGCCGTCAGGGCTACGCGATCTACGCGACGGTGATGGTGATGTTCCTGGGCGCGGTCGCCGTCGCCTACATCGCCGAGGCGCACGGCTCGCCCGCGCAGCACGCCGCCGGCCTCCACACGCAGGTCATCTCAGGCTCCGGAGGCGGCAACCTGGAAGGCAAGGAGCAGCGCTTCGGGATCGCGGGCTCGGCGCTGTTCGACACGATCACGACCGTCACCTCCTGCGGGGCGGTGAACAGCGCGATCGAGTCCTTCACCGGCATCGGCGGAGCCATCCCCTTCTCCAACCTATCGGCCAGCGAGGTGATCTTCGGCGGTGTCGGCACGGGGCTGTACTCGATCCTGCTGTACGTGCTGCTGGCTGTCTTCATCGGCGGCCTGATGGTGGGACGAACCCCCGAGTGGCTCGGAAAGAAGCTCGAGGCAAGAGAGATCAAGCTCGCCGGTCTGGGAATCCTGGTCACACCTCTGGCGGCTCTCTTCGCCACCGCGCTGGCGACCGCGAGTCATGCCGGCCGCGCGTCGATCTCCGAACTCGGCAAGGGCCCCCAGGGCTTCTCAGAGACGTTGTACGCGTACCTCTCGCAATCCAACAACAACGGCTCGGCGTTCGCAGGCTACACGGGCTTCATCCAGCCCAGTGCTGGAAACGTCGGCTCGCACGGGGTCACGTTCGCAGACCTGCTCGGCGGCTTGGTCATGCTGTTCGCGCGGTTCGGGCCGATCCTCTTGACGCTCGCCGTGGCCGGAGCGCTGGCGGGCAAGCGGGTGACGCCTGCCGGTCTCGGCACGATGCGTACCGACAACGGCACGTTCGTCGTGCTGCTGATCGGCGTGATCATTCTCGTCGGCGCGCTCACGTTCTTTCCCGCGCTGCTGCTCGGCCCGATCGTCCAGGGCCTGACTGGACACCTCTACTGACATGCGCCGGGACATCGTCACATCCGTCATCGGCATCGTAGTCCTGACCGTCCTGCTCGGCCTCGTCTATCCGTTGTTCATCACTGGTGTCGGCCAGGTCGCGTTCCCCGGCAATGCGAACGGCCAGAAGGTCTACGTGGGCGGCAAGCTGGTCGGCTCGAAGATCATCGGCCAGAGCTTCTCGGTCCCCGTGCTCGACAGGAACGGCAAGCCCAAGGAAGCAGAAGGAGAACTCGTCACAGAACCGGACCCACGCTACTTCCAGTCGCGTCCCTCGGCGACCGAAGGCGGGTCGTACAACGCCGCTGCCAGCACCTTCTCCAACCGCGGCCCCAACGACAGGGCGACCGAGGAAGCGGACGCCGAAAACATCAAGGCCTATCTCGAACTCAACAAGCCGTATGACCCGGCCCTGACCGTGGCGCACATCCCAGTGGATGCGGTGAACACCTCCGGATCGAACCTCGACCCCGAAATCTCGTCGGCGAACGCCCGGATCCAGGCGCACCGCATCGCCGCCAAGCGGAAGCTCTCGCTGAGCGTCGTCGATGGCCTGGTCTCCAATTACACCGACGCACGTGGGCTCGGCTTCTCCGGTGAACCCGGCGTCAACGTGCTCGAGCTGAACCTCGCCCTGGACCGCCTCGCAGGAGGGGTGCGCTGATGTCCGCGCAGATGCCCGGCACGCACGAGCGGCAGGCGATCTCGTTGTTCCAGCGGGACATCGTCTGGCGTGCGCTCCTCGACAGCGTCAAGAAGCTCGACCCGCGGGTGCAGATCCACAACCCCGTGATGTTCGTCGTCGAGATCGGCTCGGTCATCACGACGGTCACCTGGTTGATCCAGGTCGTGGGCGGCAGGCCGCTAGGCGGGGGCCACGAGCCCGCGTGGTACACGTTCGTGATCGCGTTCTGGCTGTGGCTGACGGTGATCTTCGCGAACATGGCAGAGGCCTTCGCCGAGGGGCGTGGTCGCGCGCAGGCGGACACCTTGCGAGCGATGCGCAAGGAGACGGTCGCCAGGATGCGAGACGGCTCGACCAAGGCGGCGTCCGAGCTCACGCGCGGCGACATCGTTGTCGTGCCCGCGGGGGAGCTCATCCCCGGCGACGGCACCGTGATCGAGGGCATCGCCACGGTCGACGAGTCGGCAATCACGGGCGAGTCGGCGCCGGTGATCCGCGAGTCAGGCGGCGACCGCAGCGCGGTCACGGGCGGAACGCGCGTCACCTCGGATCAGATCATCGTGGAAATCACCCAGGAGCCGGGCAAGTCATTCCTCGACCGGATGATCACGCTCGTCGAGGGTGCTGAGAGGCGTAAGACCCCGAACGAGATCGCCCTCAACATCCTCCTTGCGGCGCTGACCCTGATCTTCATAGTCGTCGTCGCGACCCTGCGGCCCTTCGGTCTGTTCGCCGGCACGCCGATCTCCGAGACGACACTGATCGCGCTCCTGGTCGCGCTGATACCGACGACGATCGGCGCGCTGCTGTCGGCGATCGGGATAGCCGGGATCGACAGGCTGGTGCGCCGCAACGTGCTCGCGCTCTCCGGGCGCGCCGTGGAGGCGTCGGGCGACGTCGACGTGCTCCTGCTCGACAAGACGGGGACGATCACGATCGGCAACAGGCTCGCGTCGGAGTTCGTGCCGATGCCGGGAGTGCCCGAGTCTGAGCTGGCCGAGGTCGCGCAGCTCTCCTCGCTGGCGGACGAGACGCCAGAGGGCCGCTCGATCGTTGTGCTCGCCAAGCAGTACGGCATCCGCGAGCACGACATGACCGAGCTGCACGCCGAGTTCGTGCCGTTCACCGCGCAGACGAGGATGAGCGGCGTCGACCTCGACGGCAGGCGCCTGCGCAAGGGCGCCGGCGACGCGATCATCGAGCTCGTGTCCCGCGAAGGTGGCTCGCCGCCGCCGGAGCTGCAGGCCCAGCTCGACCGCATCGGTCGCGAGGGCGGAACGCCGCTGGCCGTGGCGCGCGACAACCAGGTCCTGGGCGTGATCTACCTCAAGGACACCATCAAGGAGGGGATGCGCGTTCGCTTCGATCACCTGCGCGCGATGGGGATCAAGACGGTGATGGTGACCGGGGACAACCGGCTGACCGCGGCCAAGATCGCCGAGGAGTCCGGCGTCGACGACTTCCTCTCGGAAGCCACACCGGAGGCCAAGCTCGAGCTGATCCGCGAACAGCAGGGCGACGGCCGACTTGTCGCGATGACCGGAGACGGAACCAACGATGCGCCGGCGCTCGCCCAGGCAGACGTGGGCGTTGCCATGAACTCGGGCACGCAGGCGGCGCGCGAGGCGGGAAACATGGTCGACCTGGACTCCAATCCGACGAAGCTGATCGAGATCGTCGAGGTCGGCAAGCAGCTGCTCATCACGCGTGGTGCGCTGACCACGTTCTCGATCGCCAACGACGTCGCCAAGTACTTCGCCATCCTGCCGGCCATCTTCGTCACGACCTGGGCCGCGACTCCAGGCGGAAAAAGCCCCCTGCACGTCCTCAACATCATGGGCCTCGGCTCGCCGCGCAGCGCGATCATCTCGGCGATCATCTTCAACGCCCTCGTGATTCCGCTGCTGATCCCGTTGGCGCTGAGGGGTGTCCGCTACCGCCCGATCGGGGCGAGCGCGCTGCTGCGACGCAACCTCCTCATCTACGGCCTCGGCGGGATCATCGCCCCGTTCATCGGCATCAAGCTGATCGACCTGATCGTGCACAACCTCCTTGGAGGCTGAGCGAGGCGATCACCGCGTCCGAGCTACGTTCCCCCAAGGCGGCACCAGATGATCAGCGCCGCGGTCGCCACAAGGTGTTCCTCGGGATGGCCGCCGGGGTTGGGAAGACCTTTCGCATGCTGGTCGAGGGCCGTGTCGAGCTGGAGGCGGGGCGAGACGTGGTGATCGGCCTGCTCGAGACGCACGGCCGGGCCGAGACCGCCCAGGTGGCCGAGGGCCTGCCGAGGCTGCCGCGAATGCGCGTGACCTATCGCCAGACGACACTCGAGGAGATGGACCTAAGGGCAATCATGAGCCGGAGTCCGGACCTCTGCCTCATCGACGAGCTCGCCCACACCAACGCGCCGGGCATCGAACATGCCAAGCGCTATGAGGACGTCGAGGAGATCCTCGCCGCCGGCATCGACGTCCTCTCGACACTGAACGTCCAGCACCTCGAGTCGCTCAACGATCGCATCACCGAGCTGAGCGGCGTTCGCGTGCGTGAGACCATTCCCGACGGGATCCTGGGGCGCGCCGATGAAGTGGTGCTGATCGACCTCACGCCCGAGGCTCTGCTAGACCGTCTTCGCGAAGGCAAGATCTACCCGGCCGACCGGATCGATGCGGCGCTCAACAACTTCTTCCGCATCGAGAACCTTGCCGCGCTGCGCGAGGTGGCATTGCGCCAGGTGGCCGAGGCGGTCGGCGCCAAGCGACTGACCACCGAGCTCGTCGGCTCGCGCGATGAGAGCCTGGCGGCCGACGCTCCACAGGCCGTCGGCGAGCGCCTGCTCGCGCTCGTCGAGCCGTACCCCGGCACGCAACGCCTGGTGCGCCGGGCATGGCGCTCGGCGCAGCGACTCGGAGCCGAGCTGGATCTCCTCTGGGTGCGCGAACCGGGCCAGCGCCTATCCGACGACGAGGACCGCTCGCTGTCGGCGCTCCGGCAGCTCGCGTCGGTGCTCGGGGCGAAGATGCTCGAGGAGGAATCCGACGACCTGACCGCTGCGATCGTCGATGTCGCCTGCCGCCGTGCGAGCACATACATCCTGATCGGCCGCTCGCGTCCCGCGCGCGGCCTTGCCCGCCTGCGCGTGCCGCTGCCGCAGCGTCTGATGCAGCGCCTGCCCGGAGTCGACGTGCGGATCGTCGCCGACCGCTCCGGTCGCTCGAAGGTCGAGCAGCCATGAGTGTCGTCGACATCGTGATCATCGCCGCCGGCACCGCCCTGGCCGGACTCGCGGCGGGCTACTGGCTGCCGCCGCATGGACGCACGCCCGGCCGCAACCCCACGCGGCCCGTCCGCCGGATTCTGCTCCCCTTCACCGGTCAGGCGATCTCGCGTCGCTCGTTCGAGGCCGCCGTCCGCCTGGCGAAGGCCGAGAACGCGATCATCATGCCCGCGTACCTGGCGCAGGTGCCCTTGAACCTGCCGCTGGAAAGCGCCCTGCCGGTCCAGTGTGCGAGCGGGATGCCATTGCTCGAGGCGATCGAGCAACGCGTGTCCTCGCTGGGGATTGCCGTCGACTCGCGCATCGCTCGCGGGCGATCGGCCCGCGACGCACTGCGACGGCTACTCGATCAGGAGCACTTCGATCGCATCATCGTGTCAGCCGACGAAGACCAGCGATCAGGGCTCGGGTACGACGATCTCAGGTGGTTGCTCGAGCGCGTGCCGGCCGAGATCCTCATCCTCCGCCCGGCGCCCGAGGACACGCGGAGAATCTCAGTCAACGGAGGCCGTGGCCAGTCGCTGGTCCGACCTTGACGAAATCGCCCCCGTTCAATCAGCACGCCGAGCGAGCCGTGACACAGGCCGTCCGGGAGGTGCAGGACGCGCTCGACACGGACGCGTCGATGCTCGAGCTCGATGCCGCGTCCATCTAGCCCTGCCCGGGGTATATGTCGACACCCGCGATGGGACTTTCTCGGCGCCGAGAGATCCAGCCGACGCCCGCCGTGTCGGTGAGCCCGTGCAGGAGGATCGAGGCGAATACGGCGAGCGCGGCGATGTTGAAGATCCGTTGCCCGGCTTCGACCTGACGCCCGAGTATCAGAAGGGAGAAGGCGATGGTAGACACTCCCTTCGGGCCGAACCACGCCATGAACGCCTTGGCGGCGTTGGTCAGCCGCGTTCCCGCAAGCGCGACCCAAACGGCGGACGGCCGCGCCACGAGGAACGTCGCGCCCACGACGCCAACCGCCGCCCAGCCGTCTGAGAAGAGGCCGTGAAGAGTCAGCAACGAGCCGAACACGGCGAAGATCGCGAGCTTCACGATCTCGACCACCTCCTCAGCGCGGTCGGCGAAGTACGCGCGCAGATCCGGGCGTCGGATGCCGATCACGATCGCGGCGACGAACACGGCGATGAAGCCGTTGCCGTGTGGTGGCAGCGCGGTCAGACCGTAGGTGGCGAACGCGAGACCGAGTCCATAGAGGGCCTTCTGATGCGGCGGGATCGGGCGATACAGCCCCTCGTTCCTGCCCGTGGGCATCAGCACAGATCCCACGAAGCCGCAGAACAGGCCGAACGCGAATCCCAGGCCCACGTCCTGCAGCACGAAGTGCCACCACACGAAGTTGCCGCGGTTCGGTTCCAGCGCCGCCGCGAAAACCAGAACGGCAGGGAGGGCCAGTCCGTCATTTAGGCCCGACTCCAGATTGAGGGAGTGGCGGATCACACGTGGGACCCGATGGTCGGTCACGACCCCCGAGGAGAGCACCGGATCGGTTGGCGAGAGCAGCGCACCGAGCAGGAAGGCCTCGGTCCAGTCGAGGCCCACGAGTACATGCGCGAAGAGGGCGACGATCGCCGCGGTCACAGGCATCGCGATCACGAGCTTGCGCAGGGGCAGATGCCAGTGGCTCTGCAGCATCTCGCGGTCGACCTCCAGGCCGTCCCGAAACAGGATCACGATCAGCGCGACGTTCGCCAGATCGCGAACAAGCCCCGAGCTCGCCTTGAACTGGAGCGCGCCGGTCGCGCCTTCGCCGAGGATGAATCCGGCAAGCACGAACAGAGCCGCGAGCGAGAGCACGCTGCGCCGCGCCAGGCCGGAGAGCAGCGAGCCGAGCACCAGCAGTCCACCGAGCACCGCCGCGCCCGTCTCGAACGAGGTCACTGCAGTAGCGTCCCATATGGTCCCCATGTCGAGCGAGCGAGGACATCTGAAGGTCTTCATCGGCATGGCCCCCGGTGTGGGCAAGACCTACCGCATGCTCCAGGAGGGGTCTGCCGAAGCCGTCAGCGGGCGCGATGTCGTGATCGGCTATCTCGAGCCGCACGGGCGCGCCGAGACGCTCTCCGAGGCAGAGGGCCTCGAGATGGTCCCCCGCCGCAAACTCGTCTATCGCGGCACGCCTCTCGAGGAGATGGATCTCCCGCGGGTGCTCGAGCGCAGGCCGGAGCTATGCCTGATCGACGAGCTCGCACACACCAACGCTCCGGGCCTCGAGCACGAGAAGCGCTATGAGGACATACGCGACGTGCTCGACGCCGGGATCGACGTCTTCTCGACGGTCAACGTCCAACATCTGGAGAGCCTCAACGACCAGGTGACCCAGCTCACCGGCGCACGGGTACGAGAGACGATCCCCGACCAGGTGCTCTCGGCTGCCGACGAGGTCGTCCTGATCGATCTGACCCCCGAGGCCCTGATCGCCCGGCTGCGCGCCGGCAAGGTCTATCCCCCAGAGCAGGTCCCGGCGGCGCTGAGCAACTTCTTCAAGATCGAGAACCTCGCCGCGCTGCGCGAGACGGCCCTGCGCCAGGTGGCCGAGGACGTCGAGGAAAAGCGCCTCGTGCTCGAGCCGAGCCCGACCGTCCACAGGGACGACGAGGGGCTGCCCCGCCCGCGGCACTCGGGGCCTCAGGCGATCTCCGATCGCCTGCTGGCGCTCGCCACTCTGGCGCCGCGCTCGGAGCGCGTCGTGCGCCGTGCCTGGCGCTCGGCCCAACGCCTTGACGCCCAGCTCGACGTGCTCGTCGTGCGTCCACCGGGGCGCGCAGCGAGCGCCGAGGATCGCAGCCGGCTCGAGGAGCTTCGGCGCCTCACGGCGATGCTAGGGGCGCGCCTGCGCGTCGAGGAGGGAGAAGACGTGGCAGCGACAGCGATCGGCGTGGCGCGCGCGATCGGCGCGACATACGTCCTGATGGGGGCGCCTCGGCCGCGGCGCGGCCTCGCTCGCTTCGGCTGGGTGCGGCCCCAGAGGTCGCTGCTGGACGAGATCCTGCACGGGCTGCCGGGCGTGGACGTGCAGATCGTCGCCGACCCAGCGCTCCGCCGTTCCGCGGGCGGCGAGGACAGGCGCGATGCACCAGCAGGAGTCGAGGGGGAGCCTGACGAAGCTGTGCGGACCGGGGTATCGCCGTGAGATCTGCGCGGCTTTTGTGCCCCACATAAAAGCTTCTAGCATCGCGCAACCTATAGTGCCGAGCTCTGTTGCAGCAAGGACATGCTCTTCTCAACCGCATTCCCCAATATGAGACGAACGCCACTATCTCTTCGACTGCCGATGCTGCTCGGCGCCCTGGCCATGGTCGGCCTGCTCGCTCCCGCCGGCGCGGGCGCGCGCCCCTTGGCGCCGCCACGTGCACATGCGGCCAGCAGCTACATGACGGGCATCGGCGACGAGGATGCCCACATGTTCCGCAACTCCCACTGGACCCGGCTGCACACCAGGATCGTGCGATACATCGCGCCCTATGACGCCGCGGTGCACAAGGACTCGCTGAACCGGGCGATCACGTTCATCCAGCTCGCAGAAGCCACGCACCAGAAGGTGCTCGTCGCCTTCTACCACTCCGAGCACACGCCCACGAGGCTGCCGAGCGTCGCTCAGTACCAGCACGACGTCAAGAAATTCGTGAAGCTCTTCCCCAACGTCAAGCAGTATCAGTCCTGGGACGAGGCCAACCGCGGCAACGTGCCGCACGCGTTCTCGAGCCCCTCGGCCGGAGCGGCGGCCCGCTACTACCAGGCCCTGCTGCGGGTATGCAACCGCTGCAGCGTGATCGGGCTCGACGTGCTCGACGCCAACAACATCGGTCCGACGCTCCGCTACATCTCCGAATTCAAACACGAAGTCGGCCACCTGAAGACCGTGATGCCGAAGATCTGGGGACTGCACAACTACTCGGACATCAATCGCCTGGAAAGCTGGCGCACGCGCGAACTCGTGCATGCCTTCGGCGGCCAGGTGTGGCTCACCGAGACCGGCGGGCTGGTGAAGTTCGGCGGCGCCTACCCGAACAGGAACGGGTCGGGTCTGACGCGCGCCGCGAAGGTGCTCAAGTACATGTTCAACGTGGCCGCGTCACAGTCTCAGATCAAGCGCCTCTACATATACAACTGGCTCGGAGGCACGAACTCGACGCGGTTCGACGCCGGCCTGACCAACGCGCACGAACAGCCGCGGGCCGGCTACCTCGTGGTTTGCAAACAGCTTCACGCCGTCTCCTGCACGGCGAAGCTCGCCCGCAACTAGCCGCTGAGCGCCGGCGAGCGCGCCGTCGCGCGCGTGGCCGGGGGCGCTGACGGCGGTCCGGCATCGCTTCGAAGCAGGCGCATCGCGGCGAGCGCGAGCAGGCCGGCGCCGGCGGCGACCGGCGCGAGCGTCCTCAGCGGGTAGCGGGCGCCGTTGTGGAGGGTCAGGTTCAGGGCCGTGTGGTCGCCAGCTTTGACGATGCTCTCAAGGCCCTGGTGGTCGATCCCCAGCAGCGTGGGGGCGAGCGCGGCGAACAGCGCCCATGCGGTCAGCGCGAGCAGCCCGGCGCCCAGGTCTCGGCCGGGCAGGCGCAGCCGCGGCGTCGACCGCACGCAGAGCCAGATGGCGCCCGCGGCGGCGAGCAGGAACGGCCAGATGGCGCCCCATCCGCGCCCGAGGCCGAACGCGGAGGCGATCGTCGGCTGGAATGAGCCTTTGCCGAGCAGCCGCATCCAGATAACCGTCTCGTTCTCATAGCCCACGAGCGGGTGCGTGATGGTGGCGATAGCCGTCGTCGTGATCGAGACCGCCGCCAGGGCCAGCGTGGGGCCGGGGAAGCGCCGCAGGGCCAGGGCGATCGGGAAGGCGAGGAAGGGCAGCATCGTGATCAAGAAGCGCGGCCCCGGCGAGCCTCCTCCGAACGGCAGGTAGTAGCCGGAGTTGTAGCCGAGGTAGAGAACGCAGACTCCGGCGATCGTCAGCGCCTCCGCGCGATGGCCGCGGCGGTAGAGCAGGACCGTCCCCACGCCGCCCATCGCCAGCACGGGCGAAAGCGTGAGTAGCCCGCGCGAGTCGAACAGCAGCGTCGCGAGCACGCGCAGGCTGGGCGCGGTGATACCGAAGAATCCCTTGTGCTGCTGCGGGATGTTCGAATATGCGAGGTGCGTCCAGGAGTGGAAGGCGGCATGGTTGTAGAGCAGCAGCGGCACGATCCCCACGAGGCCGCCGAGCACGTAGGCCCCGGCCCGCGTGGCGAGCGGCCTCGGCGCAAGCGCCCCCTGGCGCGAGAGCAGGTAGAGCCCGAGTACCGCCGCCACCAACGCCAACGGATACTCCGAGGCGATCGCGTAGCCCATCAGCACGCCGGCAGCCGCAAGCAGCAGCGGACGGGGTGGCCCGGCGCGCTCGCGAACCATGAGGGCGAACGCGGCGAAGCCCAGCGTCGCCGCGAATACGTGCGAGAACATCAGCGTCGAGAACGGAAGCACCATCGTCCCGAGGCCGAGCACGACCGCGGTCGGTCCCCCGTAGCCCGGCTCGAAGCGCTCGGCGATGCGCCATACGAGCAGCAGCATCACCAGTCCGGGGAGCACGCTGCCCCATAGACCGACGAAGTAGATCATCTCGTCTTCACCCCGCAAAGCCTGCGAGCTGCGCGCCAGCGCGGGGGCGTCGACAGCATTGATCAGCTCGTAGAAGGGCAGCGAGTAGATCGCCAGGCCCGGGGCGCGCGCCGAGTACCAGTGGCCCTTGTAGTAGGCCTTGTCTTTGGTGCGATAGGGCCCGGCGTCGATCGTCGTTCGGCCCGCGTCGAGAGCGCGGATCAGGTCGTAATGGGAGCTCTGGTTGTCTGACCAGTTCTGGATCACGCTGGCGAACGCAAGCCCCACGAGCAGGACGGCCCACAGCGCCGTGCGCCGGCGCCGACGCGGCACGCTCGCACCCCCATCCGGACCCAGCTCATGGGCACCAGCAGCGGCGGTCGGCGCGGCCGCGCCCATCGGCGGTCCGCCCTCGGGCGCGCCCATCAATTGGTTCCGTGCAGAGCCGCCGGTCCGGGCTCGATCCGATAGATGACGATGGAGCCGACCTGGCGCCGCGTGACGCCGAGACCTGCGACCGGCTTCGACGCCGCTGCCGAGGCGTTCGGCGGCTCGGCGTGCGCATAGCCGACGATTCCGGGCAGGCGCGGCATTCGCAGGTGCAGGACGACCGTGCGAATTCCGTAGAAGCGCAGCTTCTCGATGCTTGCCCGATCGGGGAAGCCGCTCATGCCCCCCCGCAGGTCGTCGACGGCGGGGAAGTCAAACGTGCTGTTGCCGACCGGGATCTTGTAGAAGCCGTCCGTCGAGAAGTACTGCCACAGGCGGTCGGCGGGGCCGTCCGTGGGCAGATCGAGCAGCGGTCCCGCAAGCCCCACCTCGGCACGGGCGGGCTGGGGCACGACGGGATGGGCGAGGTGACCCGCCCCTTCGCCGACGATCCCTATCGCCAGCGCCGCGCCGGCGAGCGCCGGCAGGCTGCGCAGGGACCGCCGCCCCGCCCACGGCCCCAGGCGGCGCACGAGCAGCTGCGCACCCGCCCCGGCGAGCAGCGCGTAGAAGAGGGTGGCGAGCGTGAAGATCCTGCCGGGCACCCGCACGCCGTTCCAGCCCGGCGCGTAGTCGTAGACGAGTCGGTACGGATAGCCCGCGCCGGTCAATCCAAGCCCAAGTCCCAGAATCGAGCAGACGACTATCCCGGCCGCCAGTCCCAGGCGCAATCGAGGCGTGAATGGAGAGCCGCGCACCCCGACCAGCCCGACCAGCGCGAGCAGCAGGATCAGGCCGCCCGGGAACAGGACACTCTCGTTCTTGGAATGCACTTTCGCCCGCATGCCCGACGTCGCGTCCCCCCACACGCGATTCTCCGACGATGCCGCCAGCAGCGCCGCCGGCCCCGACGAGTAGTTTTTGACTTCCTTGATCGTCCGTTTGGCCGTCGGATAGTCATGCGAGACCTTCAGATAGGGACGCGCCTGGTAGATCGTGACCAGCCCAAGCAGCGCGACGCCGATGCACGTGACCGCCAGTACGCGACGTGGGAGTAGCGCGCCACGCCCGGCCGGTCGGGGCTCAGAATCCCCCTCCTCGCCCTGCGCGGCTGGCGCGGGCATCGCCGAGCCCGCACGCTCCAGGCCATGGCCACGCCACCACTGCAGCAACAGCAGCGCCGCGAGGATTGCGAGCAGATAGGCGAACTGCAGGCCGAGCGTGAAGCCGAGGCTGATCTGCCAAGCCGAGACGATCCAGCCGGCGAGCACCAGGATCCGGGATGAGCGCCGGTACCCGCGTATCAGCAGGAACAGGCCGAGCGCCAGGCCGCCGGAGGAGATGACGTGCAGGTGACCGGCCTCGGTAACGCGGTAGGGCGCATAGGCGAAGGCGACACCCGCCGCGGCCCCGCCGAGCCGGCCGAGGCCGAGCTCGCGCGCGAGCAGGTAGGCGCCGACGAAGCACAGCGACCAAGCGAACAGGAACAGCAGGTTGTAACGGACCAATGCCGCGACGGTGCCCGAGCCGAAGAATCCCGCGGGGCCGTAGCCCAGCAGTGAATCCGAGAAGGCGAGGCTGTTCGGGTGCGGGTAAAAGGTGTTGGCGTCGAACACGTGCAGCGGGTTGTGCAGCATCGCGTGCCCGACCCAGGCGACCTCCCAGGCCGTCCGCACGGGATCGCCGAGGTCTGGCGCGATGCGGCTCGGCAGATGCAGCACGAGCGGCCAGGTCGTCACCAGCGCGAGCACGATGCCCGCCGCGATCATCGACAGCAGCTCGACACGCGTGAAACGCGGCGACGGCGCCCACCGCGGAGTGCCGCGTCGCGGCGCTGCAGCGGCTTCCGTCCTGCGCTCGTCCGTACGCGAGTCGCCGCGGCCGCTGTGAGACCCGGGCGATTCGGTCGGTGTGCGCGGGGGGGTGGGAAGGCCGGTGCTCATGCTCTGCTGGTGTTCGGAGCCACGCGGATCGGCGCAGCATACGGGAGCGGCCTGCGGCATTGCGTCAAACGAGGGTCTGC